>NC_009921.1:5765086-6086782 GCF_000018005.1 Parafrankia sp. EAN1pec
ACCGCGCGGTGCACACCGGCCGCCGCCTCGATCACCGCATCGTCGATCACGCCCGTGTCGATCACTGCCGCGTCAGTCACCGCGGTGTCAGGATGCCGGCCGGCGGAGCCCCTGATCCCGAGTCGCTCGGCGAGCCCACCGACAGCCCGGACAGCCGCGTCCCGCGAGAGCGCGATCCCGCCGCTGAAGCCGTCCGGGTCGAGGTAGCCGAGGAGCAGGTCGGCGTCGGTCACGGTCGGCTCGGTGCCGCCACGGCCGTAGCCCGCGGGCCCCGGCACCGCCCCGGCGCTGCGCGGGCCGACCCTCGGCAGCCCGCCCGCGGTCACCCAGGCCACCGACCCGCCGCCCGCGCCGATGGTGCTGATGTCCAGGGCGGGCAGGCAGACGGGATGCCCGGCCAGCGAGCCGTTGCTGGTGGTCTCGGTGCGCCCGCCGCGGGCCAGGCTGGCCTCGAAGCTCGTCCCGCCCATGTCGATCGTGATGGTGTCGGGCGGTCGCGTCGGCGGGCCCGCGCCGTCGACGCCGGCCGCGCCGCCGGTGCCGCCCGCGCCGCCGGTGCCGCCCGCACCGGCGCATGCCGCCCGCGTGCCGAGGGTACGCACGATCTCGGCGACCGCCGCCGGCGCTCCCGCCGGCCCGGAGAGCAGTGTCTCGACGGCACGGTCGGCGGCCTGCTCCAGCCCGACGACACCACCGTTCGACTGCATGATCAGGACCCGGCCGCCGTATCCGAGCTCCGCCAGCCGGTCGGCGAGCCCGTCGAGGTAGTCGCGCAGGACAGGACCCACGTAGGCGTTGAGCGCGGTGGTCGTGGTCCGCTCGAACATCCGCACCTGCGGGACGAGCCGGGATGCCGTGGTGACGAACACCCCCGGCAGCTCCTGCGCGAGGATCGCCGCGGCCTGCCGCTCATGCCCGTCGAACAGATAGGAGAAGACGAAGCTCACCGCCACGGCCTCCACCCCGGCGGCGCGCAGCCGACCGGCCGCGCGGCGCACGTCGGACTCGTCCAGTGGCATCACCACGGCGCCCGTCCGGTCCACCCGCTCGCGGACGGGGATGACGAGACGGCGGGGCACCAGAGACGGCGGTGGGGCGGACTTCGAGGCGAACTGGTCCTCGCGGCTGCCCTGCCGGGCCGGGAGCACATCGCGCAGACCGGCGGTCGTGACCAGCCCCGTGCACGCGCCCGATCCGGTGATCAGGGCGTTGGTGGTGATCGTCGTGCCGTGGACGATGGTTTCGGTGCGGCCGAGCAGTTCGTGCGGCGCCAGCCTCTCGGCGGCGGCCAGCCCGGTGAGCCCGGCGACGACGGCCCGAGCCGGGTCCCCCGGCGTCGAGCTCGTCTTGTGGACGGCCTCCGTCCCGTCCGGGCGGCGCAGGACGAGGTCGGTGAAGGTCCCGCCGACGTCCACCGCGACGCGGTATCCCCCGACCGCGCCGCCCCGCGGGGCCTTCAGGGCCCGCGCAGTCGGGATCCGCGGAGTCCGCGGGGCGGAGGTCACCGCGGGCCCGCGGTCACTGGGCGGGCCACGGCGGGTCGGGGACGGAGGTCCGCAGCGTGGGCGCGATGTCGGTGGCGAACAGCTCGAAACTGGCCCGGCGCTGGTCGTGGCTGAGCCCCTCGGCCTCCACGCTGAAGATCAGCGCGCTGTTCCCGAGCAGGCTCGCGTCGCGCTCGACCTTCTCGATGACCTGCGCGGGGCTGCCGATGAGGGCCGAGCTGCTCTCGACGAAGTCCTCCAGGGTCGGGAAGTCCGGCGGCATGCCGATGCCGCTCTGGGCCCGCAGCCGCGCCTCGAAGATCGGCCGGAAGTCGGCCAGCGCCTGCTGGGAGGTGGGCGCGCTGTAGTAGGCGGTCGTCCCCGCGCCGGTGTAGAGCGCGGCCGGGTCGCGGCCGTAGGCCTCCCAGCGCTGCGTGTAGTGATCGGACAGCCAGGTGTACTTCTCCGTCGGCGCGGACGCGTTGGAGAACATCACCGGATCGCCGAACTCTGCGGCGAGGTCGACCGAGTCGGGGGACGTGCCACCGCCGTGCCAGATGCGCGGCCGGGCACCGCCGGGGCGGGGCACCGGCCGGGGCAGCGTGGTCACCCGGTCCAGTGGCGGGCGGGTGGTGCCGCGCCAGCTCACGTCACGCTCGGTCCACAACCGGTGCAGGAGGCGGAACTTCTCGTTGAGGGCGTCGCGCTGCTGGTCGCGGGTCAGCCCGAACAGCTCCGCCTGCTTGGGGCCGGAACCCTTGCCGATGATCAACTCGACCCGGCCGCCGGAGAGGTGGTCGATGGTCGCGTAGTCCTCCGCGACGCGGACCGGGTCGAGCACCGACAGCAGCGTGACGCCGGTGAACAGGCGGATCCGGGACGTCAGCGCGGCGATGTGGCCCAGCAGGACGGTCGGGGACGTCGACAGGAACGGCGGGTGGTGACGCTCACCGAACCCGAAGCCGTCGAATCCCAGCTCCTCGAACAGGACAGCCGTCTCGACCGCGCGGCGCACGACCTCGGTTTCCGACGGCAACCGGCCGGTCTCCAGGTCCGGCGAGTGCGCGAGTGCCGACAGGCCGATGAACTTCACCTTCGGAGACCTCCGGGGATCACGTTACG
The DNA here is from genome assembly GCF_000018005.1 of Parafrankia sp. EAN1pec. Taxonomy (GTDB): domain Bacteria; phylum Actinomycetota; class Actinomycetes; order Frankiales; family Frankiaceae; genus Parafrankia; species Parafrankia soli. The sequence continues at coordinate 5,767,693 of NC_009921.1, forward strand.
GACGGGGCCGGACCGACCGCGACCGCCTCCGGAGCGCGGCGGGCCGCGCTCCCGTCCCGGGCGATGCGGGGGTCGAGCAGCGGATAGAGCAGATCGACGAGAAGGTTGACGGCGACGAAGACCGCCGAGCCGAGCAGGACCACGCCCTGCACCACCGGCAGATCCTGGCTGTCGACCGCGGCCTGGGAGATCCGGCCGAGGCCGTTGCGGGAGAACACGACCTCCACCACGATCGCGCCGGCCAGCAGTCCGCCGACCAGGATGCCGGCGATGGTCAGCGCCGGCAGCGCGGCGTTGCGCAGCGCGTGCCGGACGTTCACCCGCGCCGGTCCGGCGCCCTTCGCCCTGGCCAGGTCGACGTAGTTCTGCCGCAGCTCGTTGTCCAGGCTCCGCGCCAGCAGCTGCGCGATCAGGGCGGCGGGCTGCAGCGAGATCGTGACGGCGGGGAGCACCAGGCTGCGCCAGCCGCTGTTGCCGATGGCCGGGAACAGCTGCCACCGAAACGAGAACCACTGCAGCAGCAGGAGCCCGACGAGGAAGCTCGGGACGGCCACGCCGAGTGGGGGGAGGGTGAGCAGCGTCTGGCGCAGCCAGCGCCGGTGGGTCAGCGTCGCCGCGACCGCGAGACCCACGCCGAGCGCCACCCCGACCACCAGGCCGAGCCCCGTGATGGCGGCGGTCTGCGGCAGGGCGTCCCCGATCAGCTCCCGCACCGGCTGACCGGACTGCACCGACCGGCCCAGGTCGCCGTGGAGGAGGTCGCCCAGCCGCCCGAAGTACTGCGCGAACAGGGACCGGTCCAGGCCGAGCTCGTGCCGGCGGGCCGCGAGCTCGGCCGGGGTGAGGGAGTTACTCGGCCCGATCATGATCGCCGCCGGATCGCTCGGCAGCGCGTACAGCACGACGAACGAGAGCGTGAACGCGGCCCAGAGAACGAAGGCCCCCTGCAGGAACCGCCCGAACAGATAGCGCGTCATCTCGGGACCATTCTCCGGAAGTGTGTTCCCGCTCCGTTCACACCCGTTACCGGTGCCGACCCTACTGCTGCGGGCGGGGGCGCGGCGGCGGGTTCTTCGGGTCGGGGAAGTGAATCACCTTCTGCGGGGTGAACCGGATGGCCACCCGGGTGTTGTCGTCGACGTCGTGCAGCTCGTCGAGATACTTCAGGGTGAGTTCGTCGGCCAGCTTGTTCCCGTCGATGTCGAGCACCTCGGCCACCCCGCGGATCTCCACCGAGGTGTAGGGGTCGTCCCGGGGGTAGAGCGACAGGTTGACCCGCGGGTCACGGGAGATGTTCCGTTCCGTGCGCCGGCCGACGTGGGTCACGAAATACAGCTGATCGTCCTCGTCCCGTTTCACCAGGATTATCGAGGAGTGCGGACTTCCGTCGTCGTTCACCGTTGCGATGACCGGGAGGTTCTGCGCGTCCAGCCACGACCGTGTTTTGTCGTCGAGTGTCACACCCATTTCCGGAACGTACCAGCGGGGGAACCCACCCGGTCACCCCTGTGACTCCCCTGTCTTATCGCCTGGCCGGTCGGCGGGAGGGCGCGGCCGTGAAGGTCAGGCGGGTGGCGCGGGACTGTCGAGCGCCGTGCCGTACAGCCGGCCGACGCGCAGCCGGATGACCAGCCGGCGGTCGGCCGCCATGTTCCGCAGGAACTCGGCCTCCAGCGCCGGGTCGGCGAACGGTGGCTGCAGGGCGAGCAGCTCGCGCCCGGCGGGATCGCCCGGCACCGAGCTCACCGCGGAGAGCTCGACCGTGCCCTGGGCCACCGCGAACGACAGGTAGTCGGGCGCGGTCACGTACAGCGCCGCGCGCGGGTCACGCCGCAGCAGGCGCACCTTCAGCCGGTCCTCGGTGGTGCTGATCCGGATCGTGCGTTCCGTGGGGTCCCAGCTGTAGGCGACCGTCGACAGGTGCGGATGGCCGTCCCGCTTGTTCGACGCGAGCGCGCCCATCTGGTGGGTGGCGAGGATCCGGCTCAGCTCACCGTCGGTGAGCGCGAGCGCGCCGGGGCCCCGGCCGGGGCCGTATCCCTGCGGCGCCGATCCGTCCGGCGAGGCGGCGCTGTCCGGGTCGGTCATCCGCCGGTCACCGTCCAGACGAAGCTGTGGACGCCGCCCGTCTCGTCGATCGCGTAGCCGAGCACCCTGCCAGCGGCGTTGATGTCTATTGCGAAGCTCTGGGTGAAACCGGCGGGCACCCCGAGGTCGATCGGGCGGTCCCTTTTCCAGAGGATGGCATGTGGCCGCCCGTCGCCAGCGATGCCCCAGCCGGCAGCCTGTCCGGTCTCGTTGACGGCGAGCGCCTCGCTGGACGTCCCGCCGGGCAGGACACCGAGGTCGACGAGACGGCCGCCCTGCCAGCGCACGGCGTGCCAGCCGGAGCGGGTGCCGCTGCGCCCGACGATGTGGCCGGAGTTGCTGATGTCGCGCGCCTCGGTCTCCAGGTTGGCCAGGGTGCCCAGGTCGGTGAGGGCAGCCGGCCGGCCGGCCCGCGCGGGGGTCCAGACGAAGGAATGGGTGCGGTTGGGGCTCTGCGCCAAGGCGCCGTACCCGATCAGCTGGCCGCTGTCGTTGAGGTCGGTCGTGGTGGTGGTGAGCCCGAACGGACCGATGTCGGTGGTCGCGGTCGGCGTCCAGACGAAGGCGCGGTCGGTGGCGTCGGCGCCCGCGGCCCGGCCGGTGCCGAACACCTGCCCCGAACCGTTGAGGCCCACGGCGTTCGTGACCGGGAACGGCGCGACCGCGACCCGGCTGCCGGCGGTCCACAGCGCCGCGGCGCCGCCCTCGGTCAGCAGAACCTGGCCGGCGTCGTTGACGGCGAGCGGGTGGCTGTTCCCGCCGGCGGCGGAGATGTCGGTCGGGTCCGCGCCGTCCCAGCGCAGCGAGTGCGCCGTCCCGCCGACGGTGGTGAAGCCGACGACCTGGCCGTGGTTGTTCAGCGCGACCGGGAAGCTGAACGCCCCCGGGTCGGCGCTCGGCGCGTTCAGCAGGGTGAGCGTGCCGTCGGCCCAGGTGAACGCCTGGAAGGGCTGCGGGCCGCCGAGCAGGCCGTAGCCCGTGACGACGCCTGCGTCGTTGAGGTCCTCGGGGAACAGGTTCGTGGCCAGCCGGTCCGGCGCTCCCACGTCGGTGACGGTCACCCGCGGGGAACCGGCCGTCTCGGCCGCCGCGGCTGTCTCGGAGGCCGCCGCAGTCTCGGGCGGTGCGGCCGTCTCGGGCGGTGCGGCCGCGAGGGCCGGCGAGGCGGTCACGGCGCTGCCGAGCAGACCGGCCGCGACGGCCGCCGCGGTGGCGCGGACGAGCCGCGCCCGCCGGCGGGGCCGCCGCCCCGGTGGTTCAGCCCTGAACGGATACGCCCACATGGTCCGGGCGTTCCCGGAAAGCCGCGGACGAGAAAAAGGGGACATTGCAGAATGGTGGCACCGGCCGACGGCCGGAAAACTCCCCTAAGAACCCCCTCTTTCGCCGGGCGGGTCGTTACTCGGTCGGACGCTCGGCCACCACGACGAGGTAGCCGATCTCACGGAGCCCGTCCACACCCGTGCTGGCGAGACGCTGGTACAGCTCGTCGCCGAGCAGGTCGTCGAGGTTCTCCTTGTCCCGGCGGATCCGCTCGGCGAGCAGCTGGAACGACCGCGCGATCACCTGGTCGCTGACATCGATGAGTTCCAGCGGGCGCAGCCCCGCCCCGCGCAGCAGCGCCGGATAGTCGTCGAACCGAACACTCGGACCGAGCAGCAGACCGGAATAGAAGCTGTCGACCGCGTGCCGCTTCTCGTCCGGGACCGGCGACCGCTCGAAGATGTCGGTGGCGACGAAACGGCCGCCCGGCCGGATGACCCGGGCGATCTCCCGCAGCACCTGGGCGCGGTCGGGGACGTGAATGATGGATTCCAGCGCCCAGGCGGCGTCGAAGGAATCCGGACCGAAGGGAAGCTCCGCGGCGTCGGCGTACTCGAACTCCAGCCGGTCGGAGAGGTTCTCGTCGCGCGCCCGGTCGGTCGAGCGCCGCACCTGCTCCCGGCTGATCGAGATCCCGACGACCGAAGCTCCGGTAGCCCGGGTCAGGCGGACGGCGGGGATGCCGGAGCCCGATCCCACGTCGAGCACCCGGTCCCCGGTCCGGACCCGGATCTTCTCGATCATCAACTCGGTGAGGCGCTCGGCCGCCGCCTCGAGTTCGGCGACGTCCGTGCCGGGGGCGGGCGGGGTGCCGTCGGGCGGCACGTCCCAGTAGCCGAAGTGGAAGTTGAGATCCTCGTCCTGCGCGGTCTGGTAGGTCGTGAGGTGGTCGTAGAACTTCCCGACCTCTGCCGCGAGCGCGCTCGTGGGATGCGCCATGAAGATCCCTCCATGAGGTGTCTGATGGGTGCGGCGCGCGGGACGTCCCGCGCGCCGGGTCTGCCGGGTCAGCCAGGTCGGCCGGGCCGGCCGGGCCGGCCGGGTCAACCGGTGTGGGTGGCGTCCGTCCACAGGTCGGCGGGGAGGTCCTGACGGCGTTTGACGTTGAGCTTTCGGTAGACCCGGGTCAGGTGCTGCTCGACCGTGCTCGGCGTGACGTAGAGCCGCAGCGCGATCTCCCGGTTCGTGTAGCCCATCACCGCCAGTGACGCCACCCGCCGCTCCGAGTCCGTCAGGCCGGTGATCATCTCCTGGTCGGCACCGAGCCCGAAGACAGCTCTGCCGTCGCCGGAGATCGCGAGGAGCTCCTGGGCGAGCGGTCGCGCACCGCACATCGTGGCGATGTGCAGCGCCCGCCGCAGCAGCAGCCGCGCCCGCCGCCGCTGGTCGAGATGATCGTGGACGCGGCTCAGGTCCGCCAGGACGTAGGCCTGCCCGAGCCGGTCCCCGGTGGCCTCGAGGAGCTCGAGCGCCTCGGTGAGCGGCTGAAGCCGGCGCCCGGGCGGGCTGGCGGCGGCGAGCAGGCGCAGGGACAGACCGCGGACCCGAGTGGCACCGGGCCGGCTCAGTTGTTCCTGGGCCAGTTGGCGGGCCTGGTCCACGTTTCCCAGCCGCAGCCACGCCTCGGCGGCGCCGATGCGCCACGGGACGAGAGCCGCCGCGTCGAGGCCCCAGCCGCGGATGAGGTCACCGCAGGCCAGGAAGTCGGCGAGCGCGGCGTGGGCGTGGTTCGCGGCGAGATGGTAGTGGCCACGGGCGTGCAGGTAGTCCAGTCCGTAGCGACTGGCGACCATCTCCTCGGGCACGGTCTGGACGAGCTGCCTCGCCGCCTCCTCCAGGTCCCCGGTCCGGGTGGCGGCCAGTACCAGGGTGCCCAGCGGCAGGCCGATCGCGACTCCCCACGCCTTGGCCGGCAGGCGACGCAGCGCGGCACGGGCGTGGTCGGCGGCGACCGCCAGATCGCCCTGCTCGAGCGCGAGGGTGCCACGCACCGCCGTCGCCATCGCCCGCGCGGTCTGGTCCTCCAGGTCGGGATCGGCCAGGACGCGCTCGCACCAGGCGACCGCGGCGTCCATGCGCGGAGCCCTGGTCAGCAACAGCAGGGCGAGCAGCGCCACCTCACCGGCCCACGGATCGGCTCGCGCCAGGTGCAGATCGCGCAGGGCACTCTCGGCCCGGTCCGCCCCGACGAGACCGGACCCCACCGGGCCGGTGCCGGCCACACCAGCGCCGGTGATGCCGGAGGGCCCCGGCTCGCGCCCCGTCCGGTGACCGCCCGCGGCCACCGCGTCGGCGAGCAGCGCCGCTGACCGCAGCCACGAGTCCGCCGCCGGTGCCGCCGGCACCGCGCTGCCCGCGGCCGGCCCACGCCGGCGGCGAGCCAGCGGCGGATGGACGGTGGCGAGCCAGACCTCCAGGTCGTGCACCTCGGCCGCGTCGTCCTCGGGCTCCGCCTGGGCCACGGCACGCATCCGGGCGAGCAGATCCTCGGCCTCGGCCGAGCGTCCGTGCCACAGCAGCTGACGTACCAGGGCCGCGTTGGTCCGCTGTTCCAGCAGGCCGGCGTGGGCAGCGCTCACCAGCGGGGAGAGATGGCGCGCGGCCGCCGCCGGGCTCGTCTGCCACTCGGCATGCGCGAGCCGGGCCCGGATCGCGGCGCGTTCCCGCTCACCGGCGGCGGACCGGGCCGCGAGCCTCAGGCAGGCGGCGGCCCGCTCGGGCCGCCCGTCGAGCAGCGCCTGCTCGGCCGCCTCGACGAGTACGCCGGTTCCCCACGGGGGCTGCACGTCGTTGCCCTCGACGAGGTGTGCCGCCACGGTCGCCGCCGGCGCGCCCTGCTGGTGGCGAAGCCGCGCCGCCCGCCGGTGCAGATCAGTCCGCTCGGACGCCGTCAGATCGCCCAGCACCGCGTCCCGGGCGACCTTGTGGCGGAAGCGGCCGTCATCGAGGAGCCCGGCGGCATTCATGGCGTCGAGGGCGCGTGCCGCGGCGGGGACGTCCGCGCCGATCATCCCCGCCAGCGTCGCGGTGTCCGGCGCGACGACCCCGTCGGGCACCGGCGTCTCCAGCACCGCCAGGGCCCGGGCCACCTGGACCGCGACGGGCTCACCGCGGTGCAGACAGCTCAGCAGGGCCAGACCGAAGACCTCCGGACCGGGCTGGCCGAACCCGCGGTCGTCCTGCACCAGCGCGGTCAGCAGCAGTGGATTGCCCCCCGTGACCTGGTACGGGTCTGTGGCAGAAGGGTTCGGAGTGACCGGCGTGGCCGCGGCGAGGAGGTCGCGGGAGCCGGCGGGCGAGAGCGGGCCGACCCGCAGTGACCGGAACTCGGGCGCCCGGACGAGCTCCGCGCGGAACGGCAGGTCCAGCGGGTGCGAAGCCAGATCACCGGCGAGCAGCACGGCGATGCGCGCCGATCCGAGCCGGCGCACGAGGTGCAGCAGGAAGTGCAGGGAGGGGACGTCCGCGTACTGCACGTCGTCGATGCACAGCAGGACGGGACCGCGCTTGCTGAGGTCGAGGATGAGGAGCGTGAGTTCCTGGTGGATCTGGGCCAGTTCGCGATCCGGATCCGGCCCCAGCCTGCCGGCGATCGCGGCACCGACGTCGAGGAGCTCCGCGATGCGGGCCGCCCGGCCCGCCCCGTCCGCCCGCGCCTCGCGGCCTCGGCACCCGTCCTGGGTCGCCTCCTCGCACAGTGTGTCCGTGCCACGGGCGGTGTCCGGGTCGGCCGCACCGTCGGGACCGGTGCAGACGGTGCCGGCGCCGGTCTCGCCGTCGCCCGCCGGCAGGCCGCGCAGGAGCTGGCCGACCACTCCGAGCGGGAGGACGTGTTCGGCACGGGCGCAGGTCGCGGCGCGGACTGTCACGCCGCTGCCGGCGGCCCGGGTGCCGCAGTAGCGGACGAGCTCCGTCTTACCGGTGCCGACCGGGCCGTCGATCAATACGACGCGGCCGCTTCCCGCCGTACATTCCGCCAGGAGAAGGTCGAGCTGACGGAGAATGTCGTCACGTTCAACCAGTGCCACTGACGGCCTCTCGTTTTGTCCATGACACGGGGCTTCGCCCGCGCCGCGACCGGCGGGTGGACAATATTCCTGCGGTGATTACCTCGGTGATCCGGCGAAATCCACGGACTGAGACGTCGACCGGGTGCAGATGTCCGAATTACCGACTGGGGGATCTGGGACATGGCGGACGCTGAGCACGGCGGTTCCGTCCATCGTCGCCGGGCGCGGCCCACCGGCCGGGAACTGCGGACCCATTCTCACCCCATTGCACAGGTGGGGGGCATGGATACGGCTCCGCGCATGCTCCTGGCGGGGACGTTTCCTGCCGGCCCGGGAGCCCATGGCGCACCCTTCCCCGACGAGCCCGGCCCGTCCAGGACGGAACAGCTAATGCTTCCCGACGGGAATCGGGGCGTCGAGCGCGGCCAGCAGGTCACCGACGAGTTCCTCGACGGAATCCGACCGCTGTACCGCTGTACCGCCGGCCCGGGTGTCCGCGGCCGGCGGTGCCGCCGCCGGGACACGGCCGAAGAGGTAGAAGTCCGGCCGCACCAGAACGGCATCGGCGCCGGCGAGGGCGAGATAGCGGAGATAGACGTCGTCGACGTCGACGACGGTGATTCTTGCGCTCGCGTCCGCGCTCCCGGCCACGACGGCAGGAGGCTCCTCATCGGTGGCGGGGACAACATTGACCACCCGTCCGCCCAGAAGCGCAAAAGCGGCGTCCGTCTCGGGGCGGAGATGGAGATGCCCGCCGGCCGGCCAGGTGGCCAGCAGGACGAACCCGGGCTCGACGAACTCGTCGAACAGCCCGGTGCGGTCACCGACCCGAACTCGTCCCTGCGGCACGAGGTCACCCACCGGAACCGACGGCGGCCCCGGACGCCCCGGGCGGGAAGGCTGCGGGGGACGCTGGGGGCCACCGCCGTGTGCGGCGGCCCCGCCGCGCAGGAACCCGGCGGTCAGCGGCTCGACGGCGGACTGCGCGCGGTCCTCCCGCAGCCCCCGGGCACGCACCGCGATCATGACCTCGTCCCGGTCCCGGGCCGCGGCCGGGTCGGTCTCGCAGATCACCCGCCCGAGGTCCATCGACATGCCGATCGCGTGCTGGACGTGCGCCCGCCGCTCCAGGGTGTAGGTGTCCAGCAGCTCAGCCGGGGCGGTTCCGGCGAGCACCAGGTCGAGCTTCCAGGAGAGATTCGCCGCGTCGCGGAAGCCCGAGCACATGCCCTGCCCGGCGAACGGCGGCATCAGGTGCGCGGCGTCCCCGGCGAGCAGCACCCGCCCCACCCGCCAGCGGTCGACGTACCTGGCCTGGAACGTGTAGACGGCGTGCCGTTCCAGTGTGGCGTTGCCCGGGTGCAGGCCGAACAGACCGAGCAGCCGCCACGCCGACTCCGTCCGGCCGAACTCCTCGGCCGGTTCCCCGGGTAGCCGCATGAACTCCCACCGCCGGTGCCCCGGCCCGGCGGACACGGCCGTGCGGGGCCGGGTCGGGTCGCAGATCTGGAGGTTGTTGGGCCTGTGCACCGCCGGTTCGCGCAGGACCACGTCACAGGTCAGCCAGTCGTTGAAGTAGGCGAAGTCGGTGGTCTCCACGCCCAGGCTCGTCCGCACGAAGCTGTTCGCGCCGTCGCAGCCCACCACCCAACGGGCGCGGAGGCGTAGGGTGCGGTCCGGCGGCGAGCCGTCGAGGACGGCCGTCAGCTCGACGTGGCCGTCCCGTTCGGTCAGCGCGACCACCCGGTGCCCGCGCAGCACCCGCAGGCCCGGCAGTCGGGAGCCCCGCTCCGCGAGCGCCTCCTCCAGTGCCGGCTGGTACATCGACGTCGAGTCCGGCCAGCCGGAACGCCCGCGCTCGGGGACGTCGACGTGCAGCAGCACGTCACCCGCGGCGTTGCGCCAGGTGTAGTCGCGGGACGGCTCACCGAACTCGGTCATCGCCGGGCCGACGCCGGCCGCGGCGAGGATGCGGGCCGACTCGCCGTCGAAGGAGACCGCGCGCGGCATCGGGTACGGCCGGGGCCATCGCTCCAGGACTGTGACCCGCCAGCCGCGCCGCGCCAGCAGAATCGCCGTTACCTGGCCGACCGGCCCGTAGCCGACGACGACGACGTCGGCCATGGCCTCAGCCTCGGCCTCGACCTCGGCCTCGACCTCGGCCGGCTCGGGCGCGGTCACCGGGCGTCGCCGGTGGGCGCGGTGGCGGGTGCCGGCGGGCGGCGGAGGATGTCGGCGAGCACGCGGGCGTGCTCGGCCGGGTCGGTGAGCACCCGCATGGCCTCGTGCCCGTTGTCGACGGTCACCAGCCGCTTGCCGATCAGGATCCGCTGCCCGGAGAGGGTCGCCCGGCCGCGCACGAGCGTCCCCGCTCCCGCCAGCGCCCGGGCGAAGGCGGTGAGCTCCTCTGACGGGGCCGACCAGTCAGCGAGGTCGCGCGGTACCGGCCGGAACCGGTACACGGCGGCCCAGTCGCCGCGCTGACCGCGCCGCTGCAGGACGTGGTAGCCCTCGCTGCCGACGATGCGGAAGGACGTGCCGAACTGCCGCTGTTCCTGCGTGCCGAGCAGCAGCGGCTCCAGGTAGGACGGCCCCACGAAGCCGACGTCGACGAGGAGCACCTCGTCGTCCAGGCGGACGAAGGTGAAGATGTGCTCCAGGTCCGGCCCGAAGGATCCGTCGACCTGCCGGATGGCCGCCGCGTACACGCCGGTCTCGAATCCGAGCTCGGCCAGCAGGCGCCGGAACAGGCCGTTGAGCTCGTAACACACCCCGCCACGGCCGCCGAGGACCACCGCGTCGAACACGGCGTCGGCGTCGATGTCGACGCCCTTCCACAGGTCCGTGCCGCGGGTGGAGTTCAGCTCGCTGTCGTAGGGCACGGTCCGCAGGTGGGCGTGGTGCAGGCGGCGCAGCGTCTCAGGGCTCGCGTCGGCCGGGCCACGGTGGTCGAGCGCCTTCAGGTACGCCTCGACGTCAAACACGGGTCTCGACCTCCAGCCGGTCCAGCAGGTACGCGGCGACCTCGCGGGGCACCGCGTGGTCGAACAGCAACATCGCGGGCAGCGTGAGGCCGGTCGCCGCCGCGAGACGGTTACGCAGCTCGACGGCGGTCAGCGAGCTGAACCCGATGTCGAAGAACGCGCTGTCCGGGCCGACCTCGTCGGTGTCGGCGTGACCTAGCACCGCGGCGGCCTGCGCCCGGACCAGCTCGATGAGCCGGGCAGGCCGCTCGGCGGTGGGCAGCTCGGCGAGACGGGCGCGAAACTCCTGCCCGGCGTCGTCCGTCTCCGCGTTCTCAAGCCCTGAGTCCCCAGGCCCAGCGTTCTCGGACCCCGCGGGCTCAGGCTCCGCATCCTGCGCCGCGCCCGCTTCCGAACCTGCCGGTAGCCGGGCCGAGATGTCTCGCGTCACGTCACCGGTCATGTGGTCATCTCCGGAGTCGACTTCCAACCCACCGCCGCGGCCACCCGGACGAGGCGTGCCGGACGGCCGGCCCGCGCCGGTCGAAGCGAGCCAGTAGCGCCTGCGCTGGAACGGATACGTAGGTAGCTCGACCGCGCCGCCGCCTGACGGCACGGGCCGGTCGCCGGTGCCGGCCGGCCCGTCGGCGGTGCCGGCCAGCCCGTCGTGGGCGGCGGCGTGCGACGCCCCCGCGAGGTCGACCGTGACCCCGCGTACGAACGCCGCCGCGGCGGAGCGGGTGAAGCGGTCCGGACCGCCGTCGTCGCGGCGCAGGGACTCCAGCACGGCGACCGGCGGCCCGTCCCACTGGTCCACCGTCTCCGCGATGGCGGGCGCGAGCACCGGGTGGGTGCTCACCTCGAGGAACACCCGGTAGCCGCCGTCGAGCAGGCTCCGCGTGGCGGACGCGAACCGGACCGGGCACCGCAGGTTGCGGTACCAGTACCCGCCGTCGAGCTCGGCGTCCTCCACCCACTTCGCGTCGACGGTCGAGAAGAACGGCACCCGCGGCGGGCGCGGGTCGAGACCGGCGAGCGCCTGGATGAGGACACCGGAGATCCGTTCGACCTGCCGGCTGTGCGAGGCGTAGTCCACCGGGATCCGGCGGGCCCGGATCCCCTCGCTCTCGAAGGCGGCCACCAGTTCGTCGAGCGCGGCGGGCTCGCCGGCGAGGACGACCGACGCCGGGCCGTTCACGGCGGCGAGCTCGACCTGGTCAGCGAACGGCGCGAGCCGTTCGGCGACCGCGGGAACCGGCAGCGCCACGGCCGCCATCCCGCCCCGGCCGGTGAGCCCGCCGGCGATCGCCTGGCTGCGCAGTGCGACCACCGCGGCGGCGTCGGCGAGGCTCAGCGCCCCCGCCGTGTAGGCGGCGGCGATCTCGCCCTGCGAGTGGCCGACCACCGCGTCCGGGCGGACCCCGACCGACTCCCACAGCCGGACCAGCCCGGCCGCCACGGCGAAGGAAGCCGGCTGGACGACGTCCACCCGGTCGAGCGAGGGTGCGCCCGGCACCTGGCGCAGCACGTCCTCCACCGACCAGCCGACATGCCGGGCGAGCGCGCGGCCCGCCAGCGCCACCTCTTCGGCGAAGACGGGCGAGGCGTCGAGCAGCTCGGCGCCCATCCCCGCCCACTGGCCGCCCTGGCCGGCGAAGACGAAGACGGTCTGGCCGTCGACGTCCGCCGAACCGGTCACCAGGTTCGCCGCCGGCTCACCGGCGGCCGCCGCCGCCAGGCCCGCGAGGCCGGACTCCCGGTCCTCGGCGATCACCACGGCGCGGTGGCGCAGCGTCGCCCGGCTCGTGCGCAACGCGGCGCCGGCGGCGTCGACCGGCACGTGCGGCTGTTCATGCAGAGCCGTTTCCACCCGCCTGGCGAGGACCCGCAGCGCCGTCCGGCTCGCGGCGCTGACGACCCAGGCGGCCGGTGCGGCTCCGGCTCCCGCCGGTCTCCCGTCCCCGTCAGGGAGTTCGCCGGCGGTCGAGGGCACGCCGGGCGGTGGTTCACCGGCGCCGGGCGGTGGCTCAGGTGCCTGCTCCAGGATGACGTGCGCGTTGGTGCCGCTCACGCCGAAGGACGAGACCGCGGCGCGGCGCGGCCGGTCACGCGCGGGCCACGGCCGTGCCTCGCTCAGCAGGCGGACCGCGCCCGACTCCCAGTCGACCTGGTCCGACGGGACGTCGGCGTGCAGTGTCCGGGGCAGTTCGGCGTGCTCCAGCGCCGCCACGATCTTGAGGATGCCGGCCACCCCGGCCGCCGCCTGGGTGTGGCCGATGTTCGACTTCAGTGACCCGAGCCACAGCGGATGCTGTGCCGGCCTGCGTCCGTAGGTTGCCAGCAGCGCCTGGGCCTCGATCGGGTCGCCGAGCGGCGTACCCGTCCCGTGGCCCTCGACGACGTCCACGTCCTGGGTGGTCAGGTCCGCGTCGGCGAGCGCCTGGCGGATCACCCGCTGCTGCGCCGGGCCGTTCGGGGCGGTCAGGCCGTTGGACGCCCCGTCGGAGTTCACCGCCGAGCCGCGCACCAGCGCGCGCACGCGACGTCCGTCGCGGTGGGCGTCGTCCAGTCGCTCGAGGACCAGCACCACGGCGCCCTCGGACCATCCCGTGCCGTCGGCGCCCGCCGCGAACGACCGGCACCTGCCGTCGGGCGCGAGCCCCCGCTGGCGGGAGAACTCGACGAACGGACCCGGCTGGGCCATCACCGCCACCCCGCCGACCAGGGCAAGCTCGATCTCACCGGCCCGCAGCGCCCGCAGCGCCAGGTGGACGGCGACCAGGGAGGACGAGCAGGCCGTGTCGACGGTGACCGACGGTCCCTCGAGACCGAGCAGATAGGAGACCCGCCCGGAGACCACGCTGCCGGAGTTCCCCGTCCCGAGCAGCCCCTCCAGCTCCGGCGGGACGTCGGTCACGCCGGTCGCGTAGTCGTGGTACATCACGCCCGTGTACACGCCGACCCGCCGGCCGCGCAGGGATGTCGGGTCGATCCCGGCCCGTTCGACCGCCTCCCAGGACACTTCGAGCATCAGCCGCTGCTGGGGGTCCATCGCGAGGGCCTCACGCGGGGCGATGCCGAAGAACCCGGCGTCGAACGCCGCCGCGTCCAGGAACCCGCCGGTCCGCACGTAGGACGTCCCGGGGCGGGTCGGGTCGGGGTCGAACAGCTTTTCGAGGTCCCAGCCACGGTCGGTGGGGAACGGCGAGAGGCCCTCCCTGCCCTCGTCCACCAGTCGCCACAGATCGTCGGGAGAGGTGACCCCGCCCGGCAGCCGACAGCCGGCACCGACGATTGCGACGGGCTCCCGGACGGGCGTCTGACGGGTGGGCTCGGAGAGCTGGACGTTCTCCCTGCGCAGTCCGTCGTTCTCCCGTTGCAGCCGCTCGTTCTCCAGCAGCGAGGCGCGCAGTGCCTCGACGAGCGTGTCATGGGACGTCGCCATGTGACTCTCCGGTGCTTCGGGGGCGGGTGCTGGGCGGGAACCGGGCGGTGGGAGGGAACGCGGGATCAGGCGGTGCGACCCAGCGCCCGCGCGACCAGCCCTTCGGCGTCCATCGCGGCGATCAGACTCGCCTCATCCGTCGTGCCGGCCTGGCCGGCGCCGTCAGCGTGGCCGGCGGGTTCGGGCTCGGGCTCGGGCGTCTCGAACGCGATGTCCGGCTCCTGTGGCGCCAGTTCGGCCGCGAGCCGTTCCGCGAGCGCCACCGGTGTCGGATGGTCGAAGACGAGCGTCGCGGGAAGCCGGACCCCGGCCTCCGCCGAGAGCCGGTTCCGCAGCTCGACGGCGGCCAGCGAGTCCACCCCGAGCTCACGGAACGCCCGGGTCGGGCCCACGTTCTCGACCCCGCGATGTCCCAGCACGGTGGCTGCGTGACCACGCACGAGACGAACCAGGAACCGGTCGCGCTCCACCTGGTCGAGCCCCGCCAGCCGCTCGCGCAGGGCGAGCCGGGGCACGCGGCGGGCCGGCGCGGCGGGCAGGGCGCGCGCGACGTCCCGCAGCAGCGCGGGCAGCCGGCCCTCGGCCAGTTGTTCCCGCAGCACGGCATGGTCGAGACCGTTGGCCACGAGCAGTCCGTCGCCCGGTGCCGGGGATGTGCCGGCTGCCAGCGCGGCGTCGAAGAGAGCGAGCGCCTCATCGTCGGGCAGCGGCCGGAGACCCTCGCGGCCGAGCCGGCCGCGACCGGCCTGGTCCAGGTGCGAGGTCAGGCCGCTCGCCCGCGCCCACAGCCCCCACGCGACCGACACCGCCGGCAGGCCGAGGCCGCGGCGCAGTCGCGCCAGGCCGTCCAGATAGCCGTTGGCGGCCGCGTAGTTCGCCTGCCCGGCGCCGCCGAACACACCGGCCCCCGACGAGAACAGCACGAAGGCCGCCAGATCCAGCCCGGTGGTCAGGCGGTGCAGGTTCCAGGCGGCGTCCGCCTTCGGCCGGAACACCCCCTCGAGCCGAGCCGCGGTCTGCGCCGCCAGCACCCCGTCGTCGAGGACGCCCGCCACATGCACGACACCGGTCAGTGGGCGTTCGGCCGGGATATCGGCGAGCACCGCCGCGAGCGCCTCGCGGTCGGCGGCGTCGGCGGCGACCATCCGCACCCGCGCGCCGGCCCCGGCCAGCTCCGCAACCAGCTCGTCCGCTCCCGGCGCGGCCGGTCCGCGCCGGCTGAGCAGGACGACGTCGCGCACGCCGTGCGCCCGGACGAGGTGCCGGGCCACCAGCGCGCCCAGCGTCCCGGTACCTCCGGTGATCAGCGTCGTCCCGTCCGCGAGCACGGGACGGGAGCCGGCGGCCCGGCCGGTCGGCGCGGGCGCCACCGCGGCCGGGACGAGCCTCGGCACGAACGCGCGGCCCGACCGGATCGCGAGCTGCGGCTCGTCCGCGGCGGCCGCGGCGGCGACCAGCCGTCCGAGGCCCGGCACGTCGGCGTCGGACACGCTGCCGCTGCCGGCCACAGCCACGGTGTCGGTGTCGGTGTCGGTGTCGACCAGGAGGATCCGGCCGGGGTGCTCGGCCTGAGCGGCACGCACCAGGCCCCAGACCGCGGCCGCGCCGGGATCGACGACGTCGTCGATCGACGCGGAAGGCGGCAGACCGACGGCGCGCCGGGTCAGCACCACCAGCGGCGACCCGGCCGGCGACTCGGCCGGCGAACCGGCGGTCGCCTGACCCGTCGCCGGGTCGGTCAGCCGGTCGCGCAGCCAGTCGAGTGCGCGGGCCGTGAGGGCTCGGGCCGCGGTGGGATCCACGGCCGGTGGCTCCCCGGTCAGATCGAGCACCCGTGCGTCCCAGGCCTGGTCGCCGGCGGCGTCGACAGCCGGGTCGGGCGAAACCTCTCCCGACGGCAGCACCGCCGCCGCCGAGGGCGGCCGGAGGGGCGTCCACGCGAGCCGGAACAACGAGTCCAGCCCGCGATCTTCCGGACTCGCGAGCTGATCGGCCGCGACCGCCCGCAGCACCAGGGATTCCACGGTGGCCACCACCGTCTCCGTCTCCGCGGCCGAGTCGACCGCGCCGAGGAGTGTGAGGGCGAAGCCGTCCCCACCGGCCGGGACCGCCCGGACCCGAAGCCGCGCCGCACCGGCGACACGCACCGTGACACCCGTCCAGGCGAACGGCAGCAGGAGGTGCCCCGGTTCGGACGCGGTGAGCCCGGCCGTGCTGGTCGCCTGCAGCGCCGCGTCGAGCAGCGCCGGATGCAGCGCGTACCGGCCGGCCTCGGCGTGCAGCTCCGGCGGGAGCGCGACCTCGGCGAACACCTCCCGGTCACGCACCCACAGCGCCTCGACCCCCTGGAACGCCGGGCCGTAGCGGTAACCGCCTTCCGCAAGCCGGCGATAGAACTCTTCCACCGGAAGGCTGCGCGCGCCAGCGGGCGGCCACATCCCCGGTTCCGCTCCCCGTCGCGCGGATGTCGTGCCGGGCTCCTGGATGTCGTCCTCGCGAGTCCGGGCGACGAGATGACCGGCCGCATGGCGGATCCACGGCCCCTCGACGCCGGCACGGCGCGAGTGGACCGACACCGGGCGGCGGCCGGTCTCGTCCACCTCACCGACCTGTACCTGGAGCCGGACGTCGCCCGGATCGGGCAGAGCGAGCGGGGCCTCGATCACGAGCTCGTCGAGATCCTCGTAGCCCGTCTGCGCGCCGGCACGCAGCGCCAGCTCCACCACGGCCGCGCCAGGGAGGAGGACGGTGCCCGCGACGGCGTGATCGACGAGCCAGGGCTGTTCCCGCAGTGCGACCCGCCCGGTGAGGACCGTCGGCGCACCACCCGCCAGTTCGAGGGCCGCGCCCAGGAAGGGGTGGTCAGCGGCGTCCAGGCCGGCGGCGGTCACGTCACCGGGGCCGCCGGCGCCGGCGTCCAGCCAGTAGCGCTCGTGCTGGAACGGATAGGTCGGCAGGTCAGGCCCCACACCCACACCCACCGCGACCCCCCCACGCCCGTCGAACACCCCGGACCAGTCCACCCGAACCCCACGCACGAACAACTCCGCCGCCGACCGCAGAACACGCCCACCACCCCCCTCACCACGCCGCAACGACCCCACCACCACCGCATCCGACACCCCCACCTCCTCCAACACCTCACCCACCGCCCCCACCAACACCGGATGCGCCCCCACCTCCACAAACGACCGGAACCCCTCCCCCGCCAACACCCCCACCGCACCCGCGAACCCCACCCTCGACCGCAGATTCCGAAACCAGTAATCCCCCTCCAACTCCCCCGCCCCCGACACCCACCGACCCTCCACCGTCGAAAAAAACGGAACCCGAGGCACCACCGACCGCACCCCCGCCAACAACTCCCGCAACTCCCCCGCCACCCCATCCACCTGCGACGAATGCGACGCATAATCCACCGCCACCCACCGCACCCGCACACCCCGACCCTCCAACACCCCCACCAACTCCACCAGACCAGCCCGCTCACCCGACACCACCGTCACCCCCGGACCATTCACCGCCGCCACCTCAACCCCCACCGGCAACAACCCCACAACCTCATCCACCGGCAGGAACACCGACACCATCCCACCCCGACCCGACAACCTCTCCGCCACCACCCGACTACGACCCACCACAACCCGCACCGCATCACCCACCCCCAAAGCCCCCGCCACACACGCCGCCACCACCTCACCCTGGGAATGACCCAGCACCGCACCCGGAACCACCCCCAACTCACCCCACACCCGCACCAACCCCAAACCCACCGCGAACGACGCCGGCTGCACCACCTCCACCCTCTCCAACACCCCATCCGACCCCACCCCCCGCAACACATCCACCAACGACCAGTCCACCAACCCCGCCAACACCCCAGAAACCTCCTCCACCACCCCCCGAAACACCTCCGACAACCGCGAAGAACCCCCCAACAAACCCGCACCCATACCCACCCACTGCGCCCCCTGACCCGGAAAAACAAAAACCGGGCCCGCGGTGCCGCCGACGTCCGCGATCCCGGAGAGCACCGCTGGATCGGGAAGCCCGTCACTCAGCGCGCGCAGCGCGGTCAGGGCGTCGTCCCGGCTGCCGGCTACGACGGCCCCGCGATGGGACAGCCTCGCGCGGCCCTGAGCCAGGGCTCGCCCGACCTCCGGGAGCGTGATCTCCGGCCGGTCCGCGAGGAACCGCTCCAGCCGCCGGGCCTGGTCACCGAGAGCTGTCGGTGACGCCGCCGACAGCACCAGGGGAACGCGGGCGTCCTCGATGGCCGTGGCCGCGGCGACGTCGGCCGGATCGGCCGGGGCCTGTTCGATGATCACATGGGCGTTCGTCCCGCTCACCCCGAACGACGACACACCCGCCCGCCGCGGCCGGCCCGTCTCCGGCCACACCACCGGCTCCGTCACCAGCGACACCGCACCCGCCGACCAGTCCACATGCCCCGACGGCCGATCCACGTGCAGCGTCTTCGGGACGACGCCGTGCCGCAGCGCCTGCACCGTCTTGATGACCGCCGCGGCACCCGCGGCGGCCTGCGTGTGCCCGATGTTCGACTTCAACGACCCCAACAACACCGGACGTCCCTCGTCACGGCCCTGGCCGTAGGTGGCGAGCACGGCCTGGGCCTCGATCGGGTCGCCGAGACGCGTCCCCGTCCCATGCCCCTCCACCACATCCACATCAGCCGTCGTCAACCCCGCATCCGCCAACGCCGCCCGGATCACCCGCTCCTGCGACCGGCCACTCGGCGCCGTCAGACCATTCGACGCACCATCCTGATTCACCGCCGAACCACGCACCACCGCCAACACCCGATGACCATTGCGCTCCGCGTCCGACAACCGCTCCAGCAGAAGCATCGAAACACCTTCGGCGAGACCGGTGCCGTCGGCGGAGTCCGCGTACGCCTTGCACCGGCCATCCACGGCAAGACCACCCTGCCGCGAGAAATCCACGAACACCTCCGGCGTCGCCATCACCGCCACCCCACCCGCCAACGCAAGAGAACACTCACCCGACCGCAACGACCCCACCGCAAGATGCAACGCCACCAACGACGACGAACACGCCGTGTCCACCGTCAGAGCAGGCCCCTCAAAACCAAACGAATACGCCACCCGACCCGACGCCACACTGCCCGAGTTCCCGATTCCGAAATAGCCCTCCAGACCGGCGGGCAGGCGTTCCACGTGATGGGAGTAGTCATGGAACATCAGGCCGGTGAAGACACCCACCGGCTCCCCCCGCAACGAACCAGGATCAATCCCGGCCCGCTCCAACACCTCCCACGACACCTCCAACAACAACCGCTGCTGCGGATCCATCGCCAACGCCTCCCGCGGCGAAACCCCGAACAAACCCGCATCAAACACCGCCACATCCCGCAGAAAACCACCCGAACCCGCCACCGACGAACCCACCCGGCCCACCCGGCCCACGCCACCCACGCCACCCACGCCACCAACACCGTCCCCCGCCAAACCCGCGAGATCCCACCCACGATCCGACGGAAAACCCGACACCGCATCCACCCCACCCGCCACCACATCCCACAACCCCTCCGCCGACACCACCCCACCCGGCAACCGACACGCCATACCCACGATCGCCACCGGCTCGTGCCGGGCGTTCTCCAGGTCGAGGACCTGGCGCCGGCTCTGCTGCAGTTCGGCGAGGGCCCGGCGCAGGTATTCGCGCAGCCGGTCGTCACTCGCTGTTCCATTGCGGAGTTCGGCACCGCGGTTCTCGGCGGCGTTGTCGGCGGAGTTGTTGTCGGCGGAGTTGCTGCTGGCCGTGCGGGTGTCGGCCGTGCGGGTGCTGTCGGCGGGCATGGTGACTCCTCCCTCGGGTGGAAGGGCTTGCTCGGGACTTACGGGGGCGTACGGAGCTATCGGGAAGGACTGACCTCAGGAACCGAGGCCGCGGTCGAGCAGCTCGAACATCTCGTCGTCCGTCGCGGAGGTCAGGTCGAGACCGGCGCCGTCGTCGCGCCGGGGGCCCAGCGATGCCGCGAGCGCCCGCAGCCGGGCGGCCACCTCGTCCGGGACGGCGATCCGGGCGTCCGTGGCGCCGGTCAGGACCCGTTCCAGACGGGCGAGCTGGTCGAGCACCGAGGAGTTCCGCACCGCCGGAGTACCGGGGCCGTCCAGGCCGTGATGGCTGTCCGGGTCGTCCGGACCGTCCAGGTCGAGCAGACGGAGCAGGTGCTCGGCGAGCGCGGCGGGGGTGGGATGGTCGAAGACCATCGTCGCGGCCAGCCGCACCCCCACCGCCGCGGCGAGCCGGTTGCGCAGTTCGACGCCGGTCAACGAGTCGAACCCGAGCTCCTGGAACGTCTGGCCGACACCCACCGCGTTCCCCGACCGGTGTGCGAGGACCGTCGCGGTGTGGGCACGGACGACATCGAGCAGGACGCGCCGGCGCTCCGGCTCCGCCTGGCCGGCGAGTCGCCGGGCCAACGCCCGCCCCGGCTGACCCGAGGCTGAGCCGGCGCCGGCGCTGCCGGTACCGGTGATACCGCCGGGGCTGTCCGGGGCCGCCGAGTCCGCGGCCGGTACCGGCGCGGGAACCAGTCCGCGCAGCAGCGGCGGCAGCCCGCCGGCCGACGCGCGCCGCCGCAACGCCGGCACGTCGACCGCGGCGGCGACCAGCACCGCGTCCGGCGACCGCAGCGCCGCGCCGAAGAACGCGGCGCCCTCGGCGTCGGACAGGCCGCGGACACCGCCCCGCGCCATCCGGTCGCGGTCGGCCGGTGTCAGGCTCGCCGTCAGGCTGCTCGCCCGCTCCCACAGGCCCCAGGCCACCGCCACCGCGGGCAGTCCGAGGCCGGCGCGGTACTCGGCGAGCGCGTCGAGGTAGCCGTTCGCCGCGGCGTAGTTGCCCTGCCCCGCGCCGCCGAAGGCGCCGGCGGCGGAGGAGAAGAGCACGAAGGCGGCGAGACCGAGCTCAGCGGTCAGCTCGTGCAGGTTCCAGGCGGCGTCGGCCTTCGGCCGGAAGACGGAGTCGAGCCGTCCCCGGTCCAGTGAGGTGACCAGGCCGTCGTCGACCACCCCGGCCACATGGACGACCGCGGTCAGTGGGTGCGCGGGCGGGATGTCCGCCAGCAGGGCCCGCACCGCCTCGCGGTCCGCCGCGTCGGCGGCGACCACCTCGACCGCGGCACCGGCGTGACGGAGCTCCGCGACCAGCTCGGGGGCGCCCGGCGTGGCCGCGCCGGTGCGGCTGAGCAACACCAGGTGCCGGACACCGTGCGTACGCACCAGCTCTCGCGCGACGATCGCTCCCAGGGTTCCCGTGCCACCCGTGACCAGCGTGGTGCCGTCCACCGGCGACATGCCGCTGAGCGGCGAGGCACCGTCCGGAGCAGACGTGTCGGCCGAGGGCCGCGCCGCGCGAGCCAGGCGGGGCACCAGCACCTGCCCATCCCGCACGACCGCCTGCGGTTCGCCGCTCGCCAGCACGGTGGGCAGCACGGCCCGGGACTCCTCCGGCGCACCGCCGAGCAGGACGAACCGCCCTGGATGCTCGGCCTGCGCCGAGCGGACCAGGCCCCACACCGCAGCCGAGGCGGGCTCACCCGCGGGATCGTCGGTGAGGATCACCAGGGGCCCGTCCGGGACCCGCCAGCCGTGGCCGGGGGCGGTCACCGCCGGCGCACCCCCGGCCGGCGCGAGCCGCTTCTGGAGGGCCTCCAGGACGTCGGCGACCAGCGCGCGGACGGCGGTCGGGTCAACGCTCGCGCGGCCGGTGACGTCGAGAACGTCCGCCTCCGGCGGCTCCGCGCCCGCCGCCGGGGACACCGCCGGTCTCCCGAGCGGCGTACCGGCCGGGCCGGTCGGTACGCCGACCCATTCCACCCGGAACAGCGCCTCGGCGGTCCCCGCCCCACCACTGCCGGCCGAACGGTCGAGCCGGTCGAGCTGCGCCAGCGGCGTCGCGCGCAGCACCAGGGAGCCGATCTCGGCGACGGGCGCACCGCCGCGGTCGGACATCCGGACGCTCACCCCGTGCGACCCGGGGGCGGCGGCGAGATCACTCGGCGTGGCGTGCACGCGCAGGGCTGTCACGCCCGAGGAGAAGCGACGGATGCCGCTCCAGGCGAAGGGCAGCAGGACGTGCCCCTCCTCGGCGGCGGGCACCGCGCCGAGGTTCGTCGCCTGCAGGGCGGCGTCCAGCAGCGCGGGGTGCAGACCGTACGCGCCGGGGGGCTCGGCGGACGCCTCGGCGGCCGGCAGCTCCACCTCGGCGAAGACCTCCCGGCCCCGCGTCCAGGCGGCGCGCAGCCCCGTGAACGCCGGGCCGTAGTCGTATCCCCGGTCGGCCAGCCGCGGGTAGAAGTCTGCGAGGTCCACCGGGCGGGCATCGGCCGGGGGCCATGCCTCGTAGCCGTGTCCGGGCTCGGTGACCTCGGCCGACAGCAGCCCCGTGCCGTGGCGGGTCCACCGGGTGCCGGTGCCTTCGGTCCCGTCGCCGTCGCCGTCACCGGGCGCGGCGGCGCCGTCCGGGCGGGCGTACAGCCGCACGGGGCGCCGACCATCGGCGTCCGGCCCGTCCACGATCACCCGCAGGGTGACCGAGCCCTCGGCCGGAACCGCGAGCGGCGCCTCGATCAACAGCTCGTCGAGTACGGGGTGGCCGACGCGGTCTCCCGCGTGCAACCCGATCTCGATCCACGCCGTGGCCGGCAGCAGCCGCACGCCGCGCACCGCGTGATCGGCCAGCCAGGGATGGGTCCGCGCCGACAGCCGGGCGGTGAACGCCACCTCGGCCGCGTCGGGCGCCGAGCCGGGGAGGTCGACCGCGGCGCCGAGCAGAGGATGACCGGTCGCGTCGAGCCCGGCGGCGGTCACGTCACCGGAACCGGGTGCTCCCGGCGCGAGCCAGTAACGCTCGTGCTGGAAGGCGTACGTCGGCAGCTCCGCCGCCGCGCCGAGCCGGCCGGCGGCCCGCGGCGCGGCGGCGGGGAACGCCTTCGTCCAGTCGACGGGGACGCCGGCCACGAACAGCTCGGCCGCGGAGCGCAGGAGCCGCTCGGGGCCGCCTTCGCCCCGGCGCAACGATCCCACCACCGCCGTGTCACCGAACCCGGCTTCCTCCAGCACCTCACCGATCGAGGGCACCAGCACCGGATGGGCACCGACCTCGACGAACGAGCGGAACCCCTCGCCCGCCAGGACTCCGACCGCCTGGGCGAAGCCCACCGTCCGCCGCAGGTTGCGGACCCAGTAGTCGCCTGTCAGCTCCGCTCCCGCGATCCAGCGGCCCTCCACCGTGGAGAAGAACGGGATCCGGGGCGACTCCGGCCGCACCCCCGCCAGCAGCTCCGCCAGCTCCTCGGCCACGGCGTCCACCTGGGCGGAGTGCGACGCGTAGTCGACCGCCACCGACCGCGCCCGCACGCCCCGCACCTCCAGCGCCGCCACCAGCTCGGCCAACGCCGCGGAGGCGCCCGAGATCACGGTCGTTCCCGGGCCGTTGACCGCGGCCACCTCCACCCCCGGTGGCAGCAGACCAGCCAGTTCCGCCGCGGGCAGGGACACCGACACCATCCCGCCACGGCCGGCCAGCCGCGCGCCCACCACCCGGCTGCGGGCCACCACCACCCGTACCGCGTCGGCCGTGCCCAACGCTCCCGCCACGCACGCCGCCGCCACTTCTCCCTGCGAGTGGCCCACCACCGCGCCCGGGGTGACCCCCAGTTCCCGCCACACCCGCGCCAGACCCAGGGCCACCGCGAACGACGCCGGCTGGACCACCTCCACCCTCTCCAGCGCCCCGTCCGGCCCCTCCCCCCGCAGGACGTCCACGAGCGACCAGTCCACCAGCCCCGCCAGCGCCCCGGCGACCTCGTCCACCGTCTCCCGGAACACCGACGACAACGCCGACGACGGCACCGAGGGACCCGACAGCAGGCCGGCGCCCATGCCCACCCACTGCGCGCCCTGGCCCGGGAACACGAAGACCGGGCCCCTGCCCCGGGGGCTCGCCGCCCCGGAGACCACGGCCGGGTCAGGAAGATCACCGGCCAGCGCCTCCAGGCCGGCGACGAGCTCGCCGCGCTCCGCGGCCACCGCGACCGCGCGCTGGCCGAGCCGCGCGCGGGTCAGCAGCGTCGCGGCGACCGCGGCCACCGGGACGTCGGTCCTGGTCCGGACGAATTCCGCCAGCCGCCCGGCCTGCCCGCGCAGAGCCTCCCGGGACGCCGCCGACAGCACGACCGGAACGACCGGTCCGGCGGGTACCTCTGATTCACCCGGTGCGGCCGGTGCCTCTGTTTCAGCCGGTTCGGTCGATGCGACCGGGGCCTGTTCGATGATCACATGGGCGTTCGTCCCGCTCACCCCGAACGACGACACGGCCGCCCGCCGCGGCCGGCCCGTCTCCGGCCACGCCACCGGCTCCGTCACCAGCGACACCGCACCCGCCGACCAGTCCACATGCCCCGACGGCCGATCCACGTGCAGCGTCTTCGGGACCACCGCATGGTCCAGCGCCTGAACCATCTTGATGATCCCGGCCACCCCGGCGGCCGCCTGGGTGTGCCCGATGTTCGACTTCACCGACCCGAGCAGCACCGGCCGGTCCGCCGGCCGCCGGCCGTAGGTGGCCAGCAGCGCCTGGGCCTCGATCGGGTCGCCCAGCGTCGTCCCCGTGCCGTGCCCCTCCACCACATCCACATCAGCCGTCGTCAACCCCGCATCCGCCAACGCCGCCCGGATCACCCGCTCCTGCGACCGGCCACTCGGCGCCGTCAGACCATTCGACGCACCATCCTGATTCACCGCCGAACCACGCACCACCGCCAACACCCGGCGGCCGTGGCGACGCGCGTCCGACAACCGCTCCACCAGCAGAACGCCCACGCCCTCGGCCATCCCGAAGCCGTCCGCGGCGTCCGCGTAGGCCTTGCACCGGCCGTCGGCGGCGAGGCCACGCTGCCGGGAGAAACCGAGCAGGCCCTCCGGGCTCGACATGATGGACACGCCCGCGACCAGCGCCAGGCCGATCTCGCCGGCCCGCAGAGCGGCGGCCGCGGTATGCAGGGCGACGAGCGAGGACGAGCACGCCGTGTCCACGGTCAACGCGGGCCCCTCGAAGCCGAACGCGTAGGACACCCTGCCGGAGAGCACGCTCGCGGCCCGGCCGATGACGAGATATCCCTCGTCCGCCCGCTCGCCGGACACCTCGCTCGCATAGTCCTGGCCGTGCGTGCCGACGTACACCCCGGTCGGCGTGCCCGCGAGCGACGTCGGGTCGAGACCCGCCCGCTCCAGCACCTCCCAGGACGTCTCCAGCAGCAGCCGCTGCTGCGGGTCCATCGCCTGCGCCTCCCGCGGCGAGATCCCGAACAGGCCGGCGTCGAAGCCCGTCACGTCGGTGAGGAAGCCGCCGGCGTGCACGTAGGTCCGTCCCGGGCGGTCCGGGTCGGGGTCGTAGAGCTCGGTGAGGTTCCAGCCGCGGTCCGTCGGCAGCGGGCCGACGACGTCCACGCCGTCGCTGGCGACCTGCCACAGGTCGGCCGGCGAGCCGATCCCGCCCGGGAACCGGCAGGCCATGGCGACGATCACGATCGGGTCGTCGGTTCGGTCCTGCTCCCGGGTACGGCCGCCGCTCCCCCGGACGGTGCCGGCCGCCACGGCGGTGACGGCCCGCGGCGGGTCGCCGGACGCGGAGGGCCCGTCCGGGAGGTCCGGGAGGTCCGGGGCGAGCTGCGCCGCCAGGTGGCCGGCGAGCGATCGGGGCGTGGGATGGTTGAACACCACGGTCGCCGACAGCCGCACCCCGGCCGCGGTGATCAGGCCGTTGCGCAGCTCCACGCTGGTAAGCGAGTCGAAGCCGAGGTCCCGGAAGGCCCGGTCCGGCTCGACCGCGGCCGGATCGGTGTGGCCGAGGACGACCGCCGCGGTCGCCTGGACCAGTTCCAGCAGAATCTCGTCCCGGGTACCGGCCGACGCAGCGGCGAGCCGGTCGCGCAGAGTGGAGCGGTCAGGCGCCGCGGAGCCCGCCGACACGGCGGCGCGGCGGCGTGCCGGCGCCGGCGCCGGCACGAGTCCGCGCAGCAGGGGTGGCAGCGAGTCGCGCCGCCGGAGCGCGCCCAGGTCGAGCAGTACGGGGACCAGCTCCGGCCGGCTGTCCACCAGGGCGGAGTCGAACAGGGCGAGGCCGTCGGCCGCCGTCAGTGCCCTGGTTCCATCGCGGGTCATGCGGGCCCGGTCGGTCGCGCTCAGCCGGCCGCCCATTCCGGCGGCCTCCTGCCACAGTCCCCACGCCAGCGACACCGCGGGCAGACCAGCCGCCCGCCGATGCCGGGCGAGCGCGTCGAGGAAGCCGTTGCCGGCCGCGTAGTTGCCCTGGCCCGCGCCACCGAAGACTGAGGCGGCCGAGGAGTAGAGCACGAACGCGGCGAGGTCGAGGCCGGCGGTCAGCTCGTGCAGGTGCCAGGCGGCATCCGCCTTGGTCCGCAGGACGGCGTGCCAACGCGGTTCGTCGAGGGCCTCGATGACGCCGTCCTCGACGATGCCAGCGATGTGCACCACCGCGGTGAGGCGGTCGGCGACGGACGCGACGATCTCGGCCATGGCAGCGCGGTCGGCCACGTCGGCGGCGACCGCGCGCACGGTGACACCCGTCGCGCGCAGCTCGGCGACCTGCTCCTCCCCCGCCACGGACCGGGCGACGAGAACCAGCTCCCGCACCCGGTGGACCCGGGCGAGATGGTCGGCGGCCAGCCGGCCGAGGCCACCGGTGGCGCCCGTGACGAGGACGGTGCCTCCCTCGAGAAGCGACCGCGCCGGCACCGGGGCCCGCTCGGCGCGCCGCAGCCGCGCGGCCAACACCTCGGTCCCGCCTGCCCCCGCCGGCCGGACGGCGACCCACGGCTCGTCGGCCGGCGCGCCCAGACCCGCCGCGATCGCCTCCAGCCAGGGAGTCTCGCCGACCGAGGGGGGTTCCGGCAGGTGGTAGGCCCGGTCCAGGTTGAGCAGGCCGAACCGCCCCGGGTGTTCCGCCTGCGCGGCGCGTACCAGCCCGCGCACCGAGCCGTGGGCCAGGTCGCCGTCCCGCGTGACGACCACGAGACGGGACGAGGCGCTGTCGGGATCGGCCAGCCAGTCCTGGAGAACGCGCAGCGTCCGCAGCCCGGCGGCACGCACCGCGCCGGGGACGTCCCGGACGGCGACGGCTGCGCCCGGGACCGTGCCGGCGTCCCCACCGGCACCACCGTCGACACCCGTGGCGCTGGCGGGAACGAAGACCACGAACGGGGGACGGGCCGCCCGCTCGGCCACGGGAGTGCCCGTGACTCCGCCGCTACCGCCGGGAACGGCGGAGTCACGAACGGCGGAGTCGGGGTGGAAGGCCCATTCCGTGCCGCGCACCGCGGCGGCGTCCGTCTGTTCCCATCGCACCTCGAACAGCGCGTGCGACCGCCGCGCCGCACCGCGCCCGGCCGTCAGCCGCTCCGGGTCGACGGGGCGGACCACCAGTGCCTCGACGTCGATCACCGCGGCGCCCTCGTCGTCGACCGCGCTGATCGTCATGGTGTCGGGCCCGGCAGGCGCGATCCGCACCCGCAGGGAGCGGGCCCCGGTCGCCCACAGCCGCACCCCCGACCAGGCGAAGGCCAGGCGTGGCTGGTCCGGGTCGGGGAAGAACCCGGCCACGCCCAGCGGGTGCAGCGCCGCGTCCAACAGCACCGGATGCAGGCCATATCCGTCCGAGGGCTCGGTGCCGTCGGTGCCGTCGGAGAGTTCCACGCCGCCCGAGCGCAGCCACCGGGACGCGGGTGAAACGTCCCCGGCGGGGGCGACGGCCGCGTCCGGGAGCGTGACCTCGGCGTAGACGGTGCCCTCGGCCACCCACGCCGCGCGCAGCGCGTGGAACGCGGGGCCGTAGTCCACAGGAAGCCGGTCGTAGCACTCGTCGATGTCGACAGGGCTGGCGGCGGCCGGGGGCCACGACGCCGCCCAGCCGGGCCGACCGGTCGGATCGGTCGGGCCGCCGGTCGCGGTGCCCGCTGGCTGGGCGAGGATTCCGCGGGCGTTCTCGGTCCAGGCCTCGTCCGGGCTGGTCCGGGAGTGGACCGTGACGGGGCGCGACCGCTCGCCATCCGGCGGACCGACGACGATCTGGATGTCCGTGCCGGCGGCCGGGTTCGCGGCGGTGTTCTCAGCGGGCTCGTCGATCAGGATCGGCGCGGAGATCGTCAGCTCGGCGAGGACGGGCCGCCCCACCCGGTCTCCGATCCACGCCAGGACGTCGAGCAGCGCCGAACCGGGCAGCACCACGGCACCGCCAACACGGTGGTCGGCCAGCCACGGGTGGCGATCCGTCGTCAGCCGGCCTGTGTAGAGCAGACGGCCATCGCCGCCGGGGCCGCCTTCCGTGAGACCGGCCGCGAGCGGGTCGGGGGACGTATCCGGGAAGGACTCTCCTGCGACGGTGACACCGGCGCCGAGAAGCGGATGGTCGACCGGATCGAGTCCGGCCGTGGAGACGTCGCCGAGGCCGTCCCCGCCGGAGGGATCCGGGTCCAGCCAGTAGCGCTCGTGCTGGAACGGATAGGTCGGCAGGTCAGGCCCCACACCCACACCCACCGCGACCCCCCCACGCCCGTCGAACACCCCGGACCAGTCCACCCGAACCCCACGCACGAACAACTCCGCCGCCGACCGCAGAACACGCCCACCACCCCCCTCACCACGCCGCAACGACCCCACCACCACCGCATCCGACACCCCCACCTCCTCCAACACCTCACCCACCGCCCCCACCAACACCGGATGCGCCCCCACCTCCACAAACGACCGGAACCCCTCCCCCGCCAACACCCCCACCGCACCCGCGAACCCCACCCTCGACCGCAGATTCCGAAACCAGTAATCCCCCTCCAACTCCCCCGCCCCCGACACCCACCGACCCTCCACCGTCGAAAAAAACGGAACCCGAGGCACCACCGACCGCACCCCCGCCAACAACTCCCGCAACTCCCCCGCCACCCCATCCACCTGCGACGAATGCGACGCATAATCCACCGCCACCCACCGCACCCGCACACCCCGACCCTCCAACACCCCCACCAACTCCACCAGACCAGCCCGCTCACCCGACACCACCGTCACCCCCGGACCATTCACCGCCGCCACCTCAACCCCCACCGGCAACAACCCCACAACCTCATCCACCGGCAGGAACACCGACACCATCCCACCCCGACCCGACAACCTCTCCGCCACCACCCGACTACGACCCACCACAACCCGCACCGCATCACCCACCCCCAAAGCCCCCGCCACACACGCCGCCACCACCTCACCCTGGGAATGACCCAGCACCGCACCCGGAACCACCCCCAACTCACCCCACACCCGCACCAACCCCAAACCCACCGCGAACGACGCCGGCTGCACCACCTCCACCCTCTCCAACACCCCATCCGACCCCACCCCCCGCAACACATCCACCAACGACCAGTCCACCAACCCCGCCAACACCCCAGAAACCTCCTCCACCACCCCCCGAAACACCTCCGACAACCGCGAAGAACCCCCCAACAAACCCGCACCCATACCCACCCACTGCGCCCCCTGACCCGGAAAAACAAAAACGTTTCCGCGGTCGGCGCCGACCTGCGGCCGGGACGGTTCGAAGATCACGTCCGGATGTGGCGTGCCGGCGCCCAGCGCGCGCAACGCGGTGACCCGCTCGTCGTGGGAGCCCGCCACCACGACCGCACGTCGCGCGAGACGCGCGCGGGTCGTCGCCAGGGACCGGCCGATCTCGGCCGCGGCAGGTGCCGGCCGCGCGGCGGCGAACTCCGCCAGGGCGTCGGCCTGGGCGCGCAGCGCCGCCGGCGACGCCGCGGACAGCAGCCAGGGCACGGCCTCCCCCGCCACGACGCCATCCGGGGCGGCATCTGCGACTTCATCCGTGGCGGTGTCGGGGGACTCGTCCGGGGCCTGTTCGATGATCACATGGGCGTTCGTCCCGCTCACCCCGAACGACGACACACCCGCCCGCCGCGGCCGGCCCGTCTCCGGCCACACCACCGGCTCCGTCACCAGCGACACCGCACCCGCCGACCAGTCGATCCGCGACGAGGGCGCGTCCACATGCAGCGTCCTCGGGACGACGCCGTGCCGCAGCGCCTGCACCGTCTTGATGACACCGGCCACCCCCGCGGCGGCCTGCGTGTGCCCGATGTTCGACTTCAACGACCCCAACAACACCGGACGGTCCGGCGAGCGACCGGTGCCGTAGGTCGCCAGCAGCGCACCGACCTCGATCGGGTCGCCGAGACGCGTCCCCGTCCCATGCCCCTCCACCACATCCACATCAGCCGTCGTCAACCCCGCATCCGCCAACGCCGCCCGGATCACCCGCTCCTGCGACCGGCCACTCGGCGCCGTCAGACCATTCGACGCACCATCCTGATTCACCGCCGAACCACGCACCACCGCCAACACCCGATGACCATTGCGCTCCGCGTCCGACAACCGCTCCAGCAGGAGAACCCCGGCGCCCTCCGCCCATCCGGTTCCGTCGGCGGCGTCCGCATACGCCTTGCACCGGCCATCCACGGCAAGACCACCCTGCCGCGAGAAATCCACGAACACCTCCGGCGTCGCCATCACCGCCACCCCACCAGCCAACGCAAGAGAACACTCACCCGACCGCAACGACCCCACCGCAAGATGCAACGCCACCAACGACGACGAACACGCCGTGTCCACCGTCAGAGCAGGCCCCTCAAAACCAAACGAATACGCCACCCGACCCGACGCCACACTGCCCGCTGTTCCGATACTGAGATAACCCTCGAGGCGTTCGGCCGCCGCGGTGTTCCCCCGCGCGTAGTCGTGATGCATCAGGCCGGTGAAGACACCCACCGGCTCCCCCCGCAACGAACCAGGATCAATCCCGGCCCGCTCCAACACCTCCCACGACACCTCCAACAACAACCGCTGCTGCGGATCCATCGCCAACGCCTCCCGCGGCGAAACCCCGAACAAACCCGCATCAAACCCCGCCACATCCCGCAGAAAACCACCCGAACCCGCCACCGACGAACCCACCCGACCCACGCCACCCACGCCACCCACGCCACCAACACCGTCCCCCGCCAAACCCGCGAGATCCCACCCACGATCCGACGGAAAACCCGACACCGCATCCACCCCACCCGCCACCACATCCCACAACCCCTCCGCCGACACCACCCCACCCGGCAACCGACACGCCATACCCACGATCGCCACCGGCTCGTCCGACACGGCGCGCCGGTTCCGGACCGCCACGGCGGCGGATGCCTCGCCGAGCAGCCCGCGCCGCAGCTCGCGGGCCAGCTCGAGCGGGGTGGGATGGTCGAAGGCCACGGTCACGGGAAGCCGCAGGCCGGTGCTCGCGGTCAGCCGGTTGCGCAGCTCGACCGTGGTCACCGAGGTCAGTCCGAGGTCGCGGAACGCCGTCCCCGCCTCGACGGCCGCGCCGGCGGACCCGCCTGCGACCCGCGCGACCTCGGTCCGGACGAGGGTCGTCAACAGCCGCAGAGCGTCGGCCTCGGGCAGACCGGCAAGCTTCGTCCGCAGCTCGACCGCGACGGCGTCGTCCGGGGGCCGGTGCGCCACCGGAACGTCGATCAGTCCGCGCAGCGGCGCGGGCGGGGCGTCGTCGGCGAGCACGGCGGCGTCCGGGCGCAGGACCGCCAGCACACTCTGATCGGCGCCGAGGGCCGCGTCGAACATGGCCAGGCCTTCCCGGACGCGCAGCGCGCGGGAGCCGGGCAGCTCGGGCAGCTCGCTGCCCTCCCACGGCCCCCAGCTCACGCTGGCAGCCGGCAGGCCGCGCGCGGCGCGGTGCTGGACCAGCGCGCCGAAGAACACGCTCACCGCGGCCGGCTCGGCCAGTCCCGCCCCGCCGAGCAGGCCGGCGGCCGAGGAGCACAGGACGAACGCCCGGGTCTCCGGCCCGCCGATCAGGTCGTGCAGGTTGAGCGCGCCAGCCAGGGTCGCGGCCAGCCGCTGCTCGTCGTTCCGGAGCCCGCCGACCGGTCCCGCGGCGCTCTGGGCGTGGAAGACCGCGCAGACCGAACGGGCGTGCCGGTGCAGCACCGCCGCGAGCGCCGCCCGGTCGGCAAGATCGCATGGGACATGCGTGACTGTCGCCCCCGCGTGCGCCAGTTCGGCCCGCAGTGCCTCGGCGGAGTGCTCACCGGTCGCGCCGCCCAGGCCACCCGCGCCGCCCAGTTCACCCAGGTCACCCAGGTCACCCGCGACGCCGGGACGGCTGACGAGCAGCAGCCTGCGGACTCCGTAGTTCGCCACCAGGTGGCGGGCCAGTGCGGCCCCGACCGGGCCGTCCGCGCCGGTGACGACCACCGTCCGCAGCGGGTCGGCGAACAGGTTCCCGCCCGTCGGTGAGTCCTGGTCGGTCGGGACGGCGGCCACCCGGGCGAGCCGGGGCAGCAGGACGACCCCCTGCCGCACCGCGACCTGCGGCTCGCCCGACTCGACGACGGCCGGCAGGGCCGCCGCCCCCGCCGGGTCGTCGACCGTGAGGTCGAACAGGACGAAGCGGTCCGGATGTTCGGTCTGCAGCGTGCGCAGCAGGCCCCACAGCGGCGCGCGGATCAGGTCCTCGATGTCGTCGTCGGGGCCGACCGCCACCGCGCCGCGGGTGGCGATCACCAGTTTCACGCCGGCCAGGCGCTCCTGGGCGAGCCAGCCGGCGATCTCGCCGGACAGCCAGGTGACCGCCCGCGCCGCGTCGTCGGAGAGAACGCCCGCCTTGCCGAGCACCGACCCGCACGTCAGCACTGCGAGGTCGGGAACCTCGTCGCCGTCGGCGGCGGCCCGTCGCACGGCGTCCAGGTTCGGGTACTGGGAGACCAGGATCCCGGCTTCGGTGAGCACCGGCGCGAATCCGAACGCGTCCGCGCCGATGATCGCCCACCTCCGCTCGCCGCCGACCGGCGGAACGGACGTCCCGACCGGCGGAGCCGAAAGGGGCTGGCGGCCGGGCCCACCGGCCTGAACGGGGCTCGACGTGTGGTCCGGGCGGGCGCGGACCGAGGAGGACGTCACCGACGGGCGCGGGATCCAGTCGACCCGGAACAGCGTGTCGTGGTGCCCGCTGCTGGCGGCACGCAGCCGCGCCGGACGTTCCAGCAGCACGTGTCGGGTGATCTTCCCCGAGGCAGTCCGCGGAATACGGTCGATCTCGTAGAGCTCCTCAGGCACCTTGAAGTACGACAGCCGCTCCCGGCACGTGGCCAGGAGGCGGTCGGGGTCGAGGCCCTCCGGGCCGGGCACCAGAAAGGCCACCGGCACCTCACCGAGCAGGTCGTGCGGGCGGGCGACGACCGCGACGTCGGCTACGCCCGGGACACCGCGCAGCACCTCCTCCACCTCGCCGGGGTGGATGTTCTCGCCACCCCGGATGATGAGCTCCTTGATCCGGCCCGTGATGGTGAAGTAGCCGGCGTCGTCCCGGCGGGCCAGGTCACCGGTTCGGTACCAGCCGTCGCGCAGTGCGGCGGCGGTGGCCTCGGGCTGGTTGTGGTAGCCGACCATCACGTTCGGCCCGCGCACCCACACCTCTCCCTCGGCGCCGGCTCCCACGTCGAGCCCGGTCTCGGGGTCGACAAGGCGTACCCCCAGGCCGGGTACGGGCAGTCCGCAGGAGCCCTCGACCCGCGCGCCGGTCGGCCAGTTGATGGTGATCGACCCACAGGTCTCGGTGCTGCCGTAGGCGTCCAGCAGCGGGGCGCCGAACGCCTCCTCGAAGTCGCGGCGCAGCCGCGCGGTGGTGATCGCGCCCCCGACGAGGCACATCCGCAGGCTCGGCGCGCTGAAGCCGCTCTCGCGCGCCGCCCGCACGAGGTAGTGGTACATCGTCGGGACCCCGGCCAGGAAGGTCGAGCCGTCCTCCTGGATCGCGGCGAGTACCTCGGACGCGGCGAATCCGTCCAGCAGCCGGGCGCTGGCCCCGACCGCCGTCACCCCGAGCACGCAGGCGATGTGCGACAGGCTGTGGAACAGCGGCAGCGGCCACAGGACGCGATCCTGCTCGGACAGGCCGGGGATCGGGGCGTAGCAGGCCGCGACCGACCACAGGCAGCTTCGCTGGGTCGACAACACGCCCTTTGGACGTCCCGTCGTCCCCGACGTGTAGAGCATCCAGGCGACGTCGTCGAGTCCCAGATCGTCGCGGGCCGCCGAGCGGGGCTGGGCGCCTGCCAGCGCCGCAAACGACAGCGTCCCGGCCGGGGCGGACGGCGGCGGGGCATGGCCGCCGGTCACCACGACTCGCAGGCCGGGCCGGTCCCGGAGGACGCGACCGACCATGTCGATCCGCGCCGGGTCGGTGACGACCAGCCGAGCCCCGCAGTCGTCGAGGAGGTAGGCCAGTTCGGTCTCGGTGACCCGAGGATTGATCGGCACGCCCACCACGGACGCGCGGGCGAAGCCGAGATAGCTCTCGACGACCTCGACGCAGTTGCCGAGCACGATCGCGGCCCGGTCACCCGGCTGCAGCCGCAGGTCGGCCAGGTGGCCCGCCAGCCAGCCGGTGCGCCGCTCCAGCTCCGCCCAGCCGACGGCACGGCTGGCATCGCGGAATGCAATCCTGTCACCGAGACGCTCGGCGTTCCCGCGCAGCAGCTTGGGCAGCGGTGCAATCAGTTCGGTGCGCAGCATTCGCATTCCTCCGTCGGGTTGGTCCGTCGGGTGCGAGGCCCGGCCGGCGTGCCGGGGGATGATTCAGACACGACATCGCGGCAACTTGCGGCCTTTACCAGTCTGACCGAGAAATGCGGATCCACCTCCCCTGAATCACCCCTGTTCCGGCGCCCGGCTTCGGCCGCCGCCCCCCTGCTGCCCGGGGCTCAGCCGACGCTCGCCGGCTGTGCCGGCAGGACGGTCAGCAGGTCCGCCGGCCGCCGCAGCACGAGGTCCGGGCCGCCCGCGAGGAGCTCGGCTTCGTCCGGCGACCCCCACAACGCGGCCGCCGCGCGAACCCCCGCGTCGTGGGCACTCCGCAGGTCGGTCACCGCGTCACCGATCATGAGGGCCCGTTCCGGGCGTGCGCCGAGCAGATCCAGCGCCCGCAGCACGATGTCGGGCGCCGGTTTCGGGCGCGCGACCTCGTCGGAGCCGACGACATGGTGGAAGAAGCGGAGCAGGCCGAGATGCGCCAGCAGGTCGCGTGCCCGCGAGCCGGTCTTCCCGGTGGCGACGGCGAGGCCGTACCCACGGTGGCGCAGGGTGTCGAGCAGGTCGACCACACCGTCGTAGACGAGAACCTCGGCCCGCAGCCGATGGCTCTCCCGGACGAACGGCTCCTCCATCTCCGCCGGAAGTCCCATGATCCGCATAATGTCGCGGAAATATCTCCCCTGGTGACGATGGTATTCACCGAAAGGCGCGGGACCTGCGCCGACCACCTCCGAATAGGCGATCCGGAATGCCTCCCGCATCACGGCGAAACTGTCGACGACAACGCCGTCCAGATCGAAGACGACAGCATGGGCGAAATCAGGGCGAGCGTTTCCGCCGGCGCCGGAGCGAACGGGATCGAGAGCCCCTGACTCGTGCCCCATCAGATCCGTCCCGACCGGTGGTCGCCCGCCGCCGCACCTGGCGGGCGCGCCGAACGGTAGAACCGCTCCACAGCGTCGACGGCACGCCGCGCCTCCGCGACCGCGCGTCCCCGCGCTCCCGGGTCGGCGAGCAGGGCCGGGAGCTCGTCGAGCTGGCGCCGGTACTCGGCGCCCACCGGCTCGGACGGCACCGGCACCCGGACGGTGTCGCCGTCCCGCGTGTACGTCAGCACCGATCCGTCGCGCCGGTTCGGGCTGAAGCCGAAGGTGCAGGTCAGCGTGGCGGTTCCCGCGCTGCCCTCCACTCTGATCACCGTGCTGTCGAGCGCCTCGTGGGAGGCCCAGCTCGCCCGCAGTGACACCGACACACCGCGTTCGGTGACCAGGAACCCCCGGGCCGTGTCCTCGACGTCGCCGCGCCGGCCGCGGTCCGCTTCGCTCCGGCCCGAGCCGGGGCCGCCGGCATGGCGCCAGGTGGCTCCCCCCGCCCCGCTGCGGACGAAGTCCGCGGAGACCGTGCCTACGACCTGGGTGAAGTCCGCCGTCCCGACCAGTGGAGCGACCGTGTCGAGCAGGTGCCAGCCGAGGTCGAGCAGCGCCCCGCCCCCGGCGCGCGTGGTGTCGGTGAACCAGCCGCCCGCGTCGGGCACGCCCCGGGCACGTACCCAGGCGAGATCGACGTGCCGGATCATCCCGCAGGCCCGCGCGAGGGTGTAGAGCGCCCGGACGTCCGCCCGGCAGCGAGCGGCGCTGCCCGCGAGCAGGACCGCCCCACCTGCCCGCTCAGCACGGGCCAGTTCCTCCGCCTGCGCGCCGCTGAGGCAGACCGGCTTCTCCAGGAAGACCGGCAGGCCCGCGGCGAGCAACCGGCCGCCGACCACACTGTGCAGGTGGTTCGGCACGGCGACGACCGCCAGGTCGATCTCGTCGGGGCTCAGCAGATCCGGGCTGGCAAGCAGCGGGGCGTCGACGCCGTCCGCCGCAACCGCGGCGCGGGCGTCCGCGTCGAGGTCGACCGCCGCGGCGACCGCGAACCGCGGGTGGTCACGCAGCCGGGGCAGCCAGATCGACCTGCCGGCCCAGCCCAGCCCGATGACGGCGACCCGGACGGCGCCGGTCGCGGGCCGCGGCGGCGCCAGCCGAACCGGCCGCGGCGACTGCGGCGGCTGGGGCTGGAGCTGCGGCTGGGTCACCCGCGACTGAACAGGCACCAGCTGCGCGCCCAGTGCGCCCGTCAGCGGGGCGCTCACCGCCCGCTCCGGCTCTCGGTCAGCGCCCACGCGATGATCTCGGCGATCTCGTGGATCTGCTTCTCGGTGCCGAGCAGCGTGCGGTGGTGCAGCCAGATGCCGTCGGCCGCGACCGCCTCGGCGTTCGGGCATCGCCGCGCCAGGTCGTCGACGGATACGTCCGGTGCCCCCGTCTCCCAGAAACCGTCGGAACGGTAGATGACCCGGAACGCGGCGAAGGCGGGCAGGCCCGCCGCCACCAGCCGGTCGACGAGCTCGTTCCGTTGCTGTTCCACCAGGCCGGGAATCCGGAACATCGCCATGTAGTGCGGTTTGCGGTCGCACCGTGTGTCGCGGCCCTGTGGGACGACACCATCAATTTCCGCGAGTAGTCCCGACAGCAGCGGCCAACGCTTTTCGCGGGTGTCGATCTGGCCGTCCAGTCGAGCGAGCTGAGCTCGCAGGACGGCCGCGGAGAACTCGTTGAGGCGGAAGTTGGAGCCCGAAGTCCGGTGAAAGTAGAAGCGGTCGGTCCTGGGGCGTCCGCAGCTGTGCCGCAGGAAAGCCTCCTCCCGCAGCCCCGCCTCGGGGAAGAGAACCGCGCCGCCCTCGCCGGCCGTCATGAGCTTCCCGTTCTGGAAGCTGAAGGCCGCGACCGAGTCCAGCTCCCCGATACGCCGCCCCTGCCACCGCGCGCCGTGCGCGTGCGCGGCGTCCTGCAGGAGGGGGACGCCGGTGTCGGCGGAGATCTTGCCAAGCGCGTCCATGTCCGCGACCTCGCCCGCGATGTGCACCGGCATGATCGCCCTGGTTCGCGGGCCGACCGCGGCCGCGGCGGCGACCGGGTCGATGTTGTAGGTGACCGGATCGATGTCGACCGGCACGGCGACGGCGCCCAGTCGCTGCGCCGCCTGCGACGAGGAGATGAAGGTGAAGGCCGGGACGATGACCTCACTTCCCGGGCCGACCCCGAGGACCTGCAGCGCGAGCTCCAGGGCATGTGTGCCGTTCGTGACGGCAAGGCCGTGGTCGGCCCCGTGGTAACGCGCGAACTCGTCCTCGAAGGCATCGACCTCGCCGCCGCCCATCCGCCACCACTGACCCTGCTCGAGCGCGCGGGTCAGACCCGCCCGCTCGCCGTCGTCGTACTGCGGCCACGCCGGAAGGGGTGACCGCAGAACCGGGGCAGCACTCATCGCTCTCCTCATTTCTCACCACTGTCCGGAGCCGTTTCACGTTCACACGGGGAATTTCTAAGCGCAGTCCACCCGAATTTCTCCGAGATTCGCCGTCACCCACACCTTTTCCAGCAGGAAAGGCGGGGAGGCGCACGATTCGGATTATTTTTCAGGCTAGCCGAGAAGAAGTTTCGCGTCAGCCCCAGAGGCAACCCCTACCACCCCCCTCCGACCGATCCGAAGAGATCACGTAGGCGCTACAAAACGCCCCGGAAGATGACCGCGGGACGGCCGGGAACAAGGGAATTCGACGGTCACGATTCGTTCATAATCATCGCTTTGAGGCCGTCTGACAGGACGGGTCAGCGCAGGCCGAAATCAGGCTCAGGGCACGCATGTCAGGGCAGTCACGACCGCCCGTCGACGCGCGGCTCCCGGGCCGGGCCGACCGGTCGCACCAGCCGGCCGCTAGCCGGCCGCGGCGGTGAGGCTGTCGGCGCGCCGATGGTGGTGCCGGCGGAGATCGTCCTGTGCGACCCGCCCGTACTCGTCACCCAACCAGCGGGCGAAGCACAGGTGCCACCCTCCCCGGACGGCACGCGGGATCTGCGAGTAGGCGACGTCCCGGACGAAGGCATGCCGGAACTCGTAGTGCGGGTCGGGGTCGGCAACGGTCGGCATCTGCCGCAGCACGCCCCGGCGTTCGAGGTACTCCAGCTCCCGTAGGACGTCTTCGCGGGTCAGCTCGCACTCGGCCGCGACCGGCGCGGCCCAGACGGTCGCGCCGAACACCGCCGCGCCCTGCAGCACCAGACGGCTGCGTGACGGCAGAGTGTCCAGCCACGCCGCGATCACGCCGTGAACCGTGCGCGGGATCGACACCATCGCGGAGCCCGGGCCGATCGGGCCCGCACTGTCGATCAGCAGAGCCGGGGAGACGCCGTCACCCTTGGCGGCCCGTGCCGCGCGGAGCATCTCGACGAGGGCGACCGCGAACAGCGGATTGCCGCCGACCTTGGCGACCGTCCCGCACTCGTGGGCCGCGGTCTCGGGCGCGGGCCCGCCGCCGCCCGCGCCCGCGAGCGGCGGCGCCGACGACGCGGGGCGCAGCCCGTACAACACCGCCAGATCGACCATCAGATGCTGGATGGCGGCGGCGGAGAGCTGGTCGAGGGACATCGTCGTCGCGTCACGCTTGCCGCCGGCCCAGCACGGCCGCCGTTCGAGCAGGTCCGGCCGGGTGCTGGCGACGACAAGCAGCGGAACGCGGCCCAGCTGCTCGTCGAGCACCTCCAGACAGTCGAGCAGCCGGTCGTCTCCCCGGTGCAGGTCCTCGACGACGAGCACCGTCGGGGCCACGGCCGCGATCCTCCCAAGTGTCCGACGCCAGGCCGCGAGCACGCGTGCTCCGTCCTCGCCGCCCGGCCAGGCTGGGTCCAGCAGCGGAACCAGCTCGGCCGCCAGGCGGCGCGAGACTTCGAAGGTGGCGCCCGTCATCCCGACCGCGGCGGCGAGCTTCGTCACCGCCAGTTCACGGGAGTCGTCCTCGGCGATCCCCGCCCACGTGCGGGTGATGTCCGTAAGAACCTCGAACGGGCCGCTCTGGAACCTCCCGATCCGGCCGTGCAGGAACTGGACGTCGCGCGAGACAGCCGCGTCGCCGGCCTCCCGGCAGAACTCCCACAGCAGCCGACTCTTGCCGATGCCGGGCTCACCGAAGATCGTCACCAGCCGTGGCCGGCGGCGGCGGGCGGTCTCGGCGAGCAGCCGGTGCATCAGGTCCTTCTCGTGCTCCCGCTCGAGGAATGGCACGTGGAGGGCTCCTTCACGGCCCGCCGGACCGGCCCCGAACGCACTCGCCAAGCCGCCCAGGCGCACCGCCACCACGCCGCCGACGCCTCGGCCGTGCTCGTCCGTCGAAGCATGGGTGAAGGCCCCGTCGGACGCCGCCCTGGTCGCCTCGCAGACCCGCAGCTCACCCCTGGGCACAGACGCCAGCAGGCGCATGCACCGGCCGGTTACATCCCCGGACATCGCGGCGGCAGCCGCCGAAGCCGCGGCCGCCGGCGTGGCCTGGGTGAGGGTTGCGAGGACCTCCCCGGTAGTGACAGCCATCCGCAGGTCGTACTGTCCGACACCGTACGAGGACGCCTTCGCCGATGTGGCGACCGCCCGCCGGATGGCCAGGCCCGCGCGGACGGCGCGCTCCGCGTCGTCCTCCCGGGTTCGGGGCAGGCCGAAGACCGCGATCCACACCGAGCCGAGCGCCGTGTGGACCTCGCCGCCGAAACGGGCGGTCTCGGCCCGGACCGTGGCGGTGACGGCCCGCAGGACCCGGTCGGCGTCCTCCGGATCGGAGAGCTCCGCCCCCGACCCGATGTCGAGTCGACCGGCGAGGACACTGACCCATTTCCGGGCGGCGTGCACGCCGGGAGCCCGGGCCGGGAAGACCTCCGGCAGCCGCGCACCGGCCGCGCCGCCGTCGCCGCCCATGCCAGCCACTCCGGCCGCCGCGACCACACCGCCGGCCGCCAGGCCACCGGTTCCC
This sequence comes from Parafrankia sp. EAN1pec, assembly GCF_000018005.1. Classification (GTDB taxonomy): domain Bacteria; phylum Actinomycetota; class Actinomycetes; order Frankiales; family Frankiaceae; genus Parafrankia; species Parafrankia soli. The sequence goes on from NC_009921.1 coordinate 5,808,081, forward strand.
GCGACCGCACCGGCCCTCGCGAGAGCGCCAGTCCCCGCGAGAGCGCCGCTGCCCGCGATCATCCGGCCCGGAGCGAGGACCCCGGCGTGGCGGGAGGTGAGCGCGCCCGTCGGCCGTGAGCTCAACCAGGGCTCGTGGTCGAGGATCGCCCGTTCCAGGTTCTGCAGCTCGTGCCCGGGATCGAGACCGAGCTGGTCGACGAGAGCGCCCCGGGTGCGCCGGTAGCGCTCGAGCGCGTCCGCCTGCCGGCCGCAGCGGTAGAGCGCCAACATCAGCAGCCCGGTCAGCCGCTCCCGCAGCGGGGTCGTCTCGACGGCCGACTCCAGTTCGGGCACGAGCTCCTGGTGGTGGCCGAGGGCGAGCTGCGCCTCCGCCCAGTCCTCGAAGGTGACCATGCGTGCGCTGTCCAGGGCGACGGCCTCCGGCCAGGCCAGGCCCTCCTCTGCCAGGTCGGCCAGCGCGGGCCCACGCCAGTGGCCGAGCGCGGCCGACAGGGTCGCGGCAGCGGCAGCCCACGAACCGGCGGCCAGCTCCGCCCGGCCACGCGCGCTCAGTTCCTGGAAGGCGGCCAGGTCCACCTGGTCGGCGCGGATGCTCAGCTGGTATCCAGGTGGGCGGGTCAGCACGTCCGCCCCGCCGCCCAGCGTCCGGCGAAGGCCCGCCACCGCGTTCTGCACCATCTTGCGCGCGGTCACCGGCGGTTCCTGGTCCCACAGGGCCTGGAGCAGCCTGCTGGTGGCCACCGCCGTGTTCGGATGCAACAGCAGGAAACCGAGCGTGGCACGCTGATGGACGCCGGGCACGACGATGGGCTGGCCGTCCCGGATCACTTCCAGCGGCCCCAGCACGTGGAATCGCACTCTGTACTGCCTTCTGCACGCGGAACGGCCTGCGAGGCGGACCGGACGGCCCGGCTGTGGCGATGGGGGACGTTCCTGACCGGCTTGCGGGGAAGGGCGAAGTCTCGGACCAAACGCTCGCGCCGCGCGCGCGGCCGCCCGGGAGAAGCGTGTCGATCGACCGGTACCACCGGCCGCGGCAGGCGGCGGCGCTAGCGACAGGTCGCGCCGCTGATCCGCTCGCAGTCAAGATAAATACGGCGAGTTAGGAAAAGATCACCGCACACGTGGGGAAGTCTAGGCGCCACAGCGAGTGGCTGTCCACAGCGTGCGTGGCGGGAGACGGCGTGGCAGGCCCGCCGGCCGGAGGCCCGCGCGATGTCGATGCCCTGGGTGCCGCCAACGACGCGGGCTACCCGGCCGTCCCAATCCCTCGCCTCGTCCTCGGTGGCGCAGGCCTTCGCGCCGATGCGGATGTCACAAGAATCCCTCGATCAATGCCCGGAACGGGAAGAGAAAGCGGTCGAAGCATGTCCTAGGTGAGCAAGGTGATGCGGGCGCGCGGCGCGGAGGCGAGCCCGCGAGAAGCGTGTCCTCCGGCCGGAGACACGAGTGGTCGCGGGAGACTCCCGGCGAGAGGAGACCTTGGATGGTCAACGCGCGGCTGACCGCCATCGACGCCACTGCGGTCGACCAACGCCTGCTGCGTACGACGTTCGGCTGTTTCCCCAGCGGGGTCACCGCTGTCTGTGGGCTCGCCGGCCGAGAGCCGGTCGGGATGGCGGTGAGTTCGTTCACCTCGGTCTCCCTGGACCCGCCGCTGGTCTCGGTGTGCGTGGCGAACTCGTCCACCACCTGGCCCCGGCTGCGGGCGCTTGGCCGGCTGGGCGTCAGCGTCCTCGGGGAGACCCACGACCTGGCGGCGCGTCAGCTCTCCGCCCGCGACGGTGACCGGTTCGCCGGCATGGAGCTGACCTCGACGTCCGGTGGCGCGCTGTTCGTCGCCGGGTCCGCGGCGACCCTCGAGTGCGAGATTGTCAGCGAGGTGCCCGCAGGCGACCATCTGATCGCGCTGTTGCGGATCCACGCCCTGGATTCCGACGCGAGCGTCACCCCGCTGGTCTTCCACGGCAGCCGGTTCCGGCAGCTGGCCAGCATCTGACCCGCCCGTCGACCGAGCCGACCGCTCCGCGGAGGACAGCCCCATGGATCTCGCCACCGACCTGCCGATCTGCGTCACCTGCGGGGTGCAGTACGCCGCGCCGCGACCGGACTGCCCGGTCTGCGAGGACGAGCGGCAGTACGTCGGCTGGGACGGGCAGCGCTGGACCACCCTCGGCGAGCTCCACTCGGACGGCTTCCGCGGCCGGCTCGCACCCGAGGGCCCGGGCGTGTACGGCATCGGTTCGGAGCCGAAGATCTCCATCGGGCAGCGGGCCCTGCTCGTCACCACGGCGAGCGGCAACATCCTCTGGGACTGCGTACCCCTCCTCGACGACGACCTGATCGCTCAGGTCACCGAGCTCGGCGGAATCAGCGTCATCGCCGTGAGCCACCCGCACTTCTACGGCTCGATGGTCGACTGGAGCCGCGCCTTCGGCGACGTCCCGATCTACGTCCACGCCGCCGACGAGCAGTGGCTCGGCCGCCGCTGCGCCGCCGTCAACCTGTGGACGGGCGACACGCTCACCATCGGCGACGGGCTGACCCTCGTGAACGGCGGCGTGCACTTCGCCGGTGGCACCGTCCTCCATCACGCCGCCGGCGAGGACGGGCGAGGCGCCCTGTTCTCCGGGGACATCCTCCAGGTCGTCCTCGACCGCAGGTATGTGAGCTTCATGTACTCGTACCCGAACTACATCCCCGAACGCCCGGAGACCGTGCGCCGGGCCGTGCGGCTGCTGGAGCCCTTCGCCTTCGAGGCGATCTACGGTGCGTTCTGGCAAACCGTCGTCCGCTCGGACGGGCACGCCGCCATGCACCGCTCCGCCGAGCGCTACCTGCACTTCGTCGCCGACCCCGTGCCAGAGGCGGCGGAACGGGCGCCGCGGGTCTAGAGACGTGATCCACGGCGACAGATGCGAATGATCGTTATCGGCGCTTCCTGGCGATCATTCGCGCAGGGCGGGTCAGTGCCGACGTCGGCCGCGTACGCGTCGACGTTGATCGGCTTGGTGGTGCACGTCGGGAAGCAGGTGCCACCGCTTCCTTATCTGCCATGCCGGTCGCACCCGTGACCGATGCGTCGGCTGCGCCCGCGTGAACGCCTTCATCGACACGATCGCCGGATGTGCCGGTTCCCGCCGCGAGGCGATCATTGCCGTTGGTTAGCTGTTCGTCGCGCGGAGCCGATGTCGCCTCGATGCTCGACCGCCCAGTCCGCGAGGGCGGAGAGCGGATGCAGCAGGCTCCGGCCGAGCGGAGTGAGGCTGTACTCGACGCTCGAAGGCACGGTGGGGAACACCTCCCGGTTGACCAGGCCGTCGGTTTCCAGACCGCGGAGCGTGCGGGTGAGCATCCGCTGGCTGATGCCCTCGACGCTGCGGTGCAGCTCGTTGAAGCGGTAGGAGCGCTTCCCGAGCAGCACAATGACCAGCACCGTCCACTTGTCGCCGATCCGCCGCAGCACGTCCGTCACCACGCAGCTCTCGTACTCCTCAGCGGGGACCGGGTTCGGTAGCGGGGTGCTGACCATGGAGGGCACACGCGTGTGCGTAGCGGACATCAAACTGCCTTCTTCCCCGACCGGGGAGCTATCGATGACGATGGCGCTTACTGATCGTAACTACCGAGGGAGTATCCGTGTTCTCCAACGCACCGCCGAACGCCCGGAAACCTGTGGGCCGGGTCCTCGTCGTCAGTGGCGGGACAGACGGGATGGGCCGCGCCCTCGCACTCGCTCGCGCCGATCGCGGCGACCAGGTCGTCGCGATCGGCAGCAACCCGACAAAGGGCGAGGCGTTGCTGGCCGAGGCCGCCCGGCGTGGCGTGGCCGGGCGAGTCCGCTTCGTCCGGGCTGACCTCGCGACTGTCGCGGGCAACCGCCGTGTCCTCGAAGACACTCTCGGCCAGCACGACAGGATCGACGTGCTGGCACTGTTCGCCAACCGGCAAGCACCCAAACGAACCCTGACAGCGGACGGGCTCGAAAGCACCTTCGCGCTCTACTACCTCAGCCGCTACGTCCTCAGCCATGGCTTCCGCGACGCGCTGGAGGCCAGTGACGCTCCGGTCATCGTGAATGTCGCCGGCGTCGGCATCACCAAGGGATCGATCCACTGGGACGACCTCCAACTGGAACGTGGCTACAGCATGATCGCCGCGCAGCTGCAAGCAGCCCGAGCCAACGACCTACTCGGCGTCGCCTACACCGAGCACGCCAACAGCAAGGCGCGCTATGTGCTCTACCACCCCGGATTCACCAGGAGCGGAGACCTCAGCCCCCTGCCCGCGGCGCTGCGCGCCAGCATCCGGGCCGCCGCGAGGATCTCGGCGCGCCCCATCGCCGAATCGATCGGCGCCATCCACCACTTCATTGATGCGCCCCCTGCCGCAGGGTTGACCGCGATCGATCGGAACAAGCACCTACCGCTGACGCTCGAAACCCTGAATCCGCAGAACGCGGAACGCCTCGCGCGAGCAACCGAAGCGCTGGTCGCCGCGCTACCCAGCACCCCGTAGCCACGCCGGGGACAGCCGGAGGCCACGCTGACCGGTTGACCAGACCCGATGTGCTGCTTGCGTCTGAAAGCGTAGATAAATGCTTCGTAAGAATGGCCGACGCGACGATCGCGAAAATCGCGCCGCCCTCCGCCCAGCAGTTACCTGGGCCTCTCCAACGAAGCCCGGCAATGGGTCGTCACCGTGTCGACCGACTCGACCCGTACCTCAGCCGCATGACGTCGTGGAACCATCATTTCTATCTACTCAACGATGGCAATGCGGTCAACTTCGTCCACGGCGCCGCGGTCAGCCCGTTCATCTTCCTCGTTCAGGGCGAGATCCTCGCAGCACTCACGCTGCTGCCGCCCGGTCTCATCATGAGACTGGGCCTGCACGAGTTCGGCAACCGGGAGCGTGAAATCATCGCCCGGTCCTGGCTGCGATGCTTCAACGAGGAGTGAACGCCGTGCCCGTTACGAACGACGACATCGCCAAGACGATCAGTACATATCTCGATGTCTACCCGGAGGATACGGAGCCCCTCGCCCCCCTGTTGGAAGCAGCCAGTGGAAGCGATGCGCCGCTGGCCTCCAGGACAACCACACCCGGCCACGTTACCTGCGGAGTGGTCGCAGTCACCCCTGAGCGCCGGGTGCTCCAGATCCGACACCGCAGCCTGGACCGATGGCTGTTGCCCGGCGGGCACATCGAGGCGGACGACGACTCACTCCTGGACGCAGCGCTGCGGGAGCTGGCCGAGGAGGCGGGTGTTCCCCGCGCCTGGGTGAGCCCGGTTCTCGACCGGCCTGTGGACGTGGACGCACACGTGATCCCGCCGAACCCCACGAAGCTGGAGCCTGAGCACACCCACTACGACCTTCGTTTCCTGCTGGCCGTCGCCCCTCCAGGTGGCGACGCTGACGTGGTGCTGCAGCTGGAGGAGGTCACTGACTTCCGCTGGACCCCGCTGACCGAGCTGACCGGTCGCATCGGGGGTCGCGTCCGCGCCATCCTCCTGACACGAGGATTCCCGCAGAACGGGCTGGCCCCGGGGAAGGGGTGAGCGATCCCGCGTCGACGCAGCGCACGGACGCCATGCCCACAGGCGAACCGTAGGCGCCTCAGTCCGGCCTGCGGGTCTCGGCGCCCGCAGGGAGGAGCCGGTCGGGGCGGATTGGTTGCTTCCGAGCACCGCCGCGGCAGACGATCGGATGGCCGGCGCCACCCCGCGCCCGCGTGGGGGGAGAACGCGGATGCCGACCGAGCCCGGGGAGGCCGGGGGCACCCCGGGCGGACCAGGCGGACCAAGCCGTCCGCCCACGCCCACGGCCCCGACCACCGCGACGGACGCAGGCGCGGACGCGGACGCGGGTCACGCCGGCGGCGTGGCCACGCGACGGCAGATTCTGCTCACCTGCCTGGCCGCGATGTTCGCGACCACCTTCACCGCGACGCTGCTCACCGTCTCGTTACGGACAGTGGCCGACGACCTGGGCTCCAGCACCGGGGTGATCTCCTGGGCGGTCACCGGTTCGCTGTTCGCCCTCGCGGTGGCCATGCCCATCCTCGGCCGGATCGGCGACGTCCGGGGCCACCGCCGCACGTTCCTGATCGGCACGACCCTCGCCGTCGTCTTCTCGCTGGCGACCGGTCTCGCGTGGGACGCCGCGTCGCTGATCGGGTTCCGCATCGTCGCCCAGCTCGCGGGATCGGCGACGATCCCGGCATCGTTCGCGATGCTGTTCGCGGTCTTCCCTCCGCAGGAGCGGGTGCGCCCCTCGGCGTGGGCGTCGGGGGTGCTGTCCGGGGCGGCGGTCACCGGTCTCGCCGTGGGCGGGCTGATCATCGATGCCGTCGGGTGGCGGGCGGTGTTCTTCATCCAGGCCGGCATCGCGGTCGTCCCGCTGGTCGCGGCGGTCCGCGTGCTGCCGCCGGACCGGGACGGGCTGCGCCGTCCACTGGACCGCACCGGCGCGGTGGTGCTCGCGGCCGCCGTCTTCGCGCTCACCTTCGGGGTGAACCGCGCGGCGGCGTGGGGGCCACGGCCGATCGTGATCGCGCTGCTCGTCGCGGTGGTCCCATTGTTCTGGCTGCTCACCGTGGTCGAGCGGCGCAGCACCGACCCGGTCGTCCCGATGGAGCTGCTGGCGAAACGGGATGTCCGCACCGCCGGGCTGGCCTCGTTCATGGTCTCCGCGGCACACCTCGGGAACTTCCTGGTGACCCCGCTGCTGCTGGAGGGGCTCTTCGGCCTGTCGGTGGCCCTGACCTCGGCGGTGACGATGTGCCGCACGCTGTCGATCGCGCTGGCCGCGCCGTCGGCGAGCTGGGTGGGGACGAGGATCGGGCCGCGCGCGCTCGCCTCGGGCGCGGGCGCGGCCTACGTGGTCGCGCTGGCCGTGATGGCGTTCGGCACCCGGTCGGACATGCTGTGGCTGGTCATCGTTGGCCTGATCGGCAGCGGCCTGGCCTTCGGGCACGCGCAGCCGCCACTGATCGTGATCGCGAGCGCCTCCGTCCCGGAGGACAGCTTCGGGCTGGTCGCCTCCCTGCAGCAGACGGCGGGCCAGATCGGCGGCGTCGTCGGCACGAGCCTGCTCTCCGCGGTCGTCGCCGACACGCTCCATCCGGGGCCGTTCGCCGCCGCGTATCTGATCGCCGCGGGATTCGCCCTGCTGGGCGGGGTGACGATCATGCTGAGCTCACGGCACGCCGCCGCGGCCACGGACGCGACTACGGCTGCGGCTGCGGCTGCGGCCGAAGCGGCCGACGTCCCGGCGGGCCGCCGCAGGCACGGCGTCCGGTCGGTCCTCGGCGTCCGCCGCGACCCCGGGCAGGCGGCTCGGCGCGCCCAGCAGGTGAGCGAGCGTGACCCCGGCGATGCTCTCCGCCGCGAGCAGGCCGACCAGCACGATCAGCTGGAAACGCGCCGCCTGCCCGGGTGAGGCCCCGCCGAACAGCGCCCCGACGAACGCGCCGGGGAGGGTGACCAGTCCGACGGTACGGGTCTGGTCGAGCGCGGGCACCAGCGCCTCGGAGACGCTGGCGCGGGCGATGTCCAGGCACGCCCGCCGCGGTGTCGCGCCGAGAGCGAGCCAGGCCTCGACCTCGTCCCACCGCAGCCGGAGCCCCTCGGCGAGCCGCCGCCCGGTGAGCGTGCAGGACGTCATCGTGCCGCCGACGAGGCTCCCGGTGAGCGCGATCAGGTTCCGGGTGGACGGCTCGAGCGCCCCGACCGCGAAGACCGCCCCCATCGGGAGACCGGCCCCGATCACGCAGGAGACGAGCACCGCCCGGCCGGCGGGCGCGAGCTCGGTGAGCCGGCGGGTCGCCGTCCCCACCGCCGCGGTGAGCATGAGCACGACGACGATCACCGTGGTCGGCGGGGCGGCGAAGACCCCGCGCAGGGCCAGGCCGATGACCGTGAGCTGGACGGCGGCACGCAGCGAGGCGGTGAGAACGTCCCGGCGCCGGGCGACCCGGGCCCAGGTGAGGGCCCCCACCGCGAGCGCCAGCAGGAGCAGGAGCCCCGCGCCGAGGCGCAGATCCGCGTGACTACTCACCGGCGGGCGACTGCGGTCCACCGGCGGTCGGGTGCGGTCGGGCCATCCTGGCAGTTTCCCGCGTCCTGGCCCGCGGCGTGCGGCCTGATAACCCTGTGTGCTCGCCATCGCCGGTTCGCGGGGACGTCACCAGGCCGACCGGGCGCCGTTTCCAGGACTTTGCGACACCGCTGACGGTGCCGCCTATCCTTGACAGGTCGATGGTGGTTCCCGTTGTGCCCTGCCGCCCTGCCCGCCACCCGCTGGGGAGATCGCGACCGCATGAGGACTGACACCATCTACGTCAACGCTGCCGCCACCTGGCTTCCCCCGCGCCGACAGCCGCCCTCCGAGGTGGGCGGAACACCCGAGGACACGGGCTACACCATGCTGGCCGTGTCAGACGGGCCGTCCGCGCCGGAGATGGCGGTGCTCGCCGCCAACGCGGCGCTGGCCCGGGCCGGCTGGCGCGGCGCCGAGCTGGATCTGCTTCTGCACGCCTGGAGCTACTACCAGGGGCACGACTTCTGGTCACCCGTGCACTACATCGCCGACCAGCTCGGCGCCCACGACGCGATGCCTGTCGGGATCCAGCAGATGTGCAACGGCGGTGCCGCCGCCCTGCAGTCCGCGGCTGCCCACCTGCTGGGCGATCCCACGATGACCCGCGTCCTGGTCACGACCGCGGACCGCTTCTGCCCGCCGGGATTCGACCGCTGGAACAGCGACCTTGGCGTCGCCTATGGTGACGGCGCGAGCGCGGTGCTGGTAAGCCGGACGAACCCCGCGGAGCTCGCGGAGCCTGCGGCTCCGGTGCCGGCGGGACTGCGGCTGGTGTCGGTGACCTCGGTGTCGGCGCCGAGCCTTGAGGCCATGCACCGCGGCGACGACTCGTTCGGCGCCGCCGCGCGCTCCGCGGCGGAGTCGGTCGACGTCCGCCGCACGAAGCGCGCCTACCTGCGCCGCAACGGCAGCTCCGGCTACCGGACGGCCGAGCGGGAGCGTCTCGAGACCCTGCTGGGGCTGGCCATGAAGGAGGCCGGCGCCGACGTGGGCAGCCCGAGGCTGCGGTGCGTGGTGCTGCCGCGGGTGCACCGGAGCCCGTTGCTGTCTGTCTTCGGCCCGATCGTCGAACGGCTGACCGGCGCCGAGGCGGTCGATTTCGGCCGCTCGACCGGGCATCTGGGCGCGGGCGACCTGACCGCCGGCATCGCCGACCTGCTCGACCGCGAGATGCTCGCGCCCGGCGAGACGGCCCTGGTCATGAGCACCGGCGCCGGCTTCACCTGGTCCTGCGCGGCGCTGACCGCACCCGAACCCGCCTGACCCACGGCACGAGCCGGCAGCCGTGGCGGCTGCCGGCTCCCCGCCCTGGATCAGGGGGCTACCGCTCAGGCCCTACTTCTTGATCCACAGTTCCTCGGGCAGCAACGAGCCAAGCCCGTACTGCGCGAGACCGCCCACGTTCTTGCCGGAGACGGCGCTGAGCGCGACCCGCTGGAGGAAGATCCCGGGGGTCAGTGCGGTCAACCGCTGCTGGACCGTTTCGTAGGCGGCCTTGCGGTCCACCTCCGCCAACGCGGTCCGGCCGGTGCCGAGGGCCTCGTTGAGCTGGGGGTCGTCGACCCCGGGCACATTGGTGGCCCTGCCGCCACGGAAGGCCGTGTACAGCTTCGGTTCTGGGTCCTGGAAGAACGCGGACGTGATGAACGTGTCGAAGTCGTGCGTCGCGTTCATCTTGCCGTACTCGGCGAGCTGGACGACCTTGACCTGCACCTTGACGTTCTTGAAGCTGCTGAGCTGGGCCTGAACGTTCTCGGCGATCGCCCGGCTCTCGGAGCTGGGGAAGCTGGTGAACGTGAAGGACACCGGCTTGCCCTCGGCGGCGAGCTCGTCGAACAGCCGCTGCGCCCTCGCCCGGTCCGCGCGCCTCAGGGGCGTCTGGGAGTAGAAGGGTGAGGCGTCGTTGAACAGCGTCTCGGCGGGCTGCCCGTCGCCCTCGTAGACCGCGAGGTTCAGCGCCTCCAGGTCGAGCGCCGCGGCCACCGCCTGGCGGGCGCGGATGTCGTCGAACGGCGCCCGGCGCATGTTGAGCGCCATGAAGATGCCGCCGTTGACCGGCCTGCTGATGCTCGGCTGGCCGCTCTCCGCGGCTTTGTGGAGGTTGATCCAGTCCGACTCGATGGCGACGTCCGCGCCTCCGGTGAGCAGGGTGTTGTAACGCTGCCTGGACTCGACGGCCGCGCGGATCGTGAGGGCGTCGAGGTAGGGCCGGGGCGCGTCCCAGTAGCGCGGGTTCTTCACCAGGTCGATGTCGGCCTGCCGGGTCCAGTGCTCAAGCTTGAACGGACCGGCGCCGACGGGGTTCTGCTCGAACGCCTGCGCGCCGCGTTGCAGGGCCGCGGGCGAGGCGATCCAGTTCATCGCCGTGGTGAGGACGACGTCGGCGAAGTTCGGCATCGGGTCGACCGTCGAGACCTTCAGGGTGCGGTCGTCCACCACCTCGGTGGAGGCGATCATCATGGCGTCCCCGCGGTAGCTCGACGCGTTCGCGGGGTCCTTGAGGCGGTCCCAGTTGAACTTCACGGCGGCGGCGTCGAGCGGGCTGCCGTCGGAGAAGACCAGCCTCGGCCGCAGCCGGAGCTCGAAGGTGGAGCCGTTGTCGCTGGTCGTGAACGACTCGGCCATCTTGTAGACGACCTGGCCCTTGTCGTCGTCGATCATCAGCGTCCCGTACAGGGCGTTGCCCAGGACAGCCGTCGCCGCGTAGGCGTTGCCGAGCTTGGCCGGGTCCATGGAGCTGGTGTCGGCCAGCATGAGGATCCGTCCCTTGCCGCCCGCCACCGGGTCCCCGGTGGCACCCGTGGCGGCGACGCCCGTGGCGCCGTCGCCATCGCTGCCACCACCGCACGCCCCCAGGAACATCGCCACGGCGCACACGGCGGCGGTGGCGAGTAATCGCCTCGTACGGATCATCGTCGTCCTCTCTCCAGTGCCAGATGTCCGGCCCGCGGAAGCGGGGTCGCTGCCGGAGCGGTGTGAGGGCAGCCACCGCCGAATCGATTGGCCGCGTGTGTCACAAGGGCCGTTGGGGAGTGAACTGTGTCACGCTGTTTTAGCGAAGTCAACGTCTACTCAAGCGTGCGGCTACGTACTTTCATTAGCGAGAATTACGTTCTACATGACGAGTCCACCACGGTGTCTGACGAGCCGCCGTGACGACCGCCCACCGGGCTGCTCCAGAGCCCGGGCAGCGGCGTCCCAAACGGCCGGGCGCGTTGGTGGCAGCGTCCGCGCACTGTCGATCGGCGTCCGGGCCCTTGGCACATAGCGTTTCCCTGCCGAAGGCGTCCACGCGCCGAAGGGGTACCGGTGTCATCCGCGCCGCGATCCCAGGAGGGGGCGTCCGGCGACCCGCCGGTGACGCGGCCGAGGCACACGACTCGAACCACGACGGGTGACACAGATGGCTGCAGACGACAACGCCCCCACGGGCACCGACACGTATGCCGGCTGCGCGCGCCCGCAGCCTGTCGGGGTGTTCCCGCTGCCCGCGGGATTCCTGCTGGTCCCTGGCGGCGAGACGACGTCCGGCCTGCGCCGCACGCTGGCGGATGGACGGCTGCCCTCGGCGTGGCCGCCGGAGCTGGCCGCGCTCGAGCTCGCCTACCGCGGCAACGTGATCGCGGCGGTCGAGCTGCTACGCGGCGACGACCCGGTCACCCGCTACAACCGGTTCGTGCTCCGCCCCGCGGGCCGGCCGCCGGAGGACCCGGCCGCGCTGCGCGAGGCGCTCGGCGCCGAGCTGGGCATCCTGGTGGACGTCGTCCGCTTCGCCCTCGGCGAGCTGGACGAGCCGCCGCCGCTGACCGACGAGACCGGCGAGATCGCGGCCCTGGTGTGGTCCGCGCACGCCGCGCACGCGATGGCCGCCGGCCGGCTCGACGACGCCGCGCGGATGCTGGGCGAGGGCATCGCCGCCGCCGCCGATCCCTCCCCCGGGCTGGCCGCCCAGCTCATGGCGACGGCCGCGGGCCTGTGCCGCGACGCCGAGGGACCGAGTCCCGCGGTCGCCACCGACCTGACCGCCGCGCTGGCGGCACTGGAGCACACCGACCTGGCCACCGGGCGGGCCGAGCTGCACCTGACGCTCGGCTCGGTCCACCACGAGCTGGCCGGAGACGACCTGGCCGGCCTGCGCACCGCCGCCGAGCACTATCTGGCCGCGCTGCGCCTGATCACCGTCGACACCGCCCCGGAGCTGTTCGCGTCCGCGCAGGTCAACCTGGCCGCCGCCTACCTGGCCATGCCGATGAACTCCGCGTCCGACCAGCTGCGGATCGGGGTCGCCATGCAGGGCCTGCGCACCGCGTTGACCGTGTACACCCGCCAGTCCTATCCCGAGCAGTGGGCGAGCACCCAGCTGAGCCTGGCGAACGCGCTCGTCTACGCGCCGTCCGCGCACCGGCGGGACAACCTGGTCGAAGCGGTCGGCCGCTACCAGGAGGTCATCACGACCCGGGAAGGCCTGGCCGACCCGCTCAGCTACGCCCGCGCGCTGGCCAACCAGGGCAACGCGCTGGCACACCTGGGAGCCTTCCCGCAGGCGACGGCGGTGCTGCACGAGGCCCGCTCGATCTTCGAGCAGAACGGCGAGACCGGCGCCGCCGCCGCGGTACGGGAGGTGCTCGACGAGATCGCCCGCCACGTCGCGATGAGCCGGGCCACGTGACAGTCCCGCCCGGGACGTCGCCGCGGAACCCGGCGGCGGCCCCCGGGCCGGCACCGGCGGCGTCAGCGTCAGTGCCGGCGGCCTCGCCGGCCGCGGGTGACCGGTCGGCCGGCCGGATCCGGCGGCGGGTGACGGTCGAGGGGGTCGTCCAGGGGGTCGGCTTCCGGCCGCATGTCCACCGGCTCGCCACCGCGCTGGGGCTGGCCGGTCTCGTCGGCAACGAAGCCGGCTGCGTCGTCGCCGAGGTGGAGGGCGACGGGCCGGCGGTCGCCGAGTTCCTGCGCCGGCTGGCCACGCCGGCCCCGCCGCTGGCCCGTGTCGACCGCGTCGCCGTCACCCACCTGAATCACCGTGGAGACGACGGATTCCGGATCGTGGCCAGCACCTCGGCGGCCGGTGCCCGGACCATGGTGGCGCCCGACGCCGCCGTGTGCGCCGACTGCCTGCGAGAACTGTTCGACCCGGCGGACCGGCGGTACCGCCACCCCTTCGTCACCTGCACGAACTGCGGGCCACGCTTCACCATCATCGAGGCGCTGCCCTACGACCGCGCCACCACGACGATGGCCCGGTTCCCGATGTGCGCACGGTGCGCAGCCGAGTACACCGACCCCCGCGACCGGCGGTTCCACGCCGAGCCCGTCTGCTGCCCGGCCTGCGGGCCGCGGCTGTGGTTCCGCGTGGCGGTCGCGGCCCAGGCCGGCCGGGAGGGACGCGAGACGCACGGCACGGACACCGCGCTGGCCGCGGCCCAGCGCGCCCTCGCCGCGGGACGGATCGTGGCGGTCAAGGGGATCGGCGGCTTCCACCTGGCCTGCGGCGCGGACGACAGCCGCGCCGTCGAGCTCCTGCGCGCGCGCAAGGGACGGCCCGACAGGCCCTTCGCAGTGATGGTGCGCGACCTGGCGACGGCGGCCGAGATGGCCGATCTCTCGGCCGCCGAGGCCGAACTGCTCACCTCCACGGCCGCTCCGATAGTGCTCGCCAGGCGCCGGCCCGGTGCCCCCCTGTCGGACCGGGTCGCGCCCGGGAGCCCCCTGGTGGGCCTGCTGCTGCCGTACACGCCGGTGCACCACCTGCTGTTCGCGCCGGTGCCCGGCGGCGGCCCGCCCCCGCCCCGGGCGCTGGTGATGACCAGCGGCAACCGCTCGGGCGACCCGATCTGCTTCGCCGACGCCGACGCCGACGCCGACGCCGGGCGGCTGGCCGGGCTGGCCGACGCGTACCTGCTGCACGACCGGCCGATCCTGCAGCCGTGCGACGACTCGGTCGTGCGGTGGGACGGCGAGCAGGTGCTGCCGCTGCGCCGCTCCCGCGGCTACGTGCCGCTGCCGGTGGACCTCGGCCGTCCGGTGGAGTCCGTGCTCGCCGTGGGCGGCGACGGCAAGTCCGCGTTCTGCCTGACCGCCGGCCGCCGGGCGATCGTCTCGCAGCACCTGGGCGATATGGGCGGACTCGACGCGCTGCTGGCGCTGGAGCGTGCGAGCGCGCAACTGACCGACCTGTACGCCGCCGAGCCGGCGACCGTCGCCGCGGACCTGCACCCCGGCTACGTCACCCGGGCCTGGGCGGGCCGGCGGGCGGCCGGCCAGGGCGGCCGGACCCACCTGGTGCAGCACCACCACGCCCACGTGGCCGCGCTGCTCGCCGAACACGGCCGCCTCGGCGACACCATCCTCGGGATGGCCTTCGACGGCACGGGCTACGGGCTCGACGGCACGATCTGGGGCGGCGAGGCACTGTTGGTCGGCCCGGACGTCACCCACGCCGACCGGGTCGCGCACCTGCGTCCCGTCGCGCTGCCCGGCGGCGACGCGGCGGCGCGCGGCCCCTACCGCTGCGCGCTGGCCCACCTGGCCGCCGCCGGCGTCGAGTGGACGGCCGACCTGGCCCCGGTGCGGGCCTGCTCCCCCACCGAGCTGCGGGCGCTGCGGGCGATGGTGGACCGCGGCGTGTCCTGCGTGCCCAGCAGCAGCATGGGCCGCCTGTTCGACGCGGTCGCCTCCCTGCTCGGCGTGCGCCAGCGGAGCACCTTCGAGGCCCAGGCCGCCCTCGAGCTGGAGGCGCTCGCCGCCGCCAGCCGCCGGCCCGGTCCCGCGGTCGCCTTCAGGTTCGACGGCCGCGCGCTCGATCCGGCGCCGGTGATCGCGGAGATCGTCGACGGGTTGCACGCGGGCCTCGCCCCGGACGCGCTCGCCGCGGCGTTCCACCTGGCGGTCGCCGACGCGGTGACCCGGGTCGCGCAGACGACCCGGCGCCGCCGCGGTGTCGGCCTGGTTGGGCTGACCGGGGGGGTGTTCGCCAATGTCGTCCTCGTGCGGGCCTGCCGGGCCCAGCTTGCCGCCGCGGGATTCGAGGTGCTCGTCCACCGTGTAGTCCCGCCGGGTGACGGCGGGCTGGCCCTCGGCCAGGCCGCGATCGCCACGGCCGCCGCCCGGGCCCTTGCCGACCCTTGTTAGGCGAACGCCACTTCTGTACGGTCGTTCAGCGCAAGTCCGCCCGCGGATGCCGCGGATGCGGCTTGCGGGCGAGAACGCGGGCGACGCGCTCCTGTAGATGACCCGGCGGCCACGAGCACGGCTGTGTGAGGCCACAAGTGAGGCGACCGACGAGGCCCCGGGACGGATCCGCCAGGCGGCGACGTCTGCACCCAGCTCGTGAGAATTTGATACTTAACTGTGAGAGCGGGATTTCTGCTGGTCGTGGCACCAAACCGCGATCAGTCACATCACCGCGGACAAGGAGGACACAGGGTGCTGACACTCAAGGCCGCCGGCTTGCTCGATGTCGATACCGGGGAGATCACCCGGCCCGGGATCCTGAAGATCGAGAACGATCGGATCGTCGGTCTCGGCGGCCAGCCCGAGGGCGAGGTCCTGGACCTCGGCGACCTGATCCTGCTGCCCGGCCTGATGGACATGGAGCTCAACCTCCTGATGGGCGGCCCCGGCGAGCACCCGCTCACCGGGCAGATGCGCGACGACCCGCCACTGCGGATGATGCGCGCCACCCAGAACGCCCGCCGCACCCTGCGAGCCGGCTTCACCACGGTGCGCAACCTCGGCCTGTTCTGCAAGACCGGCGGCTACCTGCTCGACGTCGCACTCATGAAGGCGATCGACGCCGGCTGGGTCGACGGCCCGCGGATCGTCCCCGCCGGCCACGCCATCACCCCGACCGGCGGCCACCTCGACCCCACCATGTTCGGCGCGTTCGCCCCGCACGTCCTGAAACTCACCGTCGAGGAGGGCCTGGCCAACGGCGTCGACGAGATCCGCCGAGCCGTCCGGCACAACATCAAGCACGGCGCCCAGGTCATCAAGATGTGCGGCTCGGGCGGAGCCATGTCCCACAGTGGGCCCTCGGGCGCGCGGCACTACTCCGACCAGGAGGTGCTGGCCCTCACCGACGAGGCACACCGACGCGGCCTACGCGTGGCGGCGCACACCCACGGCTCGGAAGCCGTCCGGCAGATGGTCGAATGCGGCGTCGACTGCATCGAACACGCATTCATGATCGACGACGACACCATCAACCTGCTGATCAAGCGCGGCACCTGGGTGGTCGCCACCCAGGCCCTGATCGACAACATGCCGGTGCTGAACGACGCCGAGCCGGAGATCCAGGCGAAGGCCGCCCTCATCTTCCCCCGCGCGAAGGCATCGATCCGCAACGCCATCGAGGCAGGCGTCAAGATCGCCGTCGGGAGCGACGCGCCGGCGATCCCACATGGCAAGAACGCCCTCGAACTGGTCGCCCTGGTCGACCGGGGCATGACCCCGCTGCAGGCCATCCAGGCCGCGACCATCGTGGGCGCGGACCTCATCGACGTCACCGACCGCGGCCGGCTCGCCGAGGGCCTGCTCGCCGACGTCATCGGCGTGCGCGGCAACCCCCTCGAGGACATCCGCGTCCTGCAGCGGGTCCCGTTCGTCATGAAGGGCGGCAAGCAGTTTGTCTACTGAGCCTGCCACCGGACCCGCAGTGACCGGGCCGAGCCGGACCGAGGACCTGGTCGAGATCCAGCAGCTACTCGCCCGCTACGCGGTGACGATCACGCAGGGCGACGTCGAGGGGCTACTCAAGGTCTTCACCCCTGACGGCACGTACACCGCGTTCGGGGACACCTTCATGCTCAAGGACTTCCCGACGCTGGTCGCCGCCGCTCCCAAAGGCCTGTTCCTCACCGGCACCCCGCTCATCGAGCTCGCCGACGACGGCCTCAACGCCACCGGAACCCAGCCGCTGTGCTTCATCGAGCACGCCAATCACGACATGCGCATCGGCTACTACAAGGACACCTACCTGCGCACCGCCGAGGGGTGGCGGCTGCGTACCAGAGCGATGACCTTCATCCGCCGCAGCGGTGTACACGACTCGGGTATCCCGCACGTCATCGAGCGCCTGTCGTCATGACGGTGACCGGCCTGGTCCCAGCCGGTTCATGATCCAGCGGGAGGTCGTCGCCGACGGGCAGGCCGGGCTCACCGCCGCGGTGCGTCGGCTTCCCGCCTGCTCGAGGCCGACGCCCGCGGATCCGCACGGTGCGGGGACGACCTCAGTCCTTCGCCGGCTCCTCGATGTTCTTCCCCACCAGCTTGAAGGTCGCCCCCGTCGGGTCGGTCGCGATCGCGAGACGGCCATACGGAGTGTCCATGGCCGGCTGGACGACCGCGCCCCCCAGCTTGACGGTGAGGGCGAGCGCCGCGTCGGTGTCCTCGACGGCGAAGTAGACGCCCCAGTGCGCCGGAACGCCCTCGGGGAGGAAGCCTGACGCGTCCATGATCCCGGCGTGCTGCTCGCCGGCGTCATCGACGAGCACGGTGTAGCGAAGCTCGTCCGTGTCGCTGACAACGTTCGTCTTCCAGCCGAACACCTCCTGGTAGAAGGTGACCGCGGCGGCGTAGTCCCGCGTGAGCAGCTCGAACCAGCCCGGCGCGCCCGGCTCGGCCAGCACTCCGAAGCCGCGGTGCAGGCCCTGCTGCCACATACCGACCGCGGCGCCGCCCGGGTCGGTGAGGACGGCCATGACGCCCAGGTCGGCGACCGGCATCGGCGAGATCATCATCGTTCCGCCGTGCGCGGGTACGGCCGCGGCGGTCTTCTCCGCGTCGGGGGTCAGCAGGTAGACCGACCAGACGTCGGGCAGCTCCGGCTGCTGCTTCGTCATCCCCCCGGCGACCACCTTGCCGTCCTTGGAGAAGTTGAAGTAGCCGCCGAACGCCTCGTTCGGCTCCTCGGAGGTCCAGCCGAACAGCTCCGCGTAGAACTCGCGGGCCTTCGCCGCATCCGAGGTCATGAGGTCGACCCAGCAGGGCGCGCCGGGCAGGGTGGTGTCGTGAGCGGGCATCGTGGGCTCCTTCGCCGCCGGGCACGTGGTGGGCGGCGCGGGGTTCGCGGCCGCTACTCGCGTGCAGTCGACAGATTGGACCTACCCACCGACAGAAACTCATCGCCGCCGAGAGGCCTGTCTCGAACTTCCTCCGCGGCGGGTGGACGGGCGGTGCCGCGGGCCGACGTGAGGTCCCCCGCGGCACCCGTCAGGTCAGGCGGAGCAGGCCCAGACGATCGAGCCCGTGAGCGTCCGCCCGCCGGACGTGCTCGCGCTGAACGACACGGAGCCACCGGCCGAAGTGATCTCGACGGTGGCGGGAACCGCGTCGATCGCGTAGCGGCCGGAGTCGGGCGCGACGACCGAGACCGTGATGACGGCCGGGTAACTGCCCGGCCCGTCGTAGCCGGCGACCCGCACCCCCTGCGCCACCGTCCTGCCCTCGACGGTGGCCGTCGAGGACTCGACGTAGCGCCGCGCGGTGGACTGGCAGCTCACGGCCGTCGACACATGCCCCGCGACGTCGACCGGCGAGGTGATGTCGACGGTCAGCGAACCGGGACCGCCGACACCCGCGCCGCCCGCCGGCGCCGACGACTCCGACGGCTCCGACGCGGTCGCCGCGTCAGCCGTCTCGGCGCCGATACCAGCGCTGGCAGCGGAGGCGGATGCCGTGGCGGGGGCGGGCACGGAGCCCGCAGTCGAGGCGGAACCGGCCCGGCAGGCGGTGAGCCCGAGCCCGGTCACGACCGCCAGCGCGAGAAGCAGCAGAGATCGGGCAGGCAGCGATCGCGGCCCCCCGCTGGTTCGTCCCTCGTGACCCGCTCGCGCGCCGCGGCGGCCGCCGCCGGCCCGCCGATCCGTGCGGTTCCCCCAGTCTGCCATGTGCGTCCGGTCCATCCTGTCGCTCCGGTGATGATGTCGCCGTCCGCCGAACCGGCAGACGCGCCGGCCCGGCAGGAAGAACGACATCAGCCGGCCGTGTGAGCCGGATGTGAACGAAGCCGAGACAGACACAGGAGCCGATCATGAATGTCACCGGGGATGACGGCCAGGCAGCGCGGTGGAACGGACCGGCCGGACAGGCCTGGGCCGAGGCGCAGACCCTGACGGACCGGATGTTCAAGCCGTTCGAGGACCTGCTCGTCGACGCGGTCTCGGCCACCGGTGCCGGGTATGTGCTCGACGTCGGCTGCGGCACGGGCGCCACGACGGTCGCCCTCGCCCGGCGGCTCGGGGCGCAGGGGCGCTGCGTCGGCGTGGACATCTCCGACCCGATGCTCGCCGCCGCCAGGGCGCGGGCCGAGCGGGACGAGGAGGGGGCGCGGGCGGTCTTCATCCGCGCCGACGCGCAGGATCACGCGTTCGAGCCCGCCGCCTTCGATGCGATCGTCTCCCGTTTCGGGGTCATGTTCTTCGGCGACTCCGTCGCCGCCTTCGCGAACCTGCGACGGGCCGCGAAGGACGGCGGCGAACTCCGCTTCCTCGCCTGGCGCGCGACCACGGAGAACCCGTTCATGACGACGGCCGAACGCGCTGCGGCCCCGCTTCTGCCAGGCCTTCCCGCCCGCCAGCCGGACGAGCCTGGGCAGTTCGCCTTCGCCGACCCGGACCGGGTCGAGCGCATTCTGGCGGAGAGCGGCTGGGCCGGGATCGACATCCGGCCGGTCGATGCGTCCTGTGTGTTTCCCGAACACGAGCTGGTCCCCTACTTCACCCGGTTCGGCCCGGTCGGTCAGGCCCTGCGGGACGTGGACGAACGGACTCGCGCGCAGGTCGTCGAAACAGCCCGCGCCGCGTTCGATCCCTATGTGCACGGCGCCGAGGTCCGTTTCACCGCGGCCTGCTGGATGGTCGGCGCCCAGGCCAGGTGAGCCGAATGGCGCACTGGCGGTGGGAACGGGGGCGAGGGGATGGCGTTGAAGGGTTTGCAGCGGCTGGCCTGTGTGCGGAGCATGGCAGCCTCAGTCGATCGCCGGACCTTGGTTTGGCTGCCCTGGCGAAGTTGCTATGACGCGGCCGAGCGAACGAACTGCACGATTGCTGTTCCACCTTCCGTCCGGGATATCCGTCCGCTGGGAACGAAGCCGACCCGATGGTAGAGGCGCAACGCGCGGTCGTTGTCAGCTCCGGTCCACAGCTGCAGCCGTACGTACCCGTGGCTGCCAACCTGGTCCGCGAGATACCCGATCAGCTGCTCTCCCACTCGTCGCCCCCAGTGGTCGGGGTGGACGAAGACCATCGAGATGTGACACAGCCCGTCCAGCTCCGCGCCCTGCCCGTCCTGACCGCGGCCCGGTTCGGCCAGCAGCATGCCGAGAACCCTCGTTCCTGCGCAGGCGATAAACAGGAGAGCATCGGGGGCGGCGAGCTTCGTCTGCACCCTGGCGATCCGCTGAGCGTCGGGAGGTCGTCCACGGGCACTGTTGGCCTCACGCCAGACGTCCAGGGCAGCGGGAAGATCATCGCCATGCGCGAGACGAACCGTCACCGGGTCTGGCTCCAGCACAGGTTCCACTGGCCCAGGATCGCCGCTCCGCCGGACGGTGCGGACCAGATTCAGTGAGACAGCCAAATCTGCGGATCGGGCCAAGTTCGTCGAGGCGGGACAATCAGGCGCTGCAGGGGGAGCAAGACGTCGGCGTCGGCTGGACTTTAGGACGTGGCCAAGCGCGCCCCGCGCACCGTGAACAACGCCCTCGCCCCGTTCTACGCCGGCACCCGCATCGCCGAAACCGTCGGCCTCGACATCGACGACGTCGCCCTGTCCGCCCGCAGAGGCAGCCTGCGTATCCACGGCAAAGGCGACCAGACCCGCCATGGCTCAGCGAACGCGCGGACTGGCCCGGCGCCGAGGGGCCGGGCGGCTGTCCACCGCCGGCGCACACACCATCATCATCACCATCGCCGCCGCAGCCGGCCTCGACGAGAAGACCACCGCCCACGTCCTACGCCACACCTTCGCCACCAGCCTCGTCTGCGGCAGCACCGACCTCGTCACCGTCGCCGAACTCCTCGGCCACACCCGCCGAAGATCGCTATAGCGGCTTCCGGCCGTATTCCGGTCGCCCCCGAGGCCACGATCGACTGGCACCGCGACAACGAGACATGATGGCGTCCCCTGCTCGGCCGCTCCCTCGTCTTGGAGACCGCCCGGCAGAGCCCCTCCCGCAGGGGACGCCGGTCGGCACGGGCGCCACAGTGTTCTGGGGGGCTTGCGGGGTATGCGGGGTTCTACGAGGTCCGCGGAATTCCGCGCCGTTCCGTGCGGTGCCGTGCGGTTCCGTGCGGTTCCGTGCGGTTCCGTGGAACACCATGATCGACGACGGCATCATGATCGGCGATGTTGGGAGCGTCGCCGGTGTCCCTGGCCGGCCCGTGGCCCTCTGGCCACCGGCGGGCTTCTGACCAGCGGGGATGAAAACTGTCGGTGGCGGATGCGAGCCTGTTCGTGTCCGCTGATCGACGACACCCCTGGGCCCGGTGATCACAGTGATCGAACAGGTACCTTCCCCGACAGCCGCGTCCCCCACGCCTGACATCGGCCTGATGCCGGGCCTGGACGCGGAGACCGCGCCGCTGGCGGATCTGGAAGCCGCGATCTGCGGGTGGGCAGGGCGGCTCGCGGCTGCGACCTGCGGCTGGCTGGTCCTGCTCTCCGCCTTCGAGCGGCGGGGCGGCTGGTCGGGGATCGGGCTGCGCTCATGTGCGCACTGGCTGTCCTGGCGCTGCGGGATCGGGCTGCGTGCCGCCCGGGAGCACCTGGCCACGGCCCGCGCCCTCGAACAACTCCCCGCGGTGCGGGCGGCGTTCGCCGACGGAGCGGTCTCCTATTCGAAGGTCCGGGCGATCACCCGGATCGCCGACCCGACCACCGAACTGCTCTGGCTCGAACACGCCCTGCACTGCACCGCAAGCCAGCTGGAACGCCTCGTCCGCACCCTCCGCCAGACCACCACCGACCCCGCCGACCGTGCCAGGACGCAGGCGGCCCGGCGGGTCTCCTGGCGCACGGACGACGACGGCATGCTGCACCTGACCGCGGTCCTGCCTCCCGACGAAGGCGCCCAGCTCGTCGCAGCGCTCGACGCCGCCCGCGCCAGCCTCGACACCACCACCACCGGCACCACCGGCACCGGCACCGGCACCGACGCCGACGCCGACGCCGACGCCGGCCAGCCGCCTCCCGACGGGGAGGTCGTTGCCGCGCCGCGGGACCGCCGACGCGACGCCGACGCGCTCGTCGCTCTCGCCGAGGGGTTCCTGCAACGGCCAGCTCCCGGACTGACCTCGCCCGCCCACACGCTCACTGTGCACGTCGACGCGGCGACCCTGCTGGACGCCGCACGGCCACCGCGACCCGGGCCCGGGTCGCGCGCGGAGATCTCACCCGGGATCGGCCTGTCCTCCGCCGTCCTGCGCCGGCTCGGTTGCGACGGGCTGATCCGCGCCCTGGTCACCGACACCCACGGCAACCCGCTGCGGCTGGGCCGGCGCCGCCGGCTGCCGAACCGGCAGCTCCGGGACGCGGTCCACGCCCGGGACAGGGGCACCTGCCAGTACCCGGGCTGCGCACACACCCGGTGGCTGCACATCCACCATCTCGTTCCCTGGATCGAGGGCGGCGGCACCGACATCGACAACCTCACCCTCGTCTGCGGCGCACACCACCGCACCCTGCACGACGAGGACATCAAGCTCCGCAGAACCACCACCGGGCGGATCGTCGCCCTGCTTCCCGACGGCCGCACGCTCGACCCGGCGCCGCCCGCCAATCCGGGGGCCCGACCCGCCGAGGTCCTCGCCGAGGCCACTCGGCACGTGGCGCCAGACGCGATCGTCACCTGGAACGGCGGCCCGTTCCACCTCGACGACTCGATCCGCGCACTCCTGCAGGATCAGGCCGCGTGACCTTCTCGTAGAGGTCGGCGGTGCGCTCAGCCACCGCGGGCCAATCGAACTCGGCGACGGCACGGCCCCGCCCCGCCCGCCCCATCGCGGCCGCCAACGCTGCGGGGCCACGCCGGCCGGCCCGATCCCGCGCCAGCCGTCGGGAAGCCGGCCGGCGGCGGTGGGCCCGGAGAAGACGACGGCCAGTGCGTGATCTCCTCGCCGGTCAGCGGCTCGGCCATGCGTCCCGCCCGTCCCCGGCATCCGCGGTCACGCGCGGGTGGGCCTTATCCGGCGCTCTCTCCGTCGCCCGCGGCCTCCAGATCACCTTCCAGTTCAAGGTAAGTGGACTGCAGGCCGGCCAGCGTGGCTTCCTGAGGAGCCTCCCACAGGCCACGCTCCGCGGCCTCCAGCAGGCGCTCGGTCATGCCGCGCAGTGCCCACGGGTTGGACGTCCGCAGGAACTCGCGGGTCTCGGCGTCGAAGACGTAGGAGGCGGCCAGCGACTCGTACATCCAGTCCTGCACGACACCGGCGGTCGCGTCGTAGCCGAAGAGGTAGTCGACCGTCGCGGCCAGCTCGAACGCGCCCTTGTAGCCGTGACGGCGCATCGCCGCGATCCAGCGCGGGTTGACCACCCGGGCGCGGAACACCCGGTGGGTCTCCTCCTGCAGGGTGCGGGTGCGGACGGCGTCCGGCAGCGCGCTGTCACCGACGTAGGCGGCTGGCGACGTGCCGGTGAGCGCGCGGACGGCGGCCACCATCCCGCCGTGGTACTGGAAGTAGTCGTCGGAGTCGACGAGGTCGTGCTCGCGGGTGTCCTGGTTCTTCACCGCGATCTGGATGCGGCGGAACGCGGTCTCCATGTCGGCGCGGGCCTCGGCGCCGTCCAGGCCGCGCCCGTAGGCGTAGCCGCCCCAGACCGCGTACACCTCGGCCAGGTCGGCATCCGAGCGCCACTGCCGGGAGTCGATCAGCGGCAACAGGCCGGCTCCGTACGCGCCCGGCTTCGAACCGAAGATCCGCGTCGTCGCGCGGCGCAGCGCGGCCGGGTCGGCGGTGCCGCCGCGCCCGCCGACCGTCGGGACGGCCCCGAGCGCCGCCAGGTCGGCCCGGACGTGAGCGGCCAGCGCGTTGACGTCGTCGGGCTCGTCGAGCACCGCCACCGCCCGCACCGCGTCGTCGAGCAGGGCCACGACGTGCGGGAACGCGTCCCGGAAGAATCCGGAGATCCGCACCACCACGTCCACCCGCGGACGCCCGAGCTCCGCGCCCGGGACGACCTCGAAGCCGGTGACCCGCCGGGACGCGTCGTCCCAGGTGGGACGGCAGCCCAACAGCCAGAGCACCTCGGCGATGTCGTCGCCCTGGGTGCGCATCGCCGACGTCCCCCAGACGGTCAGCCCGACCGAGGCCGGGTAGCCGCCGGTGTCGGCGAGGTAGCGCTCGATCAGCGAGTCGGCGAGCGCGCGACCGGTCTCCCAGGCGAGCCGGGACGGGATGGCCTTCGGGTCGACGGAGGCGAAGTTGCGCCCGGTGGGCAGCACGTTGACGAGCCCACGGGTCGGCGAGCCGGACGGGCCGGGCGGGACGAACCGCCCGTCGAGGGCCCGCACGGTGTTAACGATCTCGTCCGGGGTGCGGGCGAGCCGGGGGACGACCTCGGTGGCGGCGAACGTGAGGACCCGCTCGACCTCGGCCCGCGCGGCGGCCGGCACCGCCTCGGCCGACTGCCCGGCCACCACGGAGCTGACGGCGGCCGGCGACCAGCCGGCGTCCTCGAGGGCGGCCACCAGCGACCGGGCGGTCTGCTCGAACGCGTCGACCTGCGTCCGGGACGCCTCGGTGTCGCCTTCGGTGTGGCCCAGCGCCGCGCGCAGCCCGGGTACCGCCCCGGCCTGGCCCGCCCACATCTGGTTGGCGCGCAGGATCGCGGTGACCAGGTTCGTCCGCGCCTCCCCCGCCGGGGCCACGCCGAGGATGTGCAGGCCGTCGCGGATCTGGGTGTCCTTGACCTCGCAGAGGTAGCCGTCGACGTGCAGCAGGAAGTCGTCGAACTCGGCGTCGCTGGGGCGGTCGGCCTGCCCGAGGTCGTGGTGCAGCTGGGCGGACTGGATGAGCGTCCAGATCTGGGCGCGTACGGCGGGCAGCTTGGCCGGGTCGAGCGCGGCGAGCGTCGCGTACTCGTCGAGGAGCTGCTCCAGCTTGGCCATGTCGCCGTAGGAGTCGGCGCGGGCCATCGGCGGTACGAGGTGATCGACGATCACGGCGTGGGCGCGGCGCTTGGCCTGCGTCCCCTCCCCCGGGTCGTTGACCAGGAACGGGTAGACGAACGGCAGGTCGCCGAGGACGGCGTCCGGCGCGCACCCCGCGGACAGCCCCAGGCCCTTGCCGGGCAGCCACTCCAGCGTCCCGTGCTTGCCGAGGTGGATGACGGCGTCCGCGCCGAAGGCCTCGTCCAGCCAGCGGTAGGCCGCCAGGTAGTGGTGGGACGGCGGCAGGTCCGGGTCGTGGTAGATCGCCACCGGGTTCTCCCCGAACCCCCGCGGCGGCTGGATCATCACGACGACGTTGCCGAAGCGCAGCGCGGCCAGCACGATCGCCGGCTCCGCCGCCGGCCCGCGCCCGCGCCCGTCGCCGGCAGCGCCGTCGTCGACGTAGAGGGAGCCCGGCGGTGGGCCCCAGTGCTCGGTCATGGCGCCGCGCAGCGACTCCGGCAGGCGGGCGAACCATCCCTCGTAGGTTGACGCCGGCACCCGCGCCGGCGCCGCGGCGAGCTGCTCCGCGGTCAGCCACTCGACGTCGTGCCCGCCGGCGGCGATCAGGGCGTGGATCAGGGCGTCTCCGGCCGCGGCGTCCGGCCTGATCTCGCCCGGCCCGCCGTCGGCGGAGCGGAGGTCCTCGCCCGGGTAGCCGTCGCCGAGGTCGTAGCCGGCGGCGCGCAGCGCGTCGAGCAGCAGCACAGCCGACGCCGGGGTGTCGAGCCCGACGGCGTTACCGACCCGCGAGTGCTTCGTCGGGTACGACGAGAGCACGATCGCGATCTTCTTCTCGGCGGCCGGGGTGTGCCGCAGCCCGGCCAGTCGGGACGCGATCCCGGCGACCCGGGCGGTGCGCTCCGGATCGGCCACGTACACCGGGACGCCGTCCACCCCCTGCTCCTTGAACGAGAACGGGACGGTGATGATCCGGCCGTCGAACTCGGGGATGGCGACCTGCATCGCCGCGTCCATGGGGGACAGACCGGCGTCGCTGTCCGCCCAGACGGCGCGCGACGAGGTCAGGCACAGCCCCTGCACCACCGGGACGTCGAGCGCGGCGAGCGCGCCGACATCCCAGGCGTCCTCGTCGCCGCCGGCGGACGCGTCCGACGCCCGGGTGCCGCCGGCGGCGAGCACGGTCACCACGAGCGCGTCGACGCCGGCCAGGTCGTCGATCACTCCGCCGGCCGCGGCGCCCCGCAGCGTCGAGCAGAACACCGGACGGGCGTTGGCCCCGGCTCCTTCGAGCGCGTCGCACAGCGCGTCGACGAACGCCGTGTTCCCGGAGGTGGCGTGCGCCCGGTAGAACACGACGCCGACGGTCGGGCGGTCCGGCTTGGCCACCCGGTCGCCGTGCGGCCCGTGCGCGGGCAGCTCCACCGGCGGGGCGAACCCCAGCCCGGTGAGCAGCAGCGTGTCGGAGAGGAAGCGGTAGAGCTCGGCGAGGTTTCCGACGCCGCCTTCGGTCAGGTAGGCCAGCGCCTCGGTGGCGACGCCGGCCGGGACGGTGCCGCGCGCCATCAGCGCCGCGTCCGGTGTCGACTCGCCGCCGAGGGCGACGACCGGCAGCCCGCTCGCCACCGTCGCGGCGAGGCCCTCGGCCCAGGCCCGTTCACCGCCGAGCAGGCGCACCACCACCACGTCGGCCCCGGCGAGGAACGCCGGCACCTCCGCCGCGTCGAGCCGGGCCGGGTTGGCGACCCGCCAGGGCACGCCGCTGGCCCGCGCGGCGAGCAGCTCGGTGTCGGCGGTGGACACCAGGGCCAGCACCGGGTCAGCGGCCAGCACCGGCTCGGCCGGGACGCCGCCCGGCGGTGTGTTCGGCATTCAGGGTGCTCCCGGGGGGACGAAGGGCAGGCCGGCGGGCGCGCCGCGGTCGAGCAGTGCGCGCACCGTGGCGATGTCGAGATGGTCGGCGACCAGGTCGCCGAGGGCGTCCAGGCGGCGCGCCCGGACGTCGGCGAAGCAGGTGACGGCGGGGCGGAACGAACGGCCGGCGGTCGCCGCCACCCCGGTGAGGAACGCCCGCCGGAACTCGTCGTTCTCCAGCAGGCCGTGCCAGCTCGTGCCGTACACGCCGCCGCGGCGCACCCCGTCCACCGCGAACGGCTCCAGGGAGTCGTCGGCTGCCGGCCGGCCGTGGCGGATCTCGTAGCCGGTGACCGGATGCCCGTCGGCGCTGACGCCGTGGCGGCGGCCGAGGACCTTGTCGGCGGCGAAGCGGGTGACCAGCGGCAGCAGGCCGAGCCCCGGCACCTCGCCGGCACCCGACTCGATCTCGTCCTCGATGCGCACCCCGAGCATCTGGTATCCGCCGCAGATGCCGAGGATCGGCAGGCCGGCGGTGGCGCGCGCGGCGAGGGCGCCGGCCAGGCCGCGGCGGCGCAGCCACGCCAGGTCGGAGACGGTGGCACGGGTCCCGGGCAGCACGACCAGGTCGACGTCGGCGATCTCGTCGGGGGTGGTGGCGAGCCGCACGGAGACCCCCGGCTCGGCGCGCAGGGCGTCCAGGTCGGTGATGTTGGACAGCCGGGGGAAGCGGACGACGGCGACACGCAGCCGGTCCGGGCCGGTGTCGGCCGCGCCCGACCCGTCCGCCTCGGGGTCGGGGTGGGAGCGCAGGTCCAGGGAGTCCTCGACGTCCAGCCACAGGCCGGGCAGCCACGGCAGCACGCCGAGGACGGGACGTCCGGTGAGGCCCTCGAGCTGACGCAGCCCGGGTTCGAGCAGCCGCGCGTCGCCCCGGAACCGGTTGATCACCCAACCGGCGATGTGGGTCTGGTCGGCCCGGTCGAGCAGGGCGAGCGTGCCGAACAGCGCGGCGAACACGCCACCCCGGTCGATGTCGCCGACCACGAGGACGGGCAGGTTCGCCGCCCGGGCCAGGCCCATGTTGGCGATGTCGGTCGCGCGCAGGTTGATCTCGGCCGGTGACCCGGCGCCCTCGCAGATCACCGCGTCAAAGCGGCCGCGCAGGTCAGCGAGACAGTCCAGGACGATGCCCAGCAGGCGCTCCTTGTGCGGCCGGTACCCGAGCGCGTCGACCTCGGCGACGGGACGGCCGAGCACGACAAGCTGGCTGTGCCGGTCCGATCCCGGTTTGAGCAGCACCGGGTTCATGGCGGCTTCGGGCTCCACCCCGGCCGCGGCGGCCTGCATCGCCTGCGCCCGCCCGATCTCGGCGCCGTCGGCGGTGACCACCGAGTTCAGCGCCATGTTCTGGGCCTTGAACGGCGCGACACGCACCCCTTCGCGGGCCAGCCAGCGGCACAGGCCGGCGGTCAGGACGCTCTTACCCGCGTCCGAGGCGGTTCCCGCCACCAGCAGTGCCCCGCCCGCGGCCGGGCGCGTCATCCCGCCTCCCGCGGGCCGCGGGAGCCCGCCCGGCGCGCCCGCAACGTGTCGAGGGCGGCGACCGCACCGGCGCACACCACGACCGAGGCCGCGCTGACCGCGCCGGAAAGACGGGCCGCCGCCGCCAGGTCGCCGGCTTCGGCCGGACGCCCGGACCCCAGCTCGGGACGGTGCTCGACCCCGTGCGGGTACCGCAGCTCACCACCGAGACGCAGGCCGAGCGCACCGGCGAACGCGGCCTCGACCACGCCCGCGTTCGGGCTCGGATGCGATCGGCCGTCGCGGCGCATCACCCGGAACGCCTCCGCCGGGGAACCGCCGACGACCGGGGCGCAGGCGCAGGTGAGCAGCGCGCACATCCGGGCCGGCAGCAGGTTCGCCGCGTCGTCGGTCCGGGCCACGGCCCAGCCGAACCGGCCGTGCCGGGCGTCGCGGTAGCCGACCATCGCGTCGAGGGTGTTCGCCGCGCGGTAGGCCACCAGCCCGGGCAGCCCGGCGACGGCCCCCCACAGCAGCGGGGCGACGACGGCGTCCGAGGTGTTCTCCGCCACCGACTCCACCCCGGCACGCGCGAGCCCGCCGGCGTCGAGGGCCGACGGGTCCCGCCCGCACAGCGACGGCAGCCGCGTCCGGGCCGCGCGCAGGTCGCGGCGTTCCAGCTCGCCGCCGAGGGCCCGGCCCTGGCGCCGCAGCGAGGTGCCGCCGAGCACCGTCCAGGTCGTGGCGGCGGTCAGGCCCGCGCGGGCCAGCGCGGCCCGCCGTCCCGGGTGCCGGCCGGCCAGCGCCCGTTCCGCGCCGGCGGCCGCGGCGCCCGTGCCGGCGACGAGGACCGTGGCGTACGCCGCGCCGACCAGCCGGCTGTCACGGTGGACGGCCCGCTCGAGGCCGCCGGCGACCCGCCCGAAACCGGCCACGGGATGGCCGCGGGCAGGGTCGGCGAGCACCGCGTCGAGGGCCGCGCCGAGGACGAGCCCCACCGTGCGGGCGCGGCTCACCCGGCCGACGGCGCCGTGGCCTGGCTGGAGGCGCGGGTCTCGTCCGCGCGGGCGACGGTGCCGGCCTGGCGCGCCGGTGCCGGCGCCGGGCTCAGCACCCGGTGGGCGAGGGGCCCGAACACCAGTCCGAGCGTCGCCCACAGCACCGCCTGGGTGCCCAGCGAGGCCAGCCGGAACCGCCACAGCAGCTCGGCCGGGAAGGACGCCGGCACCTCGTTGATCACCGGCATGACGACCGCGGCCACGGTCACCAGCACGGCGAACACCGCCGCCGCCGCGAGCGCGGCGTTCCAGGTGCCGAGACGGGCCGACACCAGGCGCCCGGCCTGGGCCGCGATGAGCGCGGCGAGCACCGCCACCAGGACCATGACGACGTAGAGGCCGGTCCGGCGGTCGATCGTGTCCGGGTTGCCGACCGCCGGCGGGTTCGCCGGGTACTTCAGGAACGGCACCACGGCCACCGCGACGAAACCGACCACCGCGACCACCGCGGCGGTGGGCCGCATCCCGCCGGTGCCGATGCGGCCGTAGGCGACCGCGCACGCGATCGCGAACAGCCCACCGATCGCGATGCCGTACACCCCGGTCGCGACCGCGAGACCCAGACCCTTCTGGGTGCTCCGGGAGACGACCTCCTCCTCGGCGTGCTCACCGGGAGCCGGCGGGGGCGCCGACGCCTCCTCGATGGCGATCGAGGCGTCCACCTGGGGCTCGCCGGTGATCGACGCGAACCCGAAAGCCAGCAGACCGGCGAAGAAACCTGCGAGCATGCCAAAGACAAGCAGCCTGCGCATCATGTAAAACGGCCTCCGCCGTAGGCCGGAGAGAATCCTCCGGGACAGGCGGTCAGTGGCAGGGGAAGCCCAGCAGGTGTCGGCCGTCGTGCACGAACTCGTGCACCCAGGTTCCGCCGATGAGGGAGAACGCCCCCTCCTCGGAACCGACGAAGTAGATGCCCAGCAGCATCAGCGCGCCGACGAGCACCGCCCACGGGACGATGTCGCGCAGCGGAAGAGGCAACGGCAGGGGACGAGCGGTACCGCCGGCGAGCGGCGTGGCGGCGGGCGAAGAAGCGGCGGAGTCGGGCATGCGAAGACCTCCCAGGGATCACGCGTCCGGCTGGTGGATTCGTGATGAAACGGGTCTGACTTCCGGACTGGAAACGGAATGCTCCAGCGGTCACAGTGGCGCGGCCGTGCCGGTATCTCACCGGCTTCCTGTCAACATCACGACTAGCTTCGACAGGCTACGAGGTTCCTTAAGGAACCGTCAACAGCGAGTTTCGCCTGTCACATCCCCGCCCACCGCCCGGCAGGTCGTGCCGGTCTCACACGGACATCGAGTAGGCGACCACGCCGCGGCGGATCGCGTCTATCGCAGCCCGGGCGGCCCGGCCGACGCCGAGGATCCCGTCGGTGCCGGCGCGCTCCTGCGCCGTGGGCCCACCCGAGGCCGGCCCGGCGGACGTCTTCGCCGCGTAGACCGGGGCGACCTGCGCGATCTGGTCCAGCAGGTCGATGAGCTGGCGCATCCAGCGGACGAAGTCCCCGGCCGTCAGGTCCGCGCCGGCGTCCTCGAGGACCTTCTCCAGCCCGCGCCCGCAGGCCCAGCCGTGCGCGACCGCGACGAAGCCGAGGTCGGGCGGGCGCAGGAACCCGAGCCGGTGATGGTCCTCCGCGGCGCCCAGCCGGGTGTAGACACCCGCCATGTCCGCGAGCGCGTCGCGCAGCGCGCCCCCACCGGGGATCGTCGGCGCGGCGATGTCGTCACCGCGTGGCTCGAAGACCAGCGTCGAGACCGCGGCGGCCAGCGCGGGTGGGGTCAGCCCCTCCCACACTCCCGTGCGCAGGCATTCCGCGACCTGCAGGTCCTGCTCGGTGTAGATGCGCGCCAGCATCGCGCCCGCGTCGGTGACGGAGTCGCCGCCGACGGCCAGGTAACCGAGCTCGGCGAGCGTGTCGCGGACCCGGTCGAAGGTCCGGGCCACCGTGTTCGTCCGCCCCTCGACCTTGCGCTCGAGCCCGGCTGTCTCG
This sequence comes from Parafrankia sp. EAN1pec, assembly GCF_000018005.1. Lineage (GTDB taxonomy): Bacteria > Actinomycetota > Actinomycetes > Frankiales > Frankiaceae > Parafrankia > Parafrankia soli. The sequence continues at coordinate 5,839,722 of NC_009921.1, forward strand.
CGGCGCAGGCGGTCGATGCGTTCCGCCGAGCGCAGGTGCGCCTCCCGCTCCGGGCAGTCGTGGACGGGATGGGCCCGCATCGCGCGGCGCAGCCGGGCCAGCTCGGCGTCGTCCGCGGCCAGCGAACGCGCCCGCTCGCGGCGGCCGGGCTCCTCCGGCAGCCGGATGTTGCGCAGCGACGAGGCGAGGTCGCGGCGCGCCTGCGGCGAGCGGGGGTTGAACGACTTCGGGATACGGACCCGGGCCAGCGGCTCGACGGCCACCGGAAAATCAATCATGGACAGGCGCCGGACCTGGCGGTCCTCGGTGAGGACGACGGGGCGCGGCCCTTCCGCCGAGCCCCCGTCGACACCGGCGTCGAGCACCACGACAAGCCCGCCGCGCCGCCCGACCGGCACGCGCACCACGTCGCCGCTGCGCAGCTTCGCCAGCGCCGCGGCGACCTCGGACTGGCGGCGCACCGTCCCCGCGCGGGACAGGTCGGCCTCGCGCTCCCGGATCTGGCGGCGCAGCCCGTCGTACTCGGTGACCGAGCCGCGGTCGCATTCGAGGGCGGCGGTCAGCTCCTCGATCGCCGTCTGGTTACGGCGCACCGCGCGGGCGATGCCGACGACGGCCTTGTCCGCCTGGAACTGGGCGAACGACGACTCCAGGACGGTGCGCGCGCGCTCGGCGCCGAGGCGGCCGACGAGGTTGACAGCCATGTTGTAGGACGGCCGGAACGACGACTTCAGCGGATAGGTCCGGGTCGAGGCCAGGCCGGCGAGGGCGAGCGGGTCCAGCCCGGGCTGCCACAGCACGACGGCGTGGCCCTCGACGTCGATCCCGCGCCGCCCGGCCCGCCCGGTGAGCTGCGTGTACTCGCCGGGCGTGATGTCCGCGCGGGTCTGGCCGTTGAACTTGGTGAGCCGTTCCAGGACGACGGTGCGCGCGGGCATGTTGATCCCGAGCGCCAGGGTCTCGGTGGCGAACACCGCGCGGACGAGCCCACGCACGAACAGCTCCTCCACCACCTCCTTGAAGGTGGGGAGCATGCCTGCGTGGTGCGCGGCGATACCCCGCTCCAGCCCTTCGAGCCACTGCCAGTAGCCCAGGACGGCTAGGTCGGCCTGGGGCACTCCCGCTGTCCGGGCCCGGACGTGTTCCCGGATCTCGCGCTGCTCGTCGGGGGACGTCAGCCGCAGACCCGCCTGGATGCAGGACGCCACCGCGGCGTCGCAGCCGACCCGGCTGAAGACGAACAGGATCGCGGGCAGCAGGCCGGCACGGTCCAGCCGGACGATGACGTCGGGCCGGTTCGGCGGCCCGGAGCGGCGCCGCCCGTTCCCGGCCCCGTTCCCGGCGCCGGGCCGGCCCGGCCGCGACGACCGGGGCCCGCGGCCGCGCTCGTACACCGCGCGGGACTCCTCCCGGGCGAGCCGGAGCAGGTCCGGGTTGACCGCCCGCCCCCCGGCCGCCGCACCAGCACCGGCGATATCACCGGCACGGGCTTCAGCGGCACGGGCGCCGGGCCGGCTGCCCGGGGTGGCGCCCCCGACGGACCCTGGGGCAGCGCCCCGCCCGTTCGGCCCCGGGCCGCGACGCGAGAACGCCGGGACGCCCGGATCCAGCCCGGACGGCTGGTCGACGAACAGGTCGTGCAGCGTCCGGTCCGCGAGGACGTGCTGGAACAGCGGCACCGGGCGGTGCTCACTGACGATCACCCGGGTGTGCCCGCGGACGGTGACCAGCCACTCGGCGAACTCCTCCGCGTTGCTGACCGTCGCCGACAGCGAGACGAGCCGCACGTGCTGGGGCAGGTGAATGATCACCTCTTCCCAGACGGCTCCGCGCTGGCGATCGGCGAGGTAGTGGACCTCGTCCATCACGACGTAGCCGAGGGAGTCCAGCCGGGCGCTGCCCGCGGCCTCGGTGTAGAGCATGTTGCGCAGGACCTCGGTGGTCATCACGACCACCGGAGCGTCCCCGTTGCGCGAGGTGTCGCCAGTCAGCAGGCCGATCGAGGCCGCGCCGTACCGGGCGACCAGGTCGGCGTACTTCTGGTTGGACAGGGCCTTGATCGGGGTGGTGTAGAAGCAACGTGTGCCGGTCGCGAGCGCCAGGTGGGCGGCGAACTCACCCACGACGGTCTTGCCGGCGCCCGTCGGGGCGGCGACGAGGACACCCTCGCCCTGCGCGAGCGCCGCGACTGCCTCGGACTGGAACGGGTCGAGCCCGAACGGGTACCGGGCCGCGAACTCCTCGACGGCTCCGGGCGCGGAGGACACGAAGCTCACCCTACGCTGCCCGGGAGCAGCGCAGGACCCGGGTTGTGCCGGTCAGGTGATGTCGCCGTGGGAGCCGTCGGCCGTCGCGGCGCCGGAGGCTCCGGCCGCGACCGCGTCGCCCTGCGCGGTAGCCCGCGGGTCGGCGGTACGCGGCGCCGGGGGGACCCGCTCACCCGCGGACTCGTCGAAGTCGAGGGAGGAGGTCTCGTCGTCGCCCAGGCCGGCGTAGGGGGACGTGTCCCCCCGGCGGGCCTTGCGCCGGTCGTTGAGCCAACCGATGATCAGCGCCACCTCGTAGAGGATGACCATCGGCAGGCCCAGCGCGAGCATGGTGAACGGGTCCTGGCTGGGCGTCACCACCGCCGCGAACACGAACACGAGGAAGATCTCGGCCCGCCGCCAGGACCGCAGCTTCGCCGTGGTGACGAGACCGGCGAGGTTCAGCATCGTGACCAGCAGCGGCACCTCGAACGACAGCCCGAACACGAGCAGCATCGCGATGACGTAGCTGAGGTACTTGCTGCCGTCGAGGATGCTGACGAGGCCGTCGCCGCCGAAGCCGAGCAGGAAGTTCAGGCCGGTCTCGAGCGTGATGTAGGCGAAGAAGCCACCGGCGGCGAAGAGCACCAGCGACGAGCAGACGAACGTCAGCGACCACCGGCGCTCGTGGCGGTGCAGGCCGGGTGTGATGAAGGACCAGAGCTGGTAGAGCCAGACCGGTGCCGAGAACACCGCCCCGGAGATCATCGAAATCTTCAGCCGGATCGTGAAGGCGTCGAGAATGCCGAAGAAGTAGAGCCGGCACGAACCGTCGCCGCTGCTGAAGTCACCGCGCTTGTCCGCGGGTAGGGCGCAGTACGGATCGATCAGCCACTGGAAAATATTCGGCTCGACGATGAAGCAGACGATCGTGGCGACGGCGAAGGCGATCAGCGCCTTGGCCAGCCGGTTCCGCAGCTCGCGCAGGTGCTCGGTGAGGGGCATCCGACTGTCCTCGACCGTGCGTGTGCGCCGATGGTGCACAGACGTGGCGAGCCTGCGCGGGTTGGGCAACCGTGGCACGGGCTGAGGCTCCTGCTCGATGTGGACGGCACTCGATCGGGACGATCGACTTGACGGGACGATGAATACAGGCGGTGGGCGAACGGCCCACAATCATGGCCGTGCCCCCGCCGGGTACTCGGGACGGGAGCGCAGCCGACCCCGACAGCGGTCGGGCGCGCGCCGCGCCCGAGCACCTGACCGCCGTCAGCGACGGACGTGACCCGCCCGCGGAAGGCCTGTCGACCCGCGGTGGAGAACGATCCGCCGCAGGTCAGCCGGCCCGGGGCAACTGCCCGGGCCGTGTTGGGACGGTCAGCGGCGCTCGGCGTCGACCGGCGCCACGCCGTTGACCGACGGGCTGGTCGCGGCCGGAGCGGCCGGGCGGCTCTCGATCGGAAGCGGGGCGACGGGCTGCGCGGCCGGAGCCGGGGCGGCCGGAGCGGCCGGAGCGGCGCTCGCGTCGTCGTCGCGCAGGCCCTTCGTCTCCGCCTTGAAGATGCGCAGCGACCGGCCGAAGGAACGCGCCGCGTCTGGCAGTTTCTTCGAGCCGAAGAGCACCAGAACAACCAGCGCGATGATGATGATCTCGGTCGTGCCCAGGTTTGGCATGGCAGGCGTCCTCCGATTGCCGGTCCGGTCGGGAGACCGGTGCGCGATCGATGCTACGTCGGTCAGCCTAGGAGGGGATAGACCGTAACCGGGTATCCCACAGGTGACGTGTACGCAACGTGGAGATGATCGGCTATCTCACCACATCGGATGGCGACTGTCGTCCGGTTCACGTCCGGCCCGAAGGCGCTCCCACCGCGCAGCCGGTCAGCAGGTCAGCTGGCCCGGCTCGCGAGCCGGCTGGAGACCTCGGTCGACTCCAGCCGCCCCGCCAGCTCCGCGGCCTTCGTGGCCAGCTCGGCCGCGTGGTCCTTGAGGTCCATCGCGGCGTTCTTCGTCGCGCGGACCTTGCCCCACAGGCGCAGCGCGCACAGCACGAGCACGCCGAGCGAACCGACGGTGAGCACGAGGTGAGCGAACAGCAGCAGCACACCGGTCACCCTATGGGCTCCTCGGCGTAGGCGGCGAGGGCACGATCGGCCAGCTCGTGGACCCGCGCGGCCACCGAGGCCGGCTCGACCCGCCGCACCTGCGCACCCAGGCCCAGGACCAGCCGGTTCAGCCACGACAGCTCGGAGACCCGCAGCAGCACCGACACTCCCCCGTCGGGCAGCTCACACACGTCGGAGACAGGGTAGTAGTCGACGACCCAGCGGGCCTGCGGCTCCAGGTCGAGGCGCACCGGGATGTCGTCCGGCCCCGGCCGGTACACGCCGTCCGCGGTGTCGCGCGGCGTCGCGGTCGGCGGCGGCTGCGCGACGACGTCCAGGACGACGGCCCCACCGCGGCCGTCGATGCGGTCGAGCCGGAACAGCCGCACCGCCGACGCCCGGTGGCACCATCCCTCGAGGTACCAGTGCCCGTCCCGGACGAGCACCCGCATCGGGTCGACGTCGCGCACCGTCATCTCGTCCCGCGACCACACCAGGTAACGCAACCGGACGCGCCGGCGGTCCCTGATCGCCCCCTGCAGGATGGCGAGCACCTCGTCGTGGGTGTCGAGCGCGACACGCACATGCCCGGCCGGCTCGTTGCCGACGGCGTCCTCGACCTTGCGCAGTGCCTGATCGAGCGCCTCGCGCCCGGCCAGGCCGGGGACGTCGGTGAGCGCCCGGGCGGCGACGAGCAGCGCGGTGGCCTCGTCCGCCGACAGCCGCAGCGGGCGGTCGAGCGTCTGGGGGTCAACGACGGTGACCTGGTCGCCGGAGTAGCTGACGTCGATGAGGTCGCCGGGCGCGCCGCCGGGCAGCCCGCAGACGAACAGCAGGTCGAGGTCGTCGCGCAGCTGGCGCACCGTGACGTCGAACTCCGCGGCCGCGGCCTCGAGTGACACGCCGGGATGAGCACGCAGCCAGGGCACGAGGGCCAGCAGCCTGCTGAAACGGTCGGTGGAGCCGCTCACCGCGGCCCGGTCCTCGCCAGCCATCCGGCCCGCCCGCCGTGCTCGCCGCCCGGCACATCGCTACCGGGAGCACCGTCGCTACCGGGAGCACCGTCGGTGGACGTGGCTCCGGCGGGCCGGGTGCCGCGTTCGGGCGCCGTGGCTTCCAGGGTGGCCCGCAGCCGGCGGATGACCTCGGCGCGCAGGTCTGCGGGACCGAGGACGGTCACGTCAGGCCCGTAGCCGACGATCCAGTGGGCGAACCGCTCCACGTCGGAGAAGTCGACGCTCAGCAGGTCGGTGTCCGGCACCGGGCTCATGGGCAGGTCAGGACCCGGCGCCTCCGCCGGGCGGGCCCGGCGGCGCAGCGCGTGCCCGCACCCGCGCCGGACCCGCAGCAACGCGCTGCGGATGTGCTCGGGCGGCTCCGTCAAGGAGATCATCGCCCGCAGGTCCACATCGGGGGGGACGGTGAACGCGCCGGGCGGGCCGACCGCACGCACTCCGCCGGTCACCCTGGAGAGCCGGAACACCCGTGGCGCGGCCCGCCGCAGGTCGTGCCCGACCAGGTACCAGCGGCCCCGCCAGGACAGCACCCCCCACGGCTGCACGTGCCGCTCGGTGTCCTCGGTCTGCCCGGGACGGCGGTAGGGGAAGCGCACCACCCGGCCGGCCTGGACGGCGGCGAGTACCGCCTCGAAGGCCGGCTCGGCCGTGTCGACCCGCGGCTCGAAGCCCTCGAACCCGCCGGGCCCGAGCGCCGAGGAGGGTCCCGCCAGGAGATCGGCCCCGCCCAGCCCGGCGGGGCGCACCGGGGCACCGGCGGCTGCCAGTTTGCGCAGCGCGCTCGCGGCCGGGGCGGCGAGGGTCGCGCTCGACCACAGCGAGGCGGCCAGCGCGAGCGCCGCGAACTCGTCCGGGTCGAGGGAGATCTCCCCGAGCGCGTAGTCGCCGCGGCGGATGCGGTAGCCGAGCTCGTCGCTGAACGCTGAATCCTGGCCGGTCTCGACCGGGATACCGAGCTCGCGCAGGTACTGCTTGTCGCGCTCGAACATGCGCCGGTAGGCCTCCTGCGCCTCCTCCGACTCCCCCGGGTCGTACCCCTCCACCATCTCCCCGATCTGGGACACGGTGAGGAACCGCGATGTCGCCATCAGGCACATCGTCAGGTTGAGCAGGCGCTCCAGCCGTCGGCGGGACACATCGGATGAGGCTAGCCGCACTCGACGTCAACGTGGTAACCGCCCCGCCGCCGCCGCGGGGCGGCGAGGACCGTCGTGGCCCCGGCCAGGGCTTGCCCGGCCGGGGCGGCGACGCGACGCGTCAGAGAGACCCGGTCCCCGGATCGGCCGTGCCCTGCGACGTGCCCTCTTCGGCGCCGGCCGGCACGACCTCGAGCAGGTCGACGATGAACACCAGCGAGTCATCAGCCATGATTATCGGCGGCTGGCCGCCCATCGGCCCGTAGCCGAGCTCCGGCGGGATCACGATCAGCCGGCGGCCGCCCGCCTTCATCCCGTCGATGCCCTGGCCGAAGCCGGGGACCGTCCGCAGCAGGGAGAAGGTGTCCGGGGCGCCCCGCTCCCAGCTCGAGTCGAACTCCTTGCCGGTCTTCCAGATGGTGCCGACGTACTGGATCTGGACGGTGCTCGTCGCGCTGGCCGCCGCGCCCTCACCGGTCACCAGATCCTGGGTGACCAGGTCGGTCGGGGCCAGGCCCTTGCCCGCCGCGGCTACGGGCTTCTGGGTGAGGTCCACGGCATTCTCGACGGCCGGCGGGCCGCCCGCCCGCGCGCCGGCGTCCTGCGCGGCGGACGGGACCGGCGCGGCGGCCGTCCCGTCGGGCGTGTCCGACGAGCTGCACGCGGCGAGCGGCACCAGCAGGACGGCGGGGAGGGCGAGGGCGGCCAGCCGGTGACGGCGGCGGGCGATGACACCACGAAGCGAAGAGATCACGGAAGCAAAGATCCTCTGGATACTGCGCGGCACCGCCGCCACGGCACGCGGGGCCGCCGGCCGGCGCCACGCGCTCGAGCTGCCTGAACCTGTGGAGTCAGACTGTAGAGGACAAGCCTCCGTGCTTCGGCACGACACCGGCCGGCCGGGCCGGCGCGGCCTACATGCTCGCGATCAGCTTGTCGACGCGGTCGTCCACCGACCGGAACGGGTCCTTGCACAGCACCGTGCGCTGGGCCTGGTCGTTGAGCTTGAGGTGCACCCAGTCGACGGTGAAGTCGCGCCGCTTCTCCTGCGCCCGCTTGATGAACTCCCCGCGCAGCCGGGCCCGGGTGGTCTGCGGCGGCACCGACTTCGCCTCGAAGATGTCGAGGTCGCGGGTGACCCGCTCGACCAGGCCGGCCCGCTCCATCCGGTAGTAGAGCCCGCGGTCACGGTGGATGTCGTGGTACTTCAGGTCGAGCTCGGCCACCCGCGGCGACGCCAGCGACAGCCCGTGCTTGAGCCGGAAGCGGTCGATGAGGACGAACTTGGTGACCCAGTCGATCTCCCGGGCGACCAGCTCCAGGTCCTCGGTCTCGATCGCGAGCAGGGTGCGGCCCCACAGGTCGAGCACCCGCTTCGCCACGGCGTCCCCGCCGCGCCGCTCGACGAACTCGACCGCCTTCGAGTAGTACTCGCGCTGGATGTCCAGCGCGCTCACCTCACGGCCGTTCGCCAGCTTGATCCGGCGCTGGCAGGTCATGTCGTGGGACACCTCGCGGATCGCCCGGATCGGGTTCTCCAGCGACATGTCGCGCAGGACGACCCCCGCCTCGATCATGCGGAGCACCAGGTCGGTGGAGCCCAGCTTGAGCAGCATCGTCGTCTCGCTCATGTTCGAGTCACCGACGATGACGTGCAGCCGACGGAAGCGCTCGGCGTCCGCGTGCGGCTCGTCGCGGGTGTTGATGATCGGACGCGAGCGGGTCGTCGCCGACGACACCGACTCCCAGATGTGCTCGGCGCGCTGGGAGATGCAGTACACCGCCCCGCGCGGGGTCTGAAGGACCTTGCCCGCGCCGCACAGGATCTGCCGGCTGACCAGGAACGGGACCAGCACGTCCGCCAGGCGGCTGAACTCGCCGTGCCGCCCCACGAGGTAGTTCTCGTGGCAGCCGTAGCTGTTCCCCGCCGAGTCGGTGTTGTTCTTGAACAGGTGGATGTCCCCGGCGATGCCCTCTTCGCGCAGCCGGCGCTCCGCCTCGACGAGCAGGCCCTCGAGGATCCGCTCGCCCGCCTTGTCGTGCGTCACCAGATCGGGCACGGAGTCGCACTCGGGGGTGGCGTACTCCGGGTGGCTGCCGACGTCCAGGTAGAGCCGGGCGCCGTTCTTGAGGAACACGTTGCTGCTACGGCCCCAGGACACGACGCGTCGGAACAGGTAACGGGCCACCTCGTCCGGCGACAGCCTTCGCTGCCCGCGGAACACGCAGGTGACGCCGTACTCGTTCTCCAGCCCGAAGATGCGGCGATCCACGAGACCGACCCTATGCTCGGAACCCGCCTTCGCGTGGGGAGACGCTCGGGCTGGTCTCAGCTGTGGCCTCCCGGGGGCGCACGACCAGCCCGGCGGCGACCGCGGCCGCCGCCGGCGCGGCGGTGGCTTCGCTCGGAACCGACGTCCCGGCCGGAATCGTCCCGGCGCCGCCCGCGCGCTCCCGGCCGAGCAGGATCAGGGCGATCCCGGCGACCGCCCAGATCGCCAGGACGGCCGCCCCACGCCCGCCACCGGCACCATCGAAGTACAGGGTGGACCGCAGCAGGGTCACCCCCGCTCCGGGCGGCAGCAGCTGACCCAGGCCGCCCCACGGCGTCGGCAGCATCTCCGGCGCCGACGACGCGCCGGAGAGGGCCGCGCCGAGCACGGTCACGCCGACAGCCGCGACGAGCCCGCGCCCCCCGGCCACCGCGCCCAGCCCGAGGACGGGTGCCACCACGGCCCCGGCGACCATCGCCAGGACGACCACGCTGCTCCCGAACGTGTCGGGCAGCACGTCGAGACCCCCACCGAGGGCCAGGGTGCCGGCCACCCCGGCGGCCACCATGAAGCCGACGAGGCCACCGAGACGGGCCTGCCTCGTCCGGGCGGCGCGCGCCAGCAGCACGCCCGCCGCCGCCGCGATCAGCACCAGCGGCAGGTAGCCGGCGGACACCCCGCCACCCTGATGATCGGCGGAGGCGTTGGGGACGACGTCGACGACGGGGATCCGCAGATCGGGAAACGTCACCGACATTCCGCGGACCAGCGCCTCGGCCACGGCGGGGCTCGCCGCGGACGCGAGGCGCAGCGCGAGCCCGTCGTCGGTGATGACGAACGCGGCGTAAGCCTTCCGGTCGCGCAGCACCCGGTCGGCGGCGGCGGCGTCCGGGACGACACCGATACGCAGGGCGCCCGGCGACATCCGTTCGACCGCCTCCGTGAGGGCCTTCGCGCCCTGCGGCTGGCCGGCGACGACCACGGGAAGCCCACGGGGACGCACCGAGGTGACCGTGGAGCCGTAGAGACAGACGACGAGGCCGAGCAGGACGGACATCCCGACGACCGTCACCGCCGTGCGGCGCGCAGGTCCGGCCGTGCGGCGCGCAGGTCCGGTGGCGCGGCCCGCCGCGGCTCGGAGGCGGTGCCAGCGCCCGTGTTCCGCCGTCAGATCCATCGGCCCTCCACTACGATCACTGGGATCCGTCGCCATTCAGACACTGAAGGTGAGCGACGTGCAGCGTCGCTCAGATCACGGTGCGACGGTGCGGTGGCGGGCCGCAGGCGGCGTGTCCGGCCCAGACCGCCCACCGCACCCGGCACCCGGGCACGCGGGTACCCGGAGGTGACCCGACTCGTGAGCGCTCGGCCCGGATGGTGATGGGACTGGTAATCCGGGGGAAAGATGGCGGCCATGACAGCCGAGACGAACGAGCAGCGAACCCGTCACCTGCGGACCGACGTGTCCACCCGCGGCCGTACCCCGGCGACAGTGATCGCGCCCGCCGCCGACAACCCGCCCCGGGGCGGCGTCATCGTGATCCAGGACGCCCGCGGGATCACCCGCTACCTCCTGTCCGTCTGCGACGACCTCGCCGAGGCGGGCTACCTGACGATCGCGCCGCACCTCTACCACCGGGACGGCATCGCCGAGGTCGACCCGGCGGATTCGTGGGCCGGTGCGCTGCCGCAGATGGCGACGCTGACCGGCGCCGGGATCTCCGCCGACGTCGACGACTGCGTGGGGCACCTGGCCGACGCCGGGTTCGGGCCGGGGCAGACCGCGATCGTGGGCTTCTGCATGGGCGGCACCGTCGCGCTGTTCACCGCGACGCGGACGCCGCTGGCCGGGGCCGTGTCGTTCTACGGCGGAGCCGTCAGCTCGCCGGCGTGGCCGGGCGTCCCGGCGCTGCTCGAGGTCGCGCCGTCGCTGCGCGGGCCCTGGCTGGGTCTCTACGGCGAGGAGGACACGATGATCCCCATGGCGGATGTCACCGGCCTGCGGGCCGCCGCCGCCCGTTCGGGGCAGCCGACGGAACTCGTCAGCTACCCGGGCGCCGGCCACGCCTTCCACAGCCACGACCGATCCGCCGTACACCGCCCCGGGCCGGCGGCCGACGCGTGGCAGCGCACCCTCGCCTTCCTCGACAGGCGCGTACGCCCCTCCTGACCACAACCGCCCGTCCCCGCGGCGGGCGGACGCCCCGGCGTGTTCGGCGGGCGAGGTGGAGAAACCCGTTGGTGGCCGGCCCGCCGGTGATGTACCGTCCCGCCGACTCGAACGGATCAGGCCCGGTCGACCGCGCACGGCGTCGCCCGGTCGCCATGACCACCCGGGAGGTGGCCCGCGTGGGCCGACCGCAGGCGGCGGAGGCACCGACCGGTGCCGGGCGGAGCGGACCGGACCGGCCGGGCACCCCGACCGCGCCCCATCCGGTGGACGGCGTCGGCGAGCCCGACGACACGGACGCCGCCGGAGAGATCACCCGGATGTTCTGGGCGCTGCACGAAGGGCTGCCACGCCAGTCCGCCGGGTCGGACGCGACGACCCGGCGGCTGCTGGAGCTCGCCGGCCCGCTGCCGCACCGACCGCGCGCGCTCGACATCGGATGCGGGCCGGGCCGGGCGGCGCTCGTGCTCGCCCAGGCCGCCGGCGCGGACGTCGTCGCGGTCGACCTGCACCGCCCGTTCCTGACCCAGTTGGCGCACTCGGCCACGGCCGCGGGGACGCGCGACCGGATCCGGCCCGTCGTCGCGTCGATGACCGATCTGCCCTGCCCGGACAGCGCCTTCGACCTCGTCTGGTCGGAGGGCTCGGCGTACATCATGGGCTTCGCCGCCGCGCTGCGGGCATGGCGGCGGCTGCTGGCACCAGCGGGGACCCTCGTCGTGTCCGAACCGGTCTGGACGGTCGACGACCCGGCGCCCCCGGTGAAGGAGTTCTGGGACGCCGCCTACCCCCTGCGCTCGGCCGAGGCGACGGCGGACATGGCCCGCGCGGCGGGCTACGAGGTGGTCGCGGCCTTCGAACAGCCGGACAGCGACTGGTGGGCGGAGTACTACGACCCGTTGACCGCCCGGCTCGACCGGGCGGAACGGGCCGGTACCGCGACGGCGGACGACCGAGCCGCCCTGGACGCCTGCCGGGCCGAGATCACGCTCCGCCGGGCCCACGGTGCCGACTATGGCTACCTGGGGTTCGTCCTCCGCCCGCGGCGGGACTGATCGGCGCCGGGTGTGGCCGCCGCGGATATGGCCACCGGACGGCGTCAAGGCCCCCGGCTGCCCGCGCTGCACCGCACGTGGCTGGCTGCCAGGATTCCCAGACCGGCAGGTCGTGATCGTGCCAGGCGGGCGATCCGTGGCCGTTCCGCGGCTGTGTGAGCCCTGCGGAACGGCCACGGATCGGATCCGAAGCCAAGCCGTGCCGGCCGAGAAGGCACCTCGGCCGGCGGAGACTCCCGATCCGGCTCGTCAGGACGCGGACGGAGCGGTCTCCTCGAGCAGTCCGTCGAGCTGGCTGCCGACGATCCGCTTGAACAACCGCCGGGAGCGCTTCCGGTCGAGCATCGCGACCTCGAGGTTCCCGGCCGTCAGCGTGCGCTCCCCGTTCTGCGCCCCGGGCGGCGCGCCGGCGGTGAGCGCGTCCACCGCCACGCGCAGCGCGGTGGCGAGCGGCTGGCCCTCCGTGTGGTGCTCCCGCAGGGAGGTCAGCACCTGCTCGGACTGACCGCCGATCGCGATGAAGCCACGCTCGTCGGCGATCGAGCCGTCGTAGGTGAGACGGAAGATCTGGTCATCCGCGGCGGTGTGCCCCACCTCGGCGACGACGATCTCCACCTCGTAGGGCTTGATGCTCTCAGTGAAGATCGCGCCGAGGGTCTGCGCGTAGGCGTTCGCGAGCGCCCGGCTCGTGACATCCCGCCGGTCGTACATGTAGCCGCGGGTGTCCATGATCCGGATGCCGGCCGTGCGGAGGTTCTCGAACTCGTTGTACTTCCCCACCGCGGCGAAGCCGATGCGGTCGTACATCTCGCTGATCTTGTGCAGGGTCGTCGACGGGTTCTCGGCGACGAACAGGATGCCGTCGACGTAGGTGAGGACGACCACGCTCCGGCCGCGCGCGATGCCCTTGCGCGCGTACTCGGACTTGTCCCGGACCTGCTGTTCGGGACTTGCGTAGCCGAACGGCATGGTCACGTCAGCCTCCTGAGTTCTGCGCGCGGTCGGCGATGATCGAGTCGACCACCGGGCCGACCTCGTCATCGGTGAGGCGACGGTATCCGTCGACGGTCACCGAGGCGACGATCGGGTACAGCTTGCGGATGAGGTCCGGCCCACCGGTCGCCGAGTCGTCGTCGGCGGCGTCGTAGAGAGCCTCGACGCTGATCCGGATCGCGTCGTCCTGGCTGTGGTTGGCCCGATAGCGCTTCTTCAGCGAGCCGCGGGCGAAGACCGAGCCCGACCCGATCGACTCGTAGGTGCGCTCCTCGGACTTCGCCGCGGCGATGTCGTAGGAGAAGATCCGTCCCTCGCCGGTCTCGGTGTCGAAGCCGGCGAACAGCGGGATGACCGCAAGGCCCTGCATCGCCATGCCCAGGTTCCCCTTGACCATGAACGCGAGCCGGTTGGCCTTCGCGTCCAGGCTCAGCGTGGAGCCCTCGATCTTCTCGTAGTGCTCGAGCTCGACCTGGAACAGACGGATCAGCTCGGCGCCCACACCGGCCGTGCCGGCGTAGCCGACGCAGGAGAACTCGTCCGCGTGGTGGACCTTCTCGACGTCACGCTGGGCGATCATGTGCCCCTGCGTCGCGCGGCGGTCGCCGGCCATGATCACGCCACCGGGGAACGCCACGGCCACGATGGTGGTGCCGTGAGCCGCATCGGTCACCGGAGCGGGCAGCGGGCCCCGGGCGCCCGGAAGCAGGTCCGGAGCCGCGACGGACAGGAAATCGGTGAACGACGACGTTCCCGGTGTCATGAACACAGCCGGTAGACGCCCGGCGACACCCGTTGGATCGGGCACGCATCCCCCTTCAGATAGTCGATCGTGAGCCGGCGGCCCAGGATGGTCCGAGGCGGCCCAGCCCAAGGCTCCGGGTGATGCACAACATGCCACGTGCCGGGCCGGCAGGGTGGCCGTGGTCCCGCTCCGTCCCAAGTCGCGGTCCCAAGTCGCGGGGTCCCAGGCCGCGGTCCCGGGCGCACCGCCGCGGTGGCACTCGGCGGCCTCAGCGGGCCTGTGAGCCCCTCGGTAGGCCCTTGAAGCCCCGCCGGCGGCACGGCGCCTGGACGGCCCGTACGGACGCCCCAGGCACCGACCTCGCTCGCGGCGGGAGACACCAGGACAGCTGAGCGATCCACGTGCCGACGCCCACCGCCATCGGGCACACCCTAGGCATCGGGCACGCCCCGGGCGCGGGCATCGCGATCCAGGGCACGGCCCCGGGACGCGTCGGGCAGCAGGGCCCCGCGGCACCGGTCGCCGCGTTGGCTCCCCCGGCGACCGGCCGAACGGGCGCATGTGGCTCGTCCGGCCGAACCGGCCGCGGGGCGTCAGACCCTACTGACCGCCCTTCTGGACGTATCCCTTCACGAACTCCTCGGCGTTCTCCTCGAGAACGTCATCGATTTCGTCGAGCAGGGAGTCGACGTCCTCCGAGAGCTTCTCGTGCCTTTCCTTGAGATCCGAGGCGCCCGATTCCTCAACCTCGGCCTCGGCGGTCTCGTCATCACGGCGGCCGGTGCGCTGCTGCCCGCCACCGGTGTCCCTCTGGGCCATGGGAGCCTCCTTCGATCGCCTGGGGCGACACTATCCCGCTCCGCCGACTGCTTCCGGTGGATCGGTACGAGGTCCACTCCATCACGAACACCCGGCGACGTCGCCTCGTCCGCCGAGGGCGCAAAATGTGCTGGTCGATGGTGGTGCCACCGGCGCGCCGAGACTTCGCGCCGGTACGGCGCGAAGTCTCGGGGAGACCACCGCGAGACTCCGCCGGCTGTCAGTTACCCGACAGGGCGTCCACCAGGTCGGCGGCGGTGGGGCAGCGGGCGAGCAGCTCGCCCACGTGCGCCTTGGTGCCACGCAGCGGCTCAAGGGTCGGCACCCGCTGCAGCGAGTCCCGCCCGATGTCGAAGATGACCGAGTCCCAGGAAGCGGCCGCCACCTGCTGCGGGTAGAGCTCCAGGCAGCGCCCCCGGAAGTACGCCCTGGTGTCCTCCGGAGGCTCCGTCATCGCCCTGGTGACCTCTTCCTCACTCAGGAGGAGGTCGAAGCGGCCCCGGGCCACCAGGCGGTTGTAGAGGCCCTTCTCCGGCCGCACGTCGTGGTACTGGAGGTCGACGAGCTGCAGCCGCGGCGAGTCCCATGCCAGGGCGTCACGGGAGCGGTAGCCCTCGATGATCGACAGCTTGGCCACCCAGTCGAGCTCCCGCGAGCAGGTCATCGGGTCGACCTCGAGGCGGCCGAGCACCGACTCCCACCGGGAGAGCACGTCGGCCGTCTGCGGGTCGACGTCCGTGCCGAGCCTGTCCTCGACGAACTTGCGGGCCTGCTCGAAGTACTCCATCTGGAGCTGCACGGCGGTCATCTTCCGGCCGTCGCGCAGGGTGAGCAGATACCGCAGCGAGGGGTCGTGGGAGATCGCCCGCAGCGTCGCGACCGGCGCGTCCACCGACAGGTCGACCTGGAGCCAGCCCTCCTCGATCATGGCCAGGACGAGCGAGGTCATCCCCACCTTGAGGTAGGTGGCGATCTCGCTCATGTTGGCGTCACCGATGATCACGTGCAGACGCCGGTACTTCTCCGGGTCGGCGTGGGGCTCGTCCCGGGTGTTGATGATGGGGCGCTTGAGGGTGGTCTCCAGTCCGACCTCGACCTCGAAGAAGTCCGAGCGCTGGCTGATCTGGAACCCGGGCTCACGCCCGTCCACGCCGATGCCGACCCGGCCGGCGCCGCATATCACCTGGCGGGAGACGAAGAACGGCGTCAGGTGCCGCACGATCTCCCCGAACGGGGTCGCCCGCGCCATGAGGTAGTTCTCATGGCAGCCGTAGGAGACACCCTTGTTGTCGGTGTTGTTCTTGTACAGGTGCACGGGCATCGTGCCGGGGACAGTCAGCGCACGGCGGGCCGCCTCTGCCATCACCCGCTCCCCCGCCTTGTCCCAGAGGACGATGTCGCGCGGGTTCGTCACCTCGGGGGTCGAGAACTCGGGGTGCGCATGATCGACGTAGAAGCGCGCGCCGTTGGTCAGGATGACGTTGGCCAGCCCGAGGTCGTCCTCGTTCGCGGGCGCGCCAGGATCGACCACCGGCTCCCTGGGCAGCTCGAAGCCGCGGGCGTCTCGCAGGGGGGACTCCTCCTCGAAGTCCCACCGAGCTCGACTGCCCCCGGTGGCGGCCCTGTTGGCGTAAGAGTTCACGACCAACGACGAAGCCAGCATCTGGTTTGTGTTGGGTTGACCGGGCACGGACACGCCGTATTCGGTCTCGGTCCCCATGATCCGGCGCACGCTCACTCTGCAAGCGTAGGTGCTGGCGGGCCGCCGGGTCGGCCGGACGCCGCCCTTGGTCGTTCCGAACCTCTTGCCGGGAAGCTTCGGGAACGCCCGGAGACCTCCCCCGCCACGCCGACAGCCCCGCGGGTGCCGGCATTCGGGTGATCGGCGACGTGGCGGCCCGTCAGCCTGTTCGACGGCCGCTGGGCTGCGTGTCCGTCTTCTCACAGCGACGGCAGGAGACCACCACAAGCCCGTTTCGAAGATCAAAACGGGCAGGGATGGGCGTCAACATCGTTGACTATCTTGGGCAGCGCGACGCCCGACGGCACAGCCACTCGACCGGCGGTTCCAGCCGGCGGGCACGGCTCGCGGACCGGCTGGCGGGCAGCCGGTGGGCACGGCCGGGGGTCACCGGGCCCGTGAAACCACGACGCGGCGGCCGCCTCGTCAACGAGACGGCCGCCGCGTGGCGACCACAGCGGGCGGCTGGCCCCCGCCCCGCGAACTGCCTAGAGGTACTGGCCGGTGTTCGCGATGGTGTCGATCGACCGCCCGGCCTCGGTGCCCTTGGTTCCGGTGACGAGTGTGCGGATGTAGACGATCCGCTCACCCTTCTTGCCGGAGATCCGGGCCCAGTCGTCCGGGTTCGTGGTGTTCGGCAGGTCCTCGTTCTCCTTGAACTCGTCCAGGCACGCCGACAGCAGGTGCTGCATGCGCAGGCCGCGGACTCCGCTCTCGATGAGGTCCTTCACCGCCATCTTCTTCGCCCGGGCCACGATGTTCTCGATCATCGCGCCCGAGTTGAAGTCCTTGAAGTACAGGACCTCCTTGTCACCGTTGGCGTAGGTGACCTCGAGGAAGCGGTTCTCCTCGCTCTCGGCGTACATCCGCTCGACGACCCGCTGGATCATGCCCTGGCAGGTCGCCTCCCGGTTACCTCCGTGCTCGGCGAGGTCGTCGGCGTGCAGCGGGAGCTCGGGCAGGACGTACTTGGCGAAGATGTCCTTGGCCGCTTCGGCGTCCGGACGCTCGACCTTGATCTTCACGTCGAGCCGGCCCGGCCGCAGGATCGCCGGGTCGATCATGTCCTCTCGGTTGGACGCGCCGATCACGATGACGTTCTCGAGCTGCTCAACGCCGTCGATCTCGCTGAGCAGCTGCGGGACGATCGTGTTCTCCACGTCCGAGGAGACACCCGAGCCACGGGTCCGGAAGATCGAGTCCATCTCGTCGAAGAACACGATCACCGGCATGCCCTCGGACGCCTTCTCGCGCGCCCGCTGGAACACCAGCCGGATCTGCCGCTCGGTCTCGCCTACGTACTTGTTGAGCAGCTCCGGGCCCTTGATGTTGAGGAAGAAGGCCCGGCCGGAGCCCTGGCCTGTCTGTGCCTCGACCTTCTTGGCCAGGGAGTTCGCCACGGCCTTGGCGATCAGCGTCTTGCCACAGCCGGGCGGGCCGTAGAGCAGCACGCCCTTCGGTGGCTTGAGCTTGTGCTCCAGGAACAGTTCCTTGTAGAGGAACGGCAGCTCGACCGCGTCGCGGATCGACTCGATCTGGCCCTTCAGGCCGCCGATCTGCTCGTAGCCGATGTCTGGGACCTCTTCGAGGACCAGCTCCTCGACCTCGGACTTGGGGATCCGCTCGAAGGCGTACCCCGACCGTGGCTCGATGAGGAGCGAGTCGCCGGCTCGGATCGGGCCGTCGAGGAGTGGCTGGGCCAGCATGACGACCCGTTCCTCGTCGGTGTGACCGATCACCAGCGCCCGGTCACCGCTCTCGAGGACCTCCTTGAGCAGGACGATCTCGCCCTGCCGCTCGAACGCGCGAACCTCCACGACGTTGAGCGCCTCGTTGAGCATGACCTCCTGACCGGGCTGCAGGACGTCGGCTTCGACGTTCGGCGACACCGTCACGCGGAGCTTTCTGCCCTGCGTGAACACGTCGACCGTGCCGTCGTCGTAGCCACGGATGAAGACGCCGTACCCGCTCGGCGGTTGCGCGAGCCGGTCGACCTCCTCCTTCAACGAGATGATCTGGTCACGTGCCTCCCGAAGGGTGGCGACGAGCTTGTCGTTTTGCCCAGTGGCGGTCTGTAGCTCCACCTGTACCTGGGCTAGTCGCTCCTCCAGGACACGTACCTGTCGGGGCGATTCAGACAGCCTCCGCCGCAGCATGGCCACTTCTTCCTCCAGGAAGGTGACCTGAGTCGTGAGTTCGTGTACTTCCTTCTCGTACGCCGACCGTTGAGAATCGGCGTCACCAGGACGACCCGTGCTCCCACCGGAGCCAGAGCCCGAACGGGGACCGGACACCGCGCCTCCACCTCCCCCGTGCTGACCGGGACGCACCCACACTACCGTTGTGACCGCCGCTGGCAGGCCGGTCGCGCGAGGACGACCCAGGTTTGCCGTAAACAGCGGGTTACGGTGCCATGGTGACAGAAGATCGGAGCCCTGTGGCAACACCAACGAAGCCGGGCGATTCGCCCGGACTCCGGGTCCGCATCGACCAGGACTCCTGCACCGGCGACGGTCTGTGCGTCCAGTATGCACCCTCGGTGTTCGAGTTCGACATCGACGGGCTCGCCTACGTGAAGAACTCCGACGGTGAGCTTCAGACCACACCGGGGACCCACGTGCCGGTTCCGCTGCCGCTGCTCACAGAGATCCGCGACGCCGCCGAGCAGTGCCCCGGCACCTGCATCTACGTCGAGCACCCGGACGGGACGCTGGAGGTCGGCGGCCCACAGGAGTGAGAACCACCCACCCCGGCGCCCCCGCCGCGCCCCCACCCGTGGGGGTCCGGCGCCCGGGCCCGCCGCGCGGGCGCCTCCGCGGATCGCCCGGCCGCGACCGGCATCGCGTCAGCCGTCGGAGCCGGCGTCGACTCGAGGCTCAGGCTCGGCCTGAAGCTCCGGCTCGGCCTGAAGCTCCGGCTCGGCCTGAGGCTCCGCGATGACCTGGCGATCGGGCTGGCCGTACAGGCCCGGCAAGCTACCCGCTCCCGCCGGCTGGCCCTGCTCGGCCGGGCGGTCGGCGGATACCGGCTCCGGAGCGGTCGCCGGCTCCGGATAGGAGCCCTTGGCCGGGCGCCGCCGCCTCGGTGGAGCAGTGACGCCGTCCGCCAACCGGCGCGCTGTCACCAGGAAACCGGTGTGCCCGACCATGCGGTGACCGGGGCGCACGGCGAGGCCCTCGACGTGCCAGTCGCGCATCATCGTCTCCCACGCCGCGGGCTCCGCGAAGCAGCCGAACTCGCGCAGCGCCTCGACCGTCCGGGAGAGCTGCGTGGTCGTCGCGACGTACGCGCACAGCACGCCGCCGGGGACGAGCGCCGCCGCGGCCGCGGGCAGCACGTCCCACGGGGCGAGCATGTCGAGGATCACCCGGTCCATGCCCCGCTCGGCCGACTCGGCCAGATCACCGACATGCAGTGTATGAGCCGGATGTGGTCCGCCGAAAAAGGTCTCGATGTTGCGCCGGGCGACCTCCGCGAAGTCGGGACGCCGCTCGTAGGAGACCAGCCGGCCGCCGTCGCCCACGGCCCGCAGCAAGGCGCAGGACAGCGCGCCGGAACCGGCACCGGCCTCCAGCACCTGCGCGCCGGGGAAGACGTCGGCGTACATGACGATCTGCGCCGCGTCCTTCGGGTAGACGACGGTCGCGCCGCGCGGCATCGACAGCACGAAGTCGGCCAGCAGCGGCCGCAGTGCCAGGTAGTCGGTGCCCCCGGTGCTGCTCACGACGACACCCTCGGGCCGGCCGAGCAGGTCGTCGTGCGGAATCGCCCCCCGGTGGGTGTGGAACTGCCGGCCCGGCTCGAGGACGACCGTGTGCCGCCGGCCCTTGGGGTCGGTCAGCTGGACGCGGTCGCCCTTGGTGAACGTCCCGCGGCGCCGCGCCGCGCCGGTCGGCCGCGGCACCTCGGGTACCTCGGGCATCTCCGGTGCCGCGGGCATCTCCGGTGCCGCGGGGTCCGCGTGGTCCGGCAGGGGCGGAAGCTCCGCGAGGTCCGGCAGGGGCGGGCGGGACGCGACCGCGTCCGGCGTGGTCGGGTCAGTACTGATCTCGTCGTCCTCTCGGCGCGCGCCCCGAGGCCGGTCCACGGCCGGCGCGCGCCCTGTCCGCTGGAAGCTGGTCGCACGGGGGCGTGCGGGTGACGCGTGCCGGGTGCGTCAGGGCCGGGCCGGGCCCGGCGGCCGTCAGCGGCGAACGAACGTCACCGATGGGAGACCATACGGGTCGCGGCCGCCGGGTCGATCCTGGCCACGAGATCGACCATGGCCAGCACGCCGACCGGCCGGCCGCGCTGGACCACGAGGTACTCCGCGGCCGGGGCCCGCTGGACGGCCGCCAGCAGGTCCTCGCCCTCGAGCTCGGCCTGCAGGGTCATCCCCGGGCCGATGCTCCGGCTGACCTCGTCCACCGCCATCCACGGCCGGCGGTGCTCCGGCAGGGCGTCGACGGAGGCGCCATTCATGATCTTGATGGGGGTACCGTCCCGGTCGATCACCGCGACGGCCGTGGCGCCCACCTCCTGGGCCCGGCGCAGCGCCTCGCCGAGCGGGACCGCGGCCTCCACCGGCAGCGTGCGGCGGGCGAGCCGGCCCGCCGACAGCCCGGGCAGCCGCTCGCGGACCTTCGCCGACCGCAGCGACTGGTAGGCGCCGAAGGCGACGAACCCGGCCAGGACGTAGGCGTAGAGCGCACCGAAGCCGTCGGAGTCCTTCGTCGCGCCCCAGACCACCAGCGCACCAGCCACGATGAAGCCGCCGTAGGCGCCGGCCCGCAGCCCACGCAGCTTGTCGTGCCCGATGGCCCACACCGCCGCGACGACGACCCGCCCGCCGTCGAGAGGCAGGCCCGGCGCCAGGTTGAACACGAACAGCGCGGCGTTGGTGAAGCCGATGAAGAAGAGCACTGTCCCGACGCTGCCGTGATCCGGCACGGCCAGCAGGCCCAGGAAGCACAGCCCCCCGATCACGCCGTTGACGGCGGGCCCGACGAAGGCGATCAGGAACTCGCGGGCGGCGGTGGCCGGCTCGGGTTCGAACTCGGTGAAACCGGCGAAGCCGTGCAGGGTCACCGACCGGACGTGCAGCCCGAACCGCTGCGCGGTCAGCGCGTGCCCGATCTCGTGCGCGAGCAGCGACAGGAGGAACCCCGCCGAGACGAGCAGGGACAGTACGAGCACATGCCCGTCGGTCGCGGCGATCGTCAGATGGTCCCGGATCGGGTCGATGAGCAGGGACGCGACCAGCGCCGCGAAGACCACGGCCAGCGGTGAGACGAAGATCGGGGCACCGCGGACGTGCCCGACCCGCATACCCGGCGGACGCGGCGCCGGCCGCCGCTCCGGCGGCTCCGCTCCACCGGGGACGCCGTGCCGCGCCGCGCCGGGCTGGTCCTCCATAGGTGTAGATGCTACGGACCATCCTCCGTGGTGTCCGCCGCGGATAGCGCTCCCGCTACGGATTGCGCTGTCATCTGGCCGGCAGCGGGCTTGTTCGGGGGCCGCGGAGGCCCGGCCACGGCCCGAGGACGCGGCCAGGGCGCCCGCGGCTCGAGGCCCGTCACGCCGCCACGGTTGCGCTGGGGGTCACCGGCTGGGATCAGGCTTGTAGGACTCCACCTCAGGAACGGGCCCCGGCCCCCGGGCCTCAGGGGCCCGGCTCCAGAGGTCGAACCCCCGAAAACCCGGATCCGGAGAACCAGGCCAGCCTCCGCCAGGCCGGCCGAGACGATGTGTGGCGACTGAGTGCGTCTATGAGATCGCTCAGCCGCCATGATTGTTCTCGGAGCCGACGGCCGGGGTCAGGTCTGCGGAAATCCGCCCGGGGCGGAGCCCAGACCCTCGGCGAGGGAGGCACATCGGGACACCGTGGGTGCCCCGAGGCGGGCGCCGATCGTGTCGGTGGCGGGTTCTAGGGTCGACGCCATGACCACAACGCCTGACCAGGCCCCGGGCTCGGCCGCCGAAGGTTGCCCGACCGGGCCGGTCCAGGTCGGGCCCGGCTGGCATGAGGGCCGCGACCCCGCGGCGGCCCCGGCCTCGCCGCCGACGCCACCGGCCGCGGCGCCACAGGCGCCGCCGATAACGGCGTCGTTATCCCCCTCCCGGGCCGCCGACTTCGTCAACTGCCCGCTGCGCTACCGCTTCCGCGTGGTCGACCGGCTGCCGGAGGCGCCGAGCGAGGCGGCGACGCGGGGCACGGTGGTGCACGGCGTGCTCGAGCGGCTGTTCGACCTGCCCGCCCGGAGCCGGACCCAGCCGGCCGCGACCGAGCTCGTCGAGCCGGTCTGGGCCGACCTGCTCGCCCGCGACCCGGCGCTCGGTGGCCTGTTCGACGACGACGGCGCCCTGCGCTCCTGGCTGGACAGCGCGCGTGACCTTCTCGCCGGCTACTTCACCCTCGAGGACCCGACCAGGCTGGCCCCGGCCGCCCGGGAGCTCTACGTCGAGCATGTCCTGGCCTCCGGGCTGCGGCTGCGCGGCTACGTGGACCGCCTCGACTCGGCCGAGACCCCCCAGGGCACCGCGCTGCGCGTCATCGACTACAAGACGGGCCGCTCCCCCGGCCCGGCGTTCGAAGGCGCGGCCATGTTCCAGATGCGGTTCTACGCGCTCGTGCTATGGCGTTCGCGTGGCGTCATCCCGCGCGAGCTCCGGCTCTATTACCTGAGTGACCGAACCTGGCTGCGTGCCACGCCGGAGGAGTCGGAGCTGCGCGCCACCGAGCGCCGGATCGAGGCGCTGTGGGCGGCCATCGCCCGGGCGCACCGGACGGGCGACTGGCGGGCCACGCCGGGCCGGCTGTGTGACTGGTGCGATCACAAGCCGAGGTGCCCGGCATTCGGCGGCACCCCTCCCCCGCTGCCGGAGAACCGCGCGGAGCTGCCCGTCGACGACGCCGCCCCCACCGTCTGCGAGGCGGACGGCTGAGCCGCCCGACCGTCCATCGAATCGCGGCGTATGGTTCCCGACCTGGCCACCAGCAACGTGGCGCACCAGACGTGGGGGTACCCGTTCGGGTACCCGAGGGCACCTTCGGACGGCGGCCCCGCGGGCGGGCCTGGCATCGGCGTGCCCGGGCGGTCACCGGTGGGAAGATCCGGCGTCCCGGGTGGTGTCGGGGGCGGTTACCGTCGGCGGCGGACATGGGCGGCGGGAGGATGCGGATCACCTCTCCGGCGTTGTCCCTTCGGGGCCTGGATCCCGGCGCTCCGCGGGAGCCGGCCGCCGATCGGTGAGGTAGTTCGCGACAGTTGGAGGAACGCATGGCCCGACGCACCGCATCGGACCGCGACGGTGCCCGCGGCGGTCCACGGCGCGGCCGGGGGTCCGCCGCGCGGGCCTCCAGACTCACCAAGGTCTACGGCTCGGGTGACACCGCCGTCACCGCGCTGCGGGGCATCGACCTGACCTTCCCCTACGGCCGGTTCACCGCGATCATGGGCCCCTCCGGCTCAGGCAAGTCGACCCTGATGCACTGCCTCGCCGGGCTGGACCCCGCGACCACGGGGCGGGTCTTCATCGGCGACGTCGACCTGTCCCGGCTCAACGACCGGCAGCTCACCCAGCTCCGCCGGGACCGGATCGGCTTCATCTTCCAGCAGTTCAACCTGCTGCCGACGCTCACCGCGGCCGAGAACATCACGCTGCCGCTGGACATCGCCGGCCGCAAGCCCGACCAGAAGTGGATGCGGATGGTCGTCGACGCCGTGGGCCTCGCGCCCCGGCTGAACCACCGCCCGCCCGAGTTGTCCGGCGGCCAGCAGCAGCGGGTTGCCTGTGCCCGGGCCCTGGTCACCCGCCCGGAGATCGTCTTCGCCGACGAGCCGACCGGGAACCTCGACTCGCGGTCGGGCGCGGAGGTGCTGTCGTTCCTGCGCGACTCGGTCCGCGAGCTGGGCCAGACCATCGTGATGGTCACCCACGATCCGACGGCCGCCTCGTACTCCGACGAGGTGATCTTCCTCGCCGACGGCCGGCTGGTCGACGCGATGGCCGAGCCCACGCCGGACGCCGTCCTGGACCGGATGAAGAACCTGGACGCGCTCGTGCGCGGCGAGGCCGTACCGGAGCCCGAAGCGGACTACGACGACCTGCCGCCGGAGCCGCCCGAGCCGCGCGCCCCCGAGTACGACGACCGCGGCTACGCCACCGGCGGCTACCCGACAGGCGGCTACCCGGCCGACCACTACCCACCGGCCGGATACCACAACGAGGACTATGCCGGGCCGGCGGACGATCACCAGTCCACGGGCTACGGCGCGGGGGGCTACCCGGGCGGCGGACCGCACACCGGGGAGTACCCGAGCCCCGGGCCGCACCGGGGCGACCCCCGCACCGGCGGCTACGCCAGCCACTTCGAGGCCGGCCAGTCCGATACCGGCCGGTTTGACGCCAGCCAGATCGACGCCCGCGGCCAGTACACGGATCCGGCGGACACCGGCCCGTTCGGCCATGACCGGTACGGCTCCGCCGGGCGGCACACGGGCACTCGCGGCCACGGAGGCGGGTACCGGGCTCCGGACGACCACGACCGCTCGCCCTACGACGCGTCCAGGCACGGTGGCACCCGGAGCTACGAGCGGGGCTACGAGCGGGGCGCTGGCCGGGCGAATCCGACCGGGTGGGCCTGACGGATGCTGCGCGCCACGCTGCGGAGCCTGCTGGCCCGCAAGGTACGGCTTGTCCTGTCCGCGCTCGCGGTCGTCGTGGGTGTCAGCTTCGTCACCGGCACCCTGGTCCTCACCGACACGCTGAACCGGACGTTCGACACCCTGTTCACCGACATCAACAAGAACGTCAGCGTCTCCGTGCGGACCGTCAACGCGGTCGGCACGGGCGACCAGGCCGACCGGAAGCCGGTGCCCGCCACACTGGTCCCCACCGTCGCCAAGGTGGACGGAGTCACCGCGGCGACCGGGACGGTCCGGGGCCAGGCGGTCCTGATCGACCCCGCGTCGGGCGACCCGCTCAACAGCGGCGGCGCACCGGGCATCGGAACGAACTGGACCGGCGGCACCGCGACGGGGTCGGAGGAGATCGCCGACGGCCGGCCACCGAACGGCCAGGAGATCGCGGTCGACAAGTCGACCGCGGACAAACACCACCTCACGCTCGGCCAGCGGATCTCGGTGCAGACCCGCCTCCAGCCCGAGGAGTTCACCCTCGTCGGCACCTTCCGCATCGGCGGGCAGGACAGCCTCGGCGGCGCCGCCGTCACCACGTTCGACACGGCGACGGCGCAGCGGCTGCTGCTCGCGCCCGACCAGTTCACCTCGATCAGCCTCGCCGCCGCCAACGGCGTCTCGCAGGAGCAGCTGCGGGACAGGGTCGCCGCGGTGCTCCCCACCGGGGTCGAGGCGATCACCGGCACCCAGCTCGCCGAGGAGGGCGCGAGCGCGATCCAGGACGCCGTCAGCGGGTTCTCGACCTTCCTGCTGGTCTTCGCCGGCATCGCGGTGTTCGTCGGCGCCTTCATCATCTTCAACACGTTCACGATGCTGGTCGCGCAACGCGTCCGTGAGCTGGCGCTGCTGCGCGCGATCGGCGCGAGCCGGGCCCAGGTGCAGCTCTCGGTCCAGATCGAGGCCCTGATCGTCGGCTTCATCGGCGCCACGGCCGGTCTCGCTCTGGGCGCCCTGCTGGCGATGGGGCTGCGGGCGGCCGTCGGCGCGTTCGGGATCTCGCTGCCGTCCGGCCCGCTGGTCTTCCAGCCTCGGACCTTCCTGCTCGCCTACGGCGTCGGCCTGGTCATCACCGGTCTCGCGGCGTTCGTGCCGGCCCGCAAGGCGGCGTCGGTGCCGCCGGTGGCGGCGATGCGCGAGACGTACGTGCTGCCCACCAGGTCGCTGCGCACCCGGGCGCTCGGCGGCGGCGCGCTGACCGTGCTGGGAGTGATCTGCCTGGTGGCGGGCCTGGCCCGCGGGGAGAATCCGAACACGAGCATGGTCGGCGCCGGCGCGGCGTTCGTCTTCCTCGGCATCGCCACTCTCTCGCCGCTGCTGGCCCCGCCGATCACCCAGGTCGTGGGGATTCCGCTGCGCGCGATGTTCGGGACGACCGGCCGGCTCGGCCAGGAGAACGCCATCCGCAACCCGCGGCGCACCGCCTCCACCGCGTCAGCGCTGATGATCGGTCTGGCCCTGGTGAGCGCGTTCGCCGTGCTCGGCCAGTCCATCAAGGAGTCGGTACGCGAGACGGTGTCGGAGAGCCTGGGTGCCGACTTCTACATCGCCACATCCAACTTGGCCCCCTTCAGCCCGCAGGTGGCCGCGGGGCTCCAGGGCAAGCCAGGCGTGGCGGTCGCCACCGGCATCCGGGGCGGGGCGGTCAAGATCGGCGACACGGACTCGTCGGTCCTCGCGGGCGATCCGGCCGGCCTGCTGCAGGTCCTCTCCATCAAGCAGGTGGACGGCGACGTCAACGCGCTCGGCGCGGGTTCCCTCCTGGTCGACGAGGCGACGGCGGCCGAGCGGGGGCTGCGGGTCGGCGCGCCCGTCCCGGTCACGTTCGCGGACGGCCCGACCGAGCTGACCCTGGTGGGCACGTACGAGAAGAGCGCGATCGCCGGCCCCGCGATGATCGCGACCAGCGAGTTCGAGAAGCACTCGAACAACAACCTCGACCTGTTCGTGATGCTCAAGCTGGCCGACGGCGCCGACCCGGCCGCGGTCCGGGCCGAGATCGACAAGGTGATCAAGCCGTTCGGCAGCGTCGAGGTCCGCGACCAGTCGGAGTTCGTGGCCCAGCAGGAGCAACAGGTCGACCAGCTGCTCGGGTTCGTGTACGTCCTGCTGGCCCTGGCGGTGGTGATCGCCCTGTTCGGCATCGTGAACACCCTAGCACTCTCGGTGATCGAACGCACCCGGGAGATCGGGATGCTCCGGGCGATCGGCATGACCCGGCAACAGATGCGGATGATGGTCATCGTCGAGTCGATGATTATCTCGGTCTTCGGTGCGGTGCTCGGTGTGCTGGTCGGCAGCTTCTTCGGCTGGGCGCTGACCGGGGCGCTGAAGAACCAGGGGGTGACGACCTTCGCCTATCCCGTCGGAACGATCATCGCCGTGATGATCGCCGGCGCCATCATGGGCGTGCTCGCCGCGGTCTTCCCGGCGCGTCGAGCCGCCAGGATGGACATCCTGCGGGCGATCGCCACGACCTGACCCGCGAGCCCGCCGCCGGACGCGGGCCGGGCCTCAGCCGGGGTCGGCGCCGGCCCGGTCTCAGCCGGAGTCGGCGCGGGCCGGGTCCGGACGGCGGGCGAGCCCGGCGAGCGTGGCCAGGTCGACCGCGTGCAGGCTGTCGACCCGGGCCGCGACCTGGCCGGGCAAATCGGCCGCCGCGATCGGCATCGACGGGACGAGGACCGTCGCACAGCCGGCCGCGATGCCCGCCGCGGCCCCGGTGAGGCTGTCCTCCAGGACCACGCAGGCGGCGGGATCGGCGCCGAGCAGGCGGGCCGCGGCGAGGTAGGGATCCGGGAACGGCTTGCGCCGGGCGACCTCGTCGCCGGCCACCGTCACGGTGAAGTGGTGCGCGCCCAGCACGGCGACCACCGCGTCGACCAGCGCACGGTAGGACGAGGAGACCAGGGCGGTCGACACCCCGGCCGCCGTGACGGCGCCCAACAGCTCCAGTGCCCCGGGCTGCGCGACGACCGCGCCCGGTTCCCGGAACAGCTCCGCGGAGCGGCGCAGCAGGAACTCGGTGGTCGCGGGCTCGTCCGAGACGGGGCGCCCCAGCATCGAAACCATGATCGGGACGGCGGTGTCGATACCGTGGCCGATCATGGCAAGCTTCATCTCGGGCGTGAACCGCCCGCCCAGGCGCGCCGCGGCCTCGTTCTCCGCGATCGTCCACAGCGGTTCGGTGTCGACGAGCAGCCCGTCCATGTCGAACAGGACCGCCGCCGGCAGGTCGCTCACAGTGTGTCGTCCTCCGGGGAACCAATCGGGGAGCGGCCCACGGACGGCCACACGGCGCCCACGGCGCCCACGGCCGCGGGGGCCCGCTCGGCCGGGGCAGGGAGCAGCTGGGGACGCACCCTGAAAGGGTACCGGGGTGGGACGGAAGGCCCTCCGCGGGCGCCGGGGCGGGCCGGCGGCCGGGGTCCGGGCCGGACGCGGCGACCTCCGGCGGTGGTGGCCGCAACGGGCGCGGGCACCCCGGTTCCGCCGTCGGTGGAACGCAGCACATACCCGATATCGACCTGACAGGTCCCGCCCGACATAACCTCTGCGACGGGATGGACACGATGGATCGATCCCCGCCCGCCTACCGGTCACGGACGGGGGGCGTCGATGCCCTTGAGGCGGAGGTTGCGATCACGCGGCAGACTGGACAGCGGGCGTTCTCCCGGATCGGGAGGACGTACGGTTGCACTGTCACGGGGGCAGGGGGCCGCCGCGGGGCGGCAGGAGGTGGTAGGTGATCGAGTTCTCCGGCGTCGGCCAGCTGCGGTCGCCGGTGGTCGTGGCCGCCTTCGAGGGGTGGAACGACGCCGCCGACGCGTCGTCGGCGGCCGTCGAGCACCTGGAGAACGTCTTCGGTGCCCGCGTCATCGGCGCGATCGACCCGGACGACTACTACGACTTCCAGGTCAACCGGCCGACGGTTAGCGGTGCGGACGGCGCGTCACGCAAGATCGCCTGGCCGACCACGCGGCTCTCGGTGGCGCGGCCGGCGAAGTCCGAATCCGACCTGGTGCTCGTGCGGGGCCTGGAACCGAACATGCGCTGGCGGGGATTCACCGACGAGCTCATCGAGGCCGTCCACGCACTCGGTAGCGACATGGTCATCACGCTCGGGGCGCTGCTGGCGGATTCGCCGCACACCCGCCCCGTCCCGATCAGCGGTACCGCCGGGGATCCGGCCACCGCCGCGCGGCTGGGCCTCGAGGCCTCCCGCTACGAGGGGCCGACGGGCATCGTGGGCGTGTTCGCGGACGCCTGCTCGCGAGCGGAGCTGGCCTCGGTGTCGTTCTGGGCTGCCGTGCCGCACTACGTCGCCAACCCGCCGTGCCCGAAGGCCACCCTCGCGCTGCTCCGCCGGGTCGAGGATCTTCTCGACATGGAGATCCCGCTCGGCGAGCTGCCGGACAAGGCCAAGGCGTGGGAGCGGCAGGTCGACGAGCTCGCCGCCGGGGACACCGAGGTCGCCGAGTACGTCCGCTCGCTGGAGTCGCGCGAGCCGGAGACGGCGCTGCCCGAGGCCAGCGGCGACGCCATCGCCCGGGAGTTCGAGCGCTACCTGCGCCGCCGGGGGGAGTGACCGCGCCCGGGCGCGAGGTCTACTCCTCGACGATCTCCGCGTCGATGATGTCCTCCTCGGCGGCGGGGCGGTAGCCCGCGGCGGGCATGCGTACCGGGCCGGTTCCGGCTCCCCCGGCGGCCGGCACGCCGGGGACGAAGCCGCCGGCCAGGTCGGTCGGGTAGGGCTCGGCTTCGGGGACGTCCCGCTGCTGCTGGCGATGACGCCCCGGGCCGCGCCGCGCACCCGCACCCGCGGTCGCGGTCGCGGAGCCCACGGTTGCGGCGGCCGAGGGCGCCGCCGGGCCGGTCTCGGCGGTGAGCCGGGACGAGGCGGCCCATGTTCCACCGGTGCTCCCCTCGGAGCTAGTCGCCCCGGCCGGCGCGGACGCCCCGGCGCGGCTCGCTCCCACATGCCCGGCGCCCACGGACCCGGCGCCGAGGTGGCTCGTGCCCGTGTGTCCGGTACCGGCGTGCCCAGTGCTGGTGTGACCAGCGCCGGCGGGGCTCGCCGCGGCGTGCCCCGCCGCGGCGTAGGCGCTGCCGCCCGGCCCCACGCCACCGGCCTGACCGGTGCCGGCGTGGCCCGTGCCGCCCGGACCACGCAAGGGGTCACCCGCACTGTCGGCGCCCCCGGTGTGACCGGCGTGGTCTGAAGCCGGGAAGTGCAGGCTCGACGCCGCCCCGCCCGGCTGCGGCTGCGAGCCGGGCTGCCCTGGTGGCCCCGGCTGTTCCGGCGCGGCCGGGTGGCCCGGACCCGCCGCCGACCGGCCCGGCGTGAACGGGGCCGCCGACGGATCCACCGACGGCGCTCCGGCCAGGTTCGGGCCCACCGGAGCGCCGGCGTCGGCCCGGCCGCCGCGCCGGCCGTCCAGGCCGCTGTCGGCGGCGACGCCATCGGGTGACACGCCCGCGCGGGCGAGGTCGGTCACCGCCCGGTCGATCTCGTCCCCGCCGAGCAGCCGGCGCAACCGCAGGACGGCGCCGATGATCTCGCCCTGCTGACGCCGCAGCGCCTCGAGCGAGTGCGTCCCGCGCACGATCTCGGCCTCGAGGTCCTCGTGCCGGGTCAGCGCGAGCCGCCGGCTCTCCTCAACCGCGTCGAGGATCAGCTTCTCGGCCTGTTCCCGGGCCTCCCGGACGATCGGATGGTTCGCCCCCGCCTGCGCGACCGCCTCCTCCAGCGCCGACTCGGCGAGGTGGCGGGCGCCCGCGATGATGTCCTCGGCCTCGCGCTGCGCGATCTCGAGCATCAGCCCGATGCGCCCACCGGCCTGGGCGGGCAGGCCCTCGGCGAGGCGGGCCTCGGCCTCCCTGCGGTCGCGCTCGTGGCGCAGCGCCGCCTCGGCCGCGGCCGCCCGGGAGGTCACCTCGCTCGCGTACCGCCACAGGACCCCGAGGTACTCGTCGACCTGCCGGGGGTCGTATCCCTGCGGTGCCTCATCAAAGGTCGGCCGGTCCATGGCGGCGCCGGGGGACTCCCGGCGGTGGTGCGCCCCCATCGGCTAGGTTCCTCTCGGTAGGACAGGCCCAAGGTCGACACCGAGCAGTGAGTCGACGGTGTCGCGGACGGTGGCCGGCGCCTGGTCGTCCGCCTCGCCGCTGCCGCCGCTGCCAGCGGCCAGTGCGGCCGCCGCCCACGCGTCGACCGCGGCGAGCGCTCCAGGCGCGTCGAGGTCGTCGGCGAGCCGGTCCCGGACCTCGGCCAGCACCGGCCGGAAGTCTGGGCCGGACGGCAGCGCGACGGCGGCGCGCCACCGGTCGAGCCGCTCGGCTGCCGCCGGCATGGCGGCCGCGGTCCACTCCCACTCCACGGTGTGATGATGCTGCAACAGGGCGAGCCTGATCGCGGCCGGGTCCGCTCCGCGCGCGAGCAGCCTCGAGACGAACTCGAGGTTCCCCCGCGACTTCGACATCTTGTGGCCGTCCAGGCTGACCAGCGCGGTGTGGACGTAGGCGCGGGCGAACGGCCGGGCGCCGTTCGCGACCTCGGCGTGCGCGGCGCTGCACTCGTGGTGTGGGAAGGCGAGATCGCTCCCGCCGCCCTGGATGTCGATCGTGGCGCCGAGGTAGTGCCGGGCGATCGCGGAGCACTCCACGTGCCAGCCCGGCCGCCCCGGGCCGAACGGCGACGGCCAGGACGGCTCCCCCGGCCGCTCCGCGCGCCACAGCAGCGGGTCGAGCGGGTCCTTCTTGCCCGGCCGGCCGGGATCACCGCCGTGCTCGGCGCAGGACACCAGCATCTGCGCGGGGTCGAGGTGGGCCACCTGGCCGAAGTCCGGCGCCGCGGCGACGGAGAAGTAGAGATCGCCGTCGACGGAGTACGCGGCGCCGCGCTCGACGAGCTGGGAGACCATGTCGACGATGAGCCCGACGGCCTCGACGACGCCGACGTAGTGGTCGGGGGGCAGGATGCGCAGCGCCGTCATGTCGGCCCGGAACAGGTCGATCTCGCGGCGGGCGAGGTCGCGCCAGTCGATGCCGTCGCGGGTGGCCCGCTCGAGCAGCGGATCGTCGACGTCGGTGACGTTCTGCACGTACCGCACCTCGTGGCCGGCGTCCCGCAGCACGCGCTGGACGAGGTCGTAGGTGAGGTACGTGAAGGCGTGCCCGAGGTGGGTGGCGTCATACGGGGTGATCCCGCAGGCGTAGAGCCGGACCGTCGGCCCGAGGTCCAGAGTCCGCACTCCGCCGTGCGCCGTGTCGAGAACGCGGAGGTCGCGACCCTGTCCGGGAAGCTTGGGGAGCTGGGGAAAGGGCCACGCCTGCATGCGTGTCAGGGTAACCGGGGCTGGGCCGGCCGCGGGACAAGCCGGGCAGGCCGGCGACGAGCAGGGCACAACCCCCGCCCGGGCGTGTCGCGGCCGGCGGCCCCGTCGGGCCGCGTCCGCCGGCTCAGAACGGCGGCCAGGGAATGGCCGGCCAGTCCCCGGAGGGCAACGGGAAACGGCCCTCGGCCAGGAGCCGGTCGACCCGGGCTCCCAGTGCCCGTAGCTCGGTCGTGGTGAGCAGCGGCTCGAGCCGCTCCCCCAGATCCGCGCCCAGCGCGTCGCCCACGCCCTGCAGGAGCGTGGTCTCCGCCGCGTCCAGCCGCCGGCCCCGCCAGGTCCACAGCAGCGTGCGCAGCTTGTCGTCCGTGTGGAACGTCACGCCGTGGTCAATGCCGTGCACCCGCCCGGACGGCGCCGGGAGCAGGTGGCCGCCCTTCCGGTCGGCGTTGTTGATGACGGCGTCGAACAGCGCGATACGCCGCAGCTGCGGGTCGTCCGACCGGGTCAGCGCGACGAGGTCGACGGTCGTGTCGACGTCGATCCAGAGCTGGACCATCCCCGCGCCGAACGGGCCGTCCCGCATGACGGTCGGTGGGACGATGCCCGGGTCCATCGCCTCGGCGACCTCATAGGCGGCCAGCTCACGGGCCGCCAGCGTCCCGTCCGGGAAGTCCCACAGGGCGCGTTCGCCGCGCACCGGCTTGTACACGCACCGCCCGCAGAGCTCGTCGGCCCGGATCTCGCACAGCAGCGTGGCGTTGCTGGCGTCGACCAGCCGCCCGGTGATCTCCAGCTCGCCGGTGCGCAGGAGCGCCAACGCCTCGCTCACGCCCAGCCCGCCGCTGTCGAGCGGGTCCAGCGGCGCACGCCGCCCAGGGTCGGCACCGGCCGCGGAGAGGCTCACGGTTCCAGTTTGGACGTCGGCGGCGCGACCGGGGATGTGGCCCCGCCCGATCCGGCCCCGGCCGCCTCGGAGACCGTGCCCGGCCGGGCACCGTCCACGGGCGGCTCGGCGCCGGCGCCACCTCCCACGACCTCGTCCTCGCGGGGACGCTTCCCGTCGCCCGCTGGCGACGGCGGTGCGGGCAGCAGGTCGGCGACGGCTCCGCCGACATCGTTGACGCGGCGCACGAACGGCCGGTGGTCGCCGTAGCGGACGACCGTGAGCGAGCACGGGTCGACGGTGATCCGGTGGTACATGTCCAGGTGCATGCCGAGGGCGTCGGCGAGGACGGTCCGGATCACGTCGCCGTGCGAGCACAGCAGCCAGGTCGCGTCCGGGCCGAGGCGCTCGTTCCACTCGCGCACCGCCGTGACGCCGCGGGACTGGGTGTCACGCAGCGCCTCCCCGCCGGGGAACGTCACCGCGCTCGGCTGGGCCTGCACCACCTTCCACAGCGGTTCCTTCGCCAGGGTCGCGAGTTCCTGCCCCGTCCAGTCGCCGTAGTGGCACTCTCCTATCCGCTCGTCGGTGTCGATCTTCTGCACCCCGGCGGGCGCGGACGGGCCCTCCGGGCGGCGCCGGGCGATCTCCGCGGCCGTCTGCTGGCAGCGGTCGAGCGGGCTGGACACGATCGCGGCGAGCGGGATGTCGGCGAGCCGCCCGGCCAGCGCCTCGGCCTGCCGGCGGCCCCGCTCGTCGAGCCCGACGCCCGGGGTCCAGCCGAGCAGGATCTTGCCGGTGACCGCGGTGAGGCCGTGCCGGACCAGCAGGACGGTGGTCAACTTCGGACCTTCCCTTCGTGGTGTGGCGGCAGGCCGGCCTGCGGGTGCGTACCACCAGGCGACACCAGCCAGCCCGCAAGTGGGGTGCCGGGGCGCGCGCGGCCCGGTCGACCCGGCCGGGACAGGCCCGCTGACCTGGCCGAACGCCTGGATTCGATCGTTCGGCGGCTGGCACCGAAATGCGCGATCGGACTACCCACGGACCACCCGCCTCACCACGCTACCGAGCGGGTGGGCTCGGGGCGGCGGCCGGCGTCGTTACGCTTCCGCCATGCCCGAAGACGCCGCCGACTCCCCGTTTCGGACCGCTGCCGCGGTCGAGGACCGCGCCGCCGGCCCGCCGTCGGCCGGCCCGGGACCAACCCCGGACGACGCCGTAGTCTTCAAGGCCTTCTGCGGCGCCGGCCTGTGGCCGGGCCTGGGCCGGACGACGGCGGGCCGGTTGGAGGAGGCCGGCATCGAACGCCGCGAACACGTCGACCTGCACCGCCTTTCCTCGGTGCCGGGTGTCTCCGGGCCGCGGGCTCGCCGCCTGCTCGACACATTCCGCGCGGCGGAACCCACCTACGCCGCGGTGGAGATGCTGGTCGCGGCGCGCCTGCCGGCGCGGCTTGCCCGCGGCCTGGCCGACGCGCTCGGCCCCACGGTGGCCAAGGCGCTGCGCGCGGACCCCTGGTCGCTGCTCGAGGGAGGCGAGGCCGAGCTCGGCGACGCCGATCGCTTCGCCCGCCACCTCGGGCTGGACAGGGCGGACCCCCGCCGCGGGCCGGCGGTCCTCATCCACCTGCTCGGTCGCGCGGCCAGCCGCGCCGGCGACACCGCCGCCCCGGTCGCCGAGGTGGCCCGGGCGGCGGTCCGCGAGGGGGTCACCGAACCCCTCGACGCGCTGTCCGCCGCGCTCGACTCCGGCCGGGTGATCCAGGTCGACGACCGTCTCGCCCTCGAGCGGTACGCGATGGCCGAGCAGGCGATCTCGGACGGGGTGGAGCGCCTGCTCGCGACCGCCGAACCGTTCCGGCCCGAGGCCGGCGGGCGGCGGGCCCGGCGGCGCGCCGGCAGCGGACTGGGCGAGGAGCGGCCGGCAGTCGCCGCGCCGCCCGAACCGCCGGCGCCGACGTCGATGTTCGACGACGACGCACCGGACGTCCACACACCAGACGACGAGCCACCCGACAACGGCGCGGCCGGCTCCGCCTACGGCGCGGCTGGGTCCGATGCGGCTGACGGCGGCGCGGACACGGTCCCCGGCGGCGCCGAACCGGGCGCCGCGGCCGACCGCGCCGTGGCCGGGCTGGACGAGGTCCAGCTCCAAGCCGCCCGCACCGCGCTCGAGGTCGGCGTGAGCGTGCTGACGGGTGGTCCCGGCACGGGCAAGAGCCGCACCGTCGCCGCGGTCGTCCGGCTCGCCGAGGCCGCCGGCGTCGAGGTGGCGCTCGCCGCGCCAACCGGCCGGGCGGCGAAACGGCTCGAGGAGCTGTGTGGCGCGCCGGCCAGCACCCTGCACCGGCTGCTCGGCGCGCAGGGCCGCGGCGGCGGGTTCGCCCGCGACGAGCACAACCCCATCGAGGCCGACCTGGTCGTCGTCGACGAGACGTCCATGCTGGACGCCGAACTCGCCGCCGCCCTGCTGGACGCCTGCGCCGACGGCACCCACCTGCTCCTCGTCGGCGACCCTGCGCAGCTCCCCAGCATCGGACCGGGTCAGGTCCTGGCCGACCTGCTGGAGGCGGAGGTCGCGCCAGTCACCGAGCTGACCCGGCTCTACCGGCAGACCGACGGCGGCGCGATCGCCACGATGGCCGCGGCGGTCCGCCGCGGTGAGCTGCCGCCACCCGGTTCGGGCCGTGAGGTCGTCGTCGTGGCGGCGCGCTCCTCCGGCGAGGCCGCGCACCGCGTCGTCCAGCTCGTCACCGACTCGATTCCGCGGGCCCTGGGCATACCCACCGAGGACGTGCAGGTGGTGACGCCCGTGCACGGCGGGCCGGCCGGCACCGGCGCGCTCAACGCGGCGTTGAAGAACGCGCTCAACCCGGGCCGCGGCGAGGTCTCCGGCTTCGACGTCGGCGACCGGGTGGTGGCCACCGCGAACCACCTTGACCTGGGGTTCGCCAACGGTGAGATCGGCGTGGTCGTCGCGCTCGGCGAACGGGGCGGCCTGCGGGTCGCCTTCCCCGGCGGCGAGCTCGACGTCCCCTCGCACGGCGCCGTGGACCTGCGCCACGGATGGGCCGTCACGGTGCACCGCGCCCAGGGCAGCGAGTGGGCCGCCGTGGTCGGCGTCTTCCCACCGGAGGCCGGCCGGATGCTTACCCGGCCGCTGATCTACACGGCGATGACGCGGGCACGCAGCCACCTGTCAGTCGTGTCGGTGAACGGCCCGGCGCTGCGGGCCGCGGTCCGCGACGCGGGTGGCCGGCGGCGGGCGACCCTCCTCCCGGCGCTGCTGACCGGCGAGTCCGCGGAGCCATTCGGGCCGATGGACGACCTGGACGACACCGACGGCCAGCCCGGCGAGGACGGCTTCGGCGCCGGCCTCGCTGACGGCGCCGCCGCCGGGGCGGCCGTTCTCGCGCCGGCCACGAAGGAGCCGGTCAGACCATGACCCCCTTGACAACCCGCACACGACACCACGGCAAGATCGTGCGTCGTGCGAATGGGTAGCGTGCGGATGGTGAGCGCAGACGACCTGCCGACCGGCCAGGTCACGGGCACTACCGCGGAGCCGGCAGCCGCGGAGCCGGCAGCCGCGGCTGTGGCGCCTCGGCCGCGGTCGGCGCAGGTCCCACCGAACGACCATGCGGTGCTGACCGGCCGGCCCCCGCGCACCGAGCTGCCCGCGGAGACCCAGCCGGACGCGGAGACCCAGGCGGACGCGCAGACCATGACCGCTGCGGAGACCGAGCCGAGCGCGGAAGCGCCGCCCGCCGCGGAGGCGGAGCCGGGTGAGCAGACCGTGCCCGCCCAGCGGACCGATTACCCATCGCGGGCCGAGCCGGCGCGGCTGATCGCCCGGTTCCGCCGGGCCCGGGACTGGACCGTCGCGGCCTCGTACCAGTTCTTCCTGGCCGGGACGCTCCTGGCGGTCACCGTCGGTGCCGTGCTGCGGTTCGCCACCCCGAGCCATCTGTGGCTCGACGAGTCGCTCACCGTCGGCATCGCGTCCCGGCCGGTGCCGGACCTGCTGCAGGCGCTGCGTCATGACGGGTCGCCCCCGCTCTACTACCTGCTCTTGCACCTCTGGATCAGCGTGTTCGGTGACGGGGACATCGCCGTCCGGGCGCTGTCGGGCGTGCTCTCCCTCGCCACACTCCCGCTGGCCTGGCTCGCCGGGCGGTACGTGGGCCGGGCGGCGACCGCCCTCGGCAACGGCGGGCCGTCGGCCGAGCAGCGGGTCGGGCTCGCCGCGCTCCTGCTGTTCGCCTGCTCGCCGTACGCGATCCGCTACGGCAGCGAGACGCGGATGTACTCGCTGGTCGTCCTGCTCGTGCTGGTGTTCGGCTTCGCCGCCGTCCGGGCGCTGAACCGGCCGGACCTGCCACGGCTCGCCGCGCTGACGCTGGCGACGGCCGCCCTGGTCTACACGCACTACTGGACGTTCCTGGTGGTGTTCACCGTGGCGGCGTTCCTGCTCCTGCAGGCGCGGCGGCGGGAGCACTACCGCCGCCCGGCGCTGCGGGCGTTCGTCGCGATGGCCGCCTCGGCGGTGCTGTTCGCGCCCTGGATGCCGGTGTTCCTCTTCCAGATGCTGCACACGGGGACACCCTGGGCGCCCCGGGTGCAGGCCCAGGTGCTGCTCGACACGGTCTTCGACTGGGCCGGCCCGCAGTCGACCGGCGCGCTGCTGGGCATCATCCTGCTCGGCGGGGCGCTGATCGGGCTGACGGCCCGTCCGCTCGGCGGGGAGCTGCACGTCAAGATCTCCGGGCGGGCGCCGGGCAGGTACCTCGCCGCGATCTGGCTCGCGCCGCTGGTGCTGGCGTACTTCGTCAACATGTTCGGCGGCAGCGCCTACGCGGAGCGCTACACCGGGATCGCGCTGCCCGCCTGCCTGCTGCTCGCGGCGCTCGGGATAGCGCAACTGCCGGTGCACCGGGCGTTCGTGGCGGTGGTCGTGGTCGCCTCGATCAGCGGCCTGCTCGGTGGGTACCAGCTCGCCCGGACGGAGCGGACCCAGGCGGGCGAGATCGCCAACCGGATCGCCGACCTCGCCCGGCCGGGGGACGTCGTCGCCTACTGCCCGGACCAGCTCGGCCCGGCCGTGCACCGGGCGATCCAGCGCCGGGGCGGCATCGACGTCCGGGAGATCGTCTACGCGGACGAGGCCGGGCCGGCGCTGGTCGACTGGGTCGACTACGCCGACCGGATGAAACGCGCGAACGGTGCGGCCTTCGCGGCCGAGGTCAACGACCTGGCCGGGCC
Source organism: Parafrankia sp. EAN1pec (assembly GCF_000018005.1). Classification (GTDB taxonomy): domain Bacteria; phylum Actinomycetota; class Actinomycetes; order Frankiales; family Frankiaceae; genus Parafrankia; species Parafrankia soli. The sequence goes on from NC_009921.1 coordinate 5,878,180, forward strand.
CGATCACGCCGTCCTGCTCGTCCGGGCGGACGGGTACCGCTTTCTGGAGGGCGCGTGCGCGGTGCTCTCCGACCAGCTGGCGTCCCTACGGGACCGGGCGTTGCAGGTCGAGAAGCGCGATCTTTACGAGGGTGCCTCCCTCGAGCGGTTCTCCACCCTGCGCTGAGGCGGGGCCGCCGCGCCCGCGGCCACCGCCAGCACGAGCAGCCCCATCGGCAGCGTGTAGTGGTTGAAGAAGGTCTGCTTGTTCATGACGTCGAGAGCGAGGAGGACCAGCGCAGACCCCGCGCAGAACCCGGCCGCCCCGCCGCGGGCTCGCCAGGCCAGCAGGTAGGCCGCGCCCAGCACGACGGCGGTCGCGCCGAAGCCGAGGGTGATCCCGAAATGGTGCGCCCAGCCGGGTATGGACAGCGAGTGGTCCAGCACCTCGTAGCCGAGGTTGGTGCGCACGGCGTCGTCGACGAAGTCGCCCGGAGCCGCGATGACCCAGGGCGCGACGACGGCCACCCCCAGACCGGCGGCAGCCAGGGTGCGGCGCGGGCCGAACGCCGGCCAGCAGGCCGCGAGCGGGACCAGCAACGCCACGTGCTGCTTGCTCGCGAGGGCCAGCGCGAACGCGACGACAGCCGGCGCCGTCCGGCCCGCGGCGACCGCCCAGACCATCACCGCGAGCAGCGCGACCAGCAGCGGCTCGGTCCAGGACTGCTGCAGCGCGTACATGGACTCCGGTAACACGACGACGAGCAGCGGGAGCAGACCGGCGGCGACCGCCGCCCCGCCATGCCCCCCGACACCGAAGCCGTGGCCGGCCGCCGCGTCGACCCTGGCGACGTCCCGCCGCCGCGCGAGCGCGCGGCCGGCCACCGCCGCCAGGGCGAGCGCGGCCAGCAGCCCGTAGCGGACGTCCCCCAGCACCCACCGGAACGGTGCGAGCAGCAGGGACGTCCCCGGCAGGTACGGGTAGACGTCGAACAGCCCGCCGGCGGTGTAGCTGGCCCGATCCGGCGCCCACTGCTGGCGGTACATGTTCGTGCCCCGGGCCAGCCCGGAGGTGGAGACCTGGAGGAGATGGAACACGTCGATCCGCGGCTGCGGGGCGGCCGCGACAGTCGCGACACCCGCCGCGAGCGCGAGGCCGAGCACGGCCCAGAACACCCGGCCGCCCGCCGCCCGCCCGTGTGCGGGCCCGTACGCCCACCGTCCGCCGGGTGGCACGGCGCAGCGCAGGAGCGTCAGGCCGGCGAGCAGACCGGCGGCGGCGGCCAGCACGTCCGCGGCGGTCGCGGCCGGGCCGTGGGCGTAGTAGCGCGGGTGCCGCAGGATCGGCCCGGCGGCGACCACGATCCCGCACGACGCGCAGGCCAGCCGAACGCCCGCGGCCCGCGGAGGAAGGCCCCGCGGCCGGCCGCGGCCGGCCCGGGCCCGCGGGCCGCCCCGGTCGCCCCGGCCGCTCGGCACGGCGACGGCGACGGCCACCGCGAGACACCCCAGGAGCACCATGACCAGGGCGAGCGGGCTGTACCGGCCGTCGGAGAGGCTGATCCCCACGGCGACCCCACACCAGCCCAGCAGGAGCGCCGCCGTGCTGGGCGAGGCCCCCGCCACGCCCCCGGCGCCTGATGCGGGGGCCGGCGCGGTGGTCCCCCCGGGAGGGTGGTCGCGCGACCGGCCCGGCTCGGCCGACTTCGACTCCGGGGAGTCGGGTAGGGCGCAGGACATGCCCGCACGATGCCAGAGCGGCCGTCACGCCGGCCCGCGCGCACCCCGCCGGCGGCCAGGTCGGCGCCAACGGGCCACATGCGGGCACGGTGACGGGACGCCATACGCCGAACCCGGCGCGGCGTCCGTGCCGGGGGGTCCGGTGAAGCGACGGTAACTGTCATGCGAGACTGCCCCCCGAGGCCGGATGCGAAGGTTCCGGCACCGGGAGGGGTCCTGCCAGTCGCGGGCGCGAAATCTCGCCGCGCGCACACCCCCCTACAGACCACGGACGTTGTCGTTGAGGAGAGGTCCGGCACAGTGACCGAAAAGCCAGAGGTAGTCGTCATCGGAGCCGGGCCGGCCGGTCTCTCCGCCGGCTGGGAGCTGATGAAGCGGGAGATCCCCGTGACGATTATCGAGGGTGACTCGGTGGTCGGCGGAATCAGCCGTACGGCCCAGCGGGACGGATGGCGTTTCGACATCGGGGGCCACCGTTTCTTCACCAAGGTCCCCGAGGTCGAGAAGCTGTGGCACGAGATCCTGCCGGACGAGGACTTCCTACTCCGGCCGCGGTCGAGCCGCATCTACTACAACGGCAAGTTCTTCGACTACCCACTGAAGGCCGGTAACGCCCTCGGCGGGCTCGGGGTCGCCGAGGCGGCACGCTGCATCGGCTCGTACGCGCTGGCGAAGCTGCGCCCGCCGAAGGACCAGTCGAACTACGAGAACTGGCTGGTCGCCCGGTTCGGCTGGCGGCTCTACCGCACCTTCTTCAAGACCTACACCGAGAAGCTCTGGGGTGTGAAGGTCAGCGAGATGCCGTCCGACTGGGCCGCCCAGCGGATCAAGAGCCTCTCTCTGATGAACGCCATCACCAACGCGGTGCTGCCCAAGCGGAACCAGAAGGACATCACCTCCCTCATCGAGGAGTTCCAGTACCCGAAGTTCGGGCCGGGAATGATGTGGGAGACGGCCGCGGACAAGATCGTCAAGCAGGGCGGTCGGATCGTCTTCGAGGAGAAGGTCCGCAAGATCCATCACGAGAACGGGCGCGCGACCGGTGTCACGACAGTGGTCACTGGCGGCTACGGGCCGGGCGCCGGCGCGCCGGAGTCGTCCCGGGATGACCTAGGCACCGAGTACCAGTACACCGGCGACCACTTCATCTCCTCGATGTCGTTCTCGTCGCTGGTGCGCGTGATGGACCCGCCGGTCCCGGCGCGCGTCCTGGCCGCCGCGAACGCCCTGAAGTACCGCGACTTCCTCACCGTCGCGCTGGTCGTTCCCAAACCGGCCGGATTCCCAGACAACTGGATCTACATCCACGCTCCGGACGTCAAGGTCGGCCGCATCCAGAACTTCGCGTCCTGGTCGCCGTTCCTGGTGAAGGACGGCCGGACCTGTCTCGGCCTGGAGTACTTCGTCTTCGAGGGCGACGAGATGTGGAACTCCTCGGACGAGGAGCTGATCGCGCTCGGCACCAAGGAGCTGGCCAAGCTGGGCCTCGTCCAGGCGGACCAGGTCGAGGGCGGCTATGTCGTGCGGATGCCCAAGGCGTACCCGTACTACGACATGGACTACAAGAAGAACGTCGACATCATCCGCGGCTGGCTCGAGGACTACGCTCCCAACGTCCACCCCGTCGGCCGTAACGGAATGCACCGCTACAACAACCAGGACCACTCGATGCTCACCGCGATGCTCACCGTCGAGAACATCATCGACGGGAAGAGCCACGACGTGTGGGAGGTCAACGTCGAGGAGGACTACCACGAGGAGGTCTCCTCCCCGGGCCGGTCGTAGCGGGGCCGGCCTCCCGGCCCTGACACCCGCCGCCCGCCCGCCCGTCCCGCTCCGCGTCGCGACCCTCCGTCCCGTCCGCCCATCCCACTCCCACCCGGCGCGGAACGGGCGGGCGGCGGAGGCAGTGGCCGCGCGGTCCCCGACTCCACGGATCCGGAGCGGGTCGTCCCAGACAGTGCACTGTTCCAGGAGCATGCCGTCCCGACAGCGCTCCGTCCCCGAGCGTCCCGGAGCGTGTGGTCCCGGCCCGGCCGGCGCGGCCGCCGCGGGACCGGTCAAGACCAGGCTTCACCCGTGGACGTGTCCGCGTTCACCTGCAGCAACGGGCGCGAACACGCGCCGGGCGTCCGCACCCGCGGGCCTCGCCGTCGCAGTCGTGCCCCCGGTACCGAAGGGACTGACCGTGACCGACGTCGCGGTGCGGCCGGCGGAACACACCCCCGAGCCGGTCGACAGGGTCGGAGCTCGACCCGACCGCGAGCACCGGATCTTCCGGGGCGCGCTGGTGCTGATCATCGCTGCGGCGGTGGTGGTGCGCTTCATCGCACGCCAGCCGCTGTGGCTCGACGAGGCACAGAGCGTGGCGATCGCCCGCCTGCCGCTGTCGGGTGCGGCGCCCACCATGTGGGACGGCCTCCTCCAGGACGGCTCGCCGCCCCTCTACTACATCCTGCTGCACCTGTGGATCAGCGTCTTCGGCGACGGCACCGCGTCGGTGCGCGGGATGTCCGCCGTCATCAACCTGGGCTCCGCGGTGCCGGTGTTCTATCTCGGACGCCGGCTCGTCGGTGACCGCGGCGCGAAGGTCGCGGTGGTGCTGTACCTCACCTCGCCGTTCGCGCTGTACTTCGGCACCGAGACCCGGATGTACAGCCTGATCGTGCTGCTCACGGCGCTCGGCGGGCTGGCCCTGGAGCGGGTGCTGCGGGTGCCGTCGGTGAAGAACGTGGTGCTGCTGGCCGTGGCGTCGGGATGCCTGGCCCTGACGCACTACTGGTGCCTCTACCTGCTGATGACCGTGGGTGCGTGGCTGGTCGGGCTCGTCTTCGTCCGGCCGCGGGTGGCGGCGGCGCGCGCCGCCCGCCGCGGTCGCGCCGGGCGTTCCGGGGCGCACTCGCGCGGCGGGCGCCGTCCGGGCGGGCCGGCGCCGACGCCGGCTGGCGCATCCGAGCAGCCCACGGCCGCGCCCGAGCTGCTCGCCGACGCCGCCGGCGGCGCACGCCGGGCCGTGCCCACCTGGCACCCCCGCGGCCCGCTCGCCGGGATCATCGGGATCATCGCCGGCGGCCTGGTGTTCGCTCCGTGGCTGCCGAACTTCCGCTCCCAGCTCGCCCACACCGGGACGCCCTGGGGCGAGCCGGCGAGCTTCGCCGCCGTCAGCCACGCGTACGGGCAGTGGGCCGGTGGGCCGACCACACTCGGCCGGCTGTTGCTGTTCCTGATCACCGGCCTGGTCGCCGCCGGGATCGCCGGCCGTCCACTGGGCGGGCGGTTCGTCCTGCTCGACCTGAAGGGCCTCGAGCCGGGCCGCACGCTGTTCTTCCTGGCCACCGGGACGCTGATCGTCGCCGTGGCGGCCGGCAAGCTGGTGGGCAACGCGTGGGCCGACCGGTACACCGCGACGGCGTTCGTCCCGTTCCTGCTCGTGGTGGGACTGGGCGCGACAATGCTGGCCGACCGCCGGGTGTTCCACGGCGTGGTCGCGGTCGCGGCGCTCGTCGGTGTCATCGCCGGGACGAGCGACGTGCGGCGGGAACGGTCCCAGGCCGGCGAGGCCGCGGCCGTCCTCACCCGGCTGTCCAGGCCGGGCGACATCCTGCTGGTGTGCCCGGACCAGCTGGGGCCGGGCCTCGCGCGCACCGTGCCGTCCTGGCTCAAGGTGTACGTGGTGCCGACCTACGCCGCCCCGGACCGGGTCGACTGGGTCGACTACGAGGAGCGCAACGAGTCCGCCAACGGCGTGGCGATCGCCCAGCGGGCGATCGCGGAGGCCGGGACGAACACCGTGTTCATGGCCGGCTCCGGCGCCTACCGGACCTACGAGGTGCTGTGCACCCAGGTCCGGGCGACGCTGCAGACGCAGCGGCCGGTGGCCGACGAGGTGATGGAGCAGGGTCTGCCGGCACGGGTCTACGAGAACTACGCCCTGCTGCGGTTCCGGGCGTCGTGACCACCCCGCGCGGCTGGCACCCGGGCGGACGTCGACCGGATCCGGGCCGGCGCGAGCCCGCTCCGGGCGAGGCGGACGCCGCTGGCCCGCCGCACCCGGAGGGGAGCCCGGCGGCGTTGCCCGCCGTGCTCCCGCCAGGGCCGTCACCGGGGCCGGCCGGGCCCGCCGGGAGCGGTGACGGCCCCCGCATCGGCCCGGTCTACCTCGCCGGGCCGGCGTACGAGGCCTCGTCCGGCGCGGCGGAACCCACACGGCCCGCCGAGCCCACCGCGCCGCCCACGCACCCCGCACCGCCTGCGTACTCCGCGCCGTTCTCGCCGCCCGCGCCGCCCGCGCACTCCGTCCCGCCGGCGGCGCCGCCGGCGCACCGGGCGGAGGCGCCGACCTCCGGGAGCTCCTGGTTCGAGCCGGGACGTCCCAGCTACCCGGCGCTGCACCTGCCCACCCCGTCGGCGCCGACCCCCGCCTCGCCGGAGCCGGGCCAGTCGCCGGAGCCGGCGTCCGCGGGACCGCCGATCGCGGACGAGCCAGCGGCGAGTCCGTGGACAGCGAGTCCGTGGGCGGCAGCTCCGCCGGCACCACACCCGCAGGCACTGGACCCGCAGGCACTGGACCCGCAGGCACTGGACCCGCAGGCACTGGACCCGCTGGGACCGGGCACACAGGCGACGGCATGGGTACCGGACTCATGGGCCCCTGACCGATGGACGCCTGACCGGTGGTCCCCGCGGCCGTCGGAGCCGTCCGAGCCGTCGGCTCCGACACCGCTGACACCGACAGCGGCACCGGCACCGGCACCGACCGCAGCAGCCCCGGAGCCGCTCGAGACTGCTACGGGGCCGGCCCGCGATCCGGTCGGGCGAACCGGCCCGCTCCAGGAACGCCTCTACGCCCGCGGCAGCCGGCGCAGGTCCGCGCGCGGCCCGGCCGGCGCCACCGACGGCCGGCCGGCGATATCCGCGGGCACGCCGACCCGGGCCCAGGCGGCCATGGCCTGGGCGCAGCGCTGGTACCTGCGGGACGTGCTCATCGCCTGGATCGCGGCGCGGGCCGTGGTGGGCGCGGCGCTGGCGCTGACCAGGTTCGTCGCGGACACCGTCGCCGGTGACAACGGGGCCACGCTGGACACCACCGACCTGCTCGGCTGGGACGCCGGCTGGTACCTCAACATCGCCGACAACGGCTACGACGCAGCCGGCGCCGAGAGCCGCCGTTTCTTCCCGCTGCTCCCCCTGCTGGTCCGGCTCTTCACCGCCCTGCCCGGCCTGGGCGGCCACGGCGGCCAGGTGCTGCTCGCCCTGGTGAACCTGATCGCTGTCGTGTTCGCCCTCGCTCTGGTCGGCATCGCGCGGGTCGAGGGGTTCGACGACGACACGGTGCGACGGGTGATCTGGATCTCCGCGCTGGCCCCCCCGGCGTTCGTCCTGGTGATGGGCTACGCGGAGGCCCTGGCGGGGCTGCTGGCCGTCACGGCGTTCCTGGGCGCGCGGACGCGGCGCTGGGAGCTGGCGGTGGTCGCCGGCCTGCTCGGCGGCCTGTGCCGGCCGCTGGGCCTGCTTCTCGCCGTCCCCGTCGCGATCGAGGCCGCGCGGGGGCTGCCGCTACCCCTGGCCCGGCGTCTCGGCGCCCCACCACCGAACCGCCTTGGTGCCCCGCAGCCGAACCGCCTTGGTGCCCCGCAGCCGAACCGCCTTGGTGCCCCGCAGCCGGACCGCCTCGGTCCGGCTGAGCCGGAAGACCTCGGTGCCCCGTCGGCACCACGCGCCGCCGCACGGGAGGCGCTTGCGCGGCTGTGCGCGGTCGCCGCGCCCGTGGCCGGGGCGGGGATCTACCTGCTGTGGTCGGCGGCCATCCACGGCGACGGCCTCGCTCCGTTGACCATGCAGCGGGACGCGGCCCGCCACGGCAGCACGGCCAATCCGCTGCTGACCGTCATCGACGCGGCAAAGGGCGCCCTGCACGGCGAGCTCGGCACCGCGCTGCACGTTCCCTGGCTGCTGCTGGCGCTCGTCGCGCTGGTCGTCATGGCCCGTGCCCTGCCGGTGTCCTACTCCGTGTGGTCGGCCCTGGTGCTCGCCGCGGTGCTGACGGGCAGCAACCTCGACTCATCGGAGCGATACCTGTACGGGGCTTTCCCGTTCCTGCTCGTCGCCGCGCTGGTGACGGCACGGCGCGAGGTGTGGATGCTGGTGATCACCGTCTCGACCGCGGCGATGACCGTGTACGCGACACTGGCGTTCACGCTGTCCTATGTTCCCTGACCGTTCCCGCGTTCCCTGACCGGTTCCGCCTCGTCCAAGCCGGGCCCGCGGCTGATGATGGCTTGTGCTCGATGAGCCGTTACGCCAAGGTTTCCCCACGGGACACCCGTCGTTCGCCAAGGTGGGCGCGGGTTCGCGGGACAGGTCCGCGCCCGCGCGAGCCGGCTGGCGGCCGGATGACGGCCGCCGGACGAAGCCGCGCGGGGGCGGCAGGGCGGCCGGCACACCGGGCCGGCGACCAGGAGGTGCATGTGCCTTGGCCGACAGGGAGCTCGAGTACCAGCGGCTGACGATGCCGCCGGGCACCGACCGCCGGACCGCGGTCGCGATCCTCACCCTGCACGCCGAGTTCGGGGACTGGGAGCTCGAGCGCTCCCGCATCTACCCCGATGGGACCCGCCGAGTGGTGCTACGCCGGCGGCGCCGTCCGGGCGGTCTGCCGGGATATCTCCCGACCTGATGCTCACCGTTGGCTGTCCGGAAAGGCCTGCCTGACGCCGTCGGCCACCAGCCCGGCCCGGATAGACACAACACTTCAGGACGAGTGTGCCGCCGGCCGTCCGGAAGGCCGCGCGTCGTGACGTGAGTATCAACACGATCTCCCCCCGGCTTCACGGCGGAAGATGGAGAGGCGGACGGACCGTGCACCACTTCCGTCAGACACCCATCGGCACGTGGGGAGCGATTGTGACCGCTACGAGCGACGAACACCAAAAGCACCGGGTCGTGATCATCGGCTCGGGTTTCGGCGGGTTGTTCGCCGCGCAGGCCCTGCGGCGCGAGCCCGTCGAGGTGACTGTCGTCGCGAAGACCACACATCACCTGTTCCAACCGCTGCTGTACCAGGTCGCGACGGGCATCCTGTCCGAGGGGGAGATCGCCCCGACCACGCGTGAGGTACTGCGCCGCCAGGAGAACGTGAAGGTGGAACTCGGCGAGGTCGTGTCCATTGACCTCGCGACGAAGTCCGTGACGTCCAACCTGCTCGGGCGCACGGACGTACAGCACTATGACAGTCTCATCGTCGCGGCCGGCGCCGGTCAGTCCTATTTCGGCAACGACCACTTCGCCGAGCACGCACCCGGTATGAAGAGCATCGATGACGCGCTGGAGCTGCGCGGGCGCATCTTCGGCGCGTTCGAGGTGGCCGAGACGACACCCGATCCGGCCGACGCCGCGCGTTACATGACGTTCGTGGTCGTCGGCGCCGGGCCGACCGGTGTGGAGATGGCCGGGCAGATCGCCGAGCTGTCGCACCGCACGCTTCGGCAGGACTTCCGGCGCATCGACACGACGAAGGCGCGGATCATCCTCCTCGACGCCGCCCCGTCGGTGCTCGGCACGTTCGGCGAGAAGCTGGCCGCCAAGGCCACTTCCAAGCTGGAGAAGCTCGGCGTCGAGATCCAGCTCGGGGCCAGGGTCGTCAACGTCGACTCCCGCGGCATCGACGTCGAGGACTCCGACGGCACGCGCCGCCGGATCGAGTCGGTCTGCAAGATCTGGGCCGCCGGGGTCGCGGCCAGCCCGCTCGGCAAGCAGCTCGCCGAGCAGTCCGGCGCGGTCCTCGACCGGGCGGGCCGCATCCAGGTGCAGCCCGACCTGACGCTGCCCGGGCACCCCGAGGTGTTCGTCGTCGGTGACATGGCCACCCTCGACCGGCTGCCCGGTGTGGCCCAGGTCGCGATCCAGGGCGGCAAGTACGCCGCGAAGACGATCAGCACCCGGCTGCGCGGTGGCCCGCCGATGCGGAACTTCGAGTACAAGGACAAGGGCAGCATGGCCACGATCTCGCGCTTCAGCGCCGTGGCCAGCATCAAGGGCGTCCAGCTCAGCGGGTTCGTCGCCTGGCTGATGTGGCTCGCCGTGCACCTCGTCTACATCATCGGGTTCAAGCACCGGGTGACGACCCTGCTGCACTGGACGGTCAGCTTCATCGGCCGGGGCCGCTCCGAGCGGACGGTGACCACGCAGCAGATCTTCGCCCGGTCAGCACTGCAACGGCTGGGCGAGGGCTTCATGCCGACGCTGCCCGACGACTGGGCCTCCCGAGGCCCCTCGGCGGCGACCCGGCCGGCGGGGCAGCCTGGCGCCGTTCCGAAGGCCCGCAAGGCGCCGGCCGGCAACCCGGCGCCGGGCGCCGAGTCGGCCCATCTCGGTCCGGACGGCGCCGCGTCGGGCAGCGCCTCCACCGGCACCGCCTGATCCCGGGGTCCACCCCGACCGCACGGCCCGTCCGCATCCCCCGTCCGCACCGCCTGACCTCCCGGCCCGTGCGCGCGGCCCACGAACCGGCCCGGACCATCAGGTCCGGGCCGGTTCGTGGGCCAGGCCGGTTCGCCAGCCGGGCTGGTTCGCCTGGCAGAGCGGTTCGCACGCCGGCGCGGGTCAGCTCCCATCAGGAGGCGGCGAGGAAACGGTCCAGGACGCGGACCCCGAACCGCAGGGCGTCGACGGGCACCCGCTCGTCCACGCCGTGGAACATGCCGGCGAAGTCGAGGTCCGGCGGGAGCAGCAGCGGGGAGAACCCGAAGCAGCGGATGCCGAGCCGGGAGAACGACTTCGCGTCGGTACCGCCCGAGAGCATGTACGGGACGGCCCGGGCGGCCGGGTCCTCCGCGCGCAGCGCCGAGGCCATCGCGTCCACCAGTGGGCCGTCGAACCCGGTCTCCAGCGCCTGGTCGTTCACCACCCACTCACGCCGGACCTCCGGCCCGAGCAGCTCGTCGACCTGGCGCAGGAACTCCTCCTCCTGCCCAGGCAGGTAGCGCCCGTCGACGTAGGCCACAGCCTCGCCGGGGATCACGTTGACCTTGTGTCCGGCGGCGAGCTGCGTGGGGTTCGCCGTGTTGCGGATCGTCGCCCCGATCATGCGCGCGATCGGGCCGAGCTTCGCGATCGTGGTCTCCAGGTCGTCCGCGGGGAGCTCGATGCCCAGCGCCTCGCCGATCGAGTCGAGAAAGACGCGCACGGTCGGGGTCACCACGATCGGGAACTGGTGCCGACCGAGCCGGGCGACCGCCTCGCACAGCTTGGTCACCGCATTGTCCTCGCTGATCATCGACCCGTGGCCGGCCCGGCCGGCGACGGTCAGCTTCATCCAGGCGATGCCCTTCTGCGCCGTCTCGATCAGGTACAGCCGCAGGTCGTCCGAGACGGTGTAGGAGAACCCGCCGACCTCGCTGATCGCCTCGGTGCAGTCGGCGAAGTGGTCGGGATGGTTGTCCACCAGCCACCGCGCGCCGAGGGTGCCGCCGGCCTCCTCGTCCGCGACGAAGGCGACGACGAGATCACGGGGCGGACGCCGGCCCGACCGGACCATGTCGCGCACGACGGCGAGCGTCATCGCGTCCATGTCCTTCATGTCAATGGCGCCGCGCCCCCACAGGCAGCCGTCGGCCTCCTCGCCCGAGAAGGGGTGCACGCGCCACTCGGACGGGTCGGCGGGCACGACGTCCAGGTGGCCGTGGATGAGCAGCGGGGAGCGGGACGGGTCGGTGCCCTCCACCCTGGTCACCACGCTCGTGCGGCCGGGCGCGGACTCGAGCAGCACCGGCTCCAGCCCGACCTCGGCCAGCCTGGTGGCCACGTACTCGGCGATGGGCCGCTCGTGGCCGTCGCCGTTCCCGCGGTTCACCGACTCGAAGCGCAGCAGGTCCCGACACAGATCCACGACCTCGGACTCGGCGGCGGACGGGACGGCCGGCCGCCCTGTCCTCGCCGCGAGTGGGTCCCCCGCGGCCGCGGCGGCGAGGGCGTCAGTGGGATCATGGGGCGCGTTTGCCATGTCTCCAGTCTGCCCCGCGCGGCATGCGGTCGCCGGGGCGGGGACGTAGCGTCGAAGCTGCGTGTTGCCGGCCGGTTTCAGGTCCAACAACGACCGATCACCCGGTAGGAGGACCAGCCATGACGCTGTATCAGTGCCCACGCGACGACCTGGGGTGCACCGCCGTCTTCCCAACCACCGGCGACCTCGACCACCACCTCCGCGCGCGGCACGGGTACGGGAGGGTGTGGCGGCTGACGTCGAGCCTGAGCCGTGTGACGGTGCTGCCCGTCGGGCCGAAGGCGGAGCGCCGGGTGCCCGGTGGGCGGGCGGACCACGGCGGCCCACCGGCGCGGGGGGGCTCGGCCGGCCGGCGTGGAGGCGCCCGCACGAGCGGCTAGCCAGCAGCGGTGGGACGGGCGCACCGGCGTTCGGCCGGTACCGGACAGGCGTTGGACCGGTGTCGGCGCGCCGAGCGGCACGATGCGGCGGGCGGTCCCGGGCGGCACAGTGGAACCACGCACGCCGCGTCCGGTGGCCCGGACCTGCGCTGCGCACGGCCACCCGGGCGCGGGTCGCGCTCCACCGGCGCCCGCCGCCGCCGCGTCCCCTGGGGAGCCGGGAACTCCCCAGGGGAATCGCATGGTCACCATCGGCTGAGCCGTCGCGCCCCGCCTTCCTTCACCGTCGAGCCCCGCCCGGGATGTCCGCCATCCGACGCAAGGCTGGCCGGTCCGGCGATTCCGCCGAGCTGTATCTTCCGGAAGCCACAACATCGCCCGGGCGTGCCAACCCGAGCGCCGGTATCCGGATGGAGAACGCCGATGACCACGCCAGGACAGCCGCCCAGCTACGGCGAGGGCTATCCCGGCCAGGGCCAACCCGGTCCGGACCTCTCGAAGAACACCGGCTACGGACCGCCACCCGGCGGATACCCGCCCGGCCAGCCCGACCCCGGCTACGGGCCCCCGACCGGCGGGTTCCCCTCTGGCCAGCCGGAACCCGGCTACGGCCCGCCGCCGGGATACCCGCCCCCGCCGGGCTACGCGCCCGGGTACGGGCCGCCGCCCGGGTACCCCGGCGGCTACGGGCCGGGTGGTTTCGACCAGTCCGCGCCCTTCGGCCGGCACCCGATCACCGGTGAGCCCTACTCGGACAAGCAGAAGATCGTCGCCGGTCTGCTACAGATCTTCGCCGGCTGTTTCGGCGTCGGACGCTTCTACCTCGGCAGCACGGGCATCGCGGTGGCCCAGCTCCTCACCTGCGGCGGCCTGGGCGTCTGGGCGCTGGTGGACGGCGTGATGATACTCACGGGCAACGTCCGCGACCAGTACGGCCGTCCGCTGCGGGACTGACCGCCGCGCGGGCCGGCGCCCGCCGACCGGAGGCGAGAGGGAACGGCATGGCCACGACCGGACCGTGGGCCTCTCGCGTCCGGCGGCGGCTGGTGCTGGCGGGTGCCGGCTGCTGCCTGCTCGCCGGGGTCGGCTACCTGGCCGGCACCGACCCGCATGACCCGTCGTCCGTGATGCCGCGGTGCCCGGTCCGGGCGGTCACCGGGCTGGACTGCCCGGCCTGCGGTGGGCTGCGCCTCACCTACGACCTGCTGCACGGCATGCCGGCCGCGGCCGCCCGCGACAACCTGTTCCTCCTGGTGTGCTCCCCGCTGCTGGTCGCCCTCGTTGTCCGGCAGGCCCGCGCGTTCGACCGTGGTCACCCCGCGCCGCTGCCACGTCCGCTGGCGTACGGGCTCGCCGGCGCGGCGCTGGCCTGGATGGCGGTGCGCAACCTGCCCGGATGGCCGCTCAGCCCGACCTCGGTCTGAGCCCGGATCCCCGGTGTGGGGCTCCGGTGGTGAGTCGCGCCACGTTCTGCCAGGTTGTTACCCATGGTCTCCGGTGACCCGACCGCCCCGGCAGCATCGACGTCGACAGTCCCGGCCCCAGCGGCCCCGGCCCGGGGGCTGCCCGAGGCCTGGCTGTTCCTCCCCCAGCTGCGGATGGACTTCCCCCGGCTGCTGGACCGGGTGCGGGCGGCGGAGGCGGCCGGGTTCGACGGTGTCGCGTTCATGGATCACCTGGCACCGCCGGGGCTGCCCGCCGGCGACAGCTTCGACGCGATGACGACCGCGACGGCCGCGCTGGCGGCCACCAGCCGGCTGCGGGTCGGCCATCTGGTGCTGTGCGCGTCGTTCCGCCATCCGGCGGTGCTCGCGAAGGAGGCCGTCAGCCTGGACCATCTCTCCGGCGGGCGCTTCGAGCTGGGCCTGGGCTGGGGTTCCACGCCGGCCGAGCTCGAGCGGTTCGGCCTGCCGGTCGAGGACAACCCGACCCGCGCCGCCCGGCTCGCCGAGTACCTGGAGGTGCTCGGCGCCCTGTTCGGCGGCGAGGAGGTGACGCACGAGGGCCGCTTCTTCACCCTACGCGGGGCATTGCAGCACCCGGTGCCGGTCAACGGGCGGATCCCGCTGCTGCTGGGCGGTGCCGGCCGGAAGCTGACAATGCCCATGGTCGCCCGGCACGCCGACTGGTGGAACTGCCCGACCTACGGGCTGCGCGACCTCGCCGAGCTGCGTCCCCTCGCCGGCGGCGCGCGGCTGTCGACCCAGCACCCGGTCGGTTTCGCGGCGAGCGGCGCGGAGCTGGACGACGTCACGGCGGTGGCCCGGAAGCGTTTCGGGAACTGGGGCGGGTTGGTAGTCGGGACCCCGGACACGCTCGCCGAGCACTTCGGTGAGCTGGCGGCCCTTGGCGTCGAGCGTTTCTACCTGCAGTTCACCGACTTCGCGACGCCCGAGACGATCGAGGCGTTCGCCCGCGACGTCCTGCCCGCCGTGCGCCAGGTCGCGACGACCGCCCGCGGCTGACCGGCGTCGCCCGTCAGGGCTGACACCGGGACAGGGCCGGATGCGGGCCGTCGGCCCCGCCCGCGAGCCCGGTAACCGTCGCGCGGGGCGAGATCGGCCTGCCCTCCGGCGGCGGGCACCGGTGGTGATCGATAGCGCGGCACCAGAGCCGCACCCGACCCCGACACCCAGCTGCCCGACAACGCCCGCCGGAATGCCGACCACCGCCACGAAAACCCATTCGCGGCAACACGGCGGCTGATTCCACCGCCACCGACACGACCCGGAATCAGCCGTGTTCAAATCTCCATAATTTCACGGCACCTAGATTCTTTGTTTAGGAGGATCGCCGGGTGGCGAGACCCTTTTTTGGGTGCGGGGCAGCCGCACGCCGATACCGGCAATGGGGGAATGATGGGAAAGTCCGCGCCACGTAGGATCCTCGCGCTGGTCGCCACCGGCGCCGCCGCCGTGACCCTGGGCCTCGGCCCGGGTGCCGGCGCCGCGCAGGCCTTCACCGACTGGGGCGACAAAAGATGCCACCACGAGCAGCGCTGGGACGACAAGGACTGGAGGAAGAAGGACTGGGAGGACAAGGACTGCCGGAAGCACGACAGGTGGGATAAGGACGAGTGGCGAAAGGACGACCACCGGAAGAAGGATGACTGGAAGGACGACCACCGGAAGAAGGATGACTGGAAGGACGACCACCGGAAGAAGGATGACTGGGACTGGGACTGGGAGTGGTGATCAGACGAACCGCCGACTGAACCACTTATCCGGGCGCCTCACACGACCATCGGACGACAGCGCCGGGGAATAGAATGACTCGCGACACGCCACTTTCCGCCATCGCGACCACAGTTCCCCGGCGCACTTCCCTTTCCTCCGGAGCCGGGCTTCCCCACGCCGCGCACCCGGCCCGGATGACTACGGGTTCAGCTGACGAGCTCGCCGACGCCCCAGGTCGCGGCCATCGCGACGGCCGCACCGAGCTCGACGAGCAGCCCGACACCGAAGGCGACGACAGCGACCCAGGTCGAGGCGGTGGCTCGCCGGGCGTCGCGCAGGCGGGTGAGCTCCGCGAGGTAGATGCCCGCGAGCCCGCCGACGAGCAGGCCGAGAACCGGCACCACGAAGAAGCCGATGACGGCGCAGACCGCGCCGATGAGCATCGTCGAGAACGGCGCGCCAGCGGCCGACGCGGCCCGGCCCGGCAGCACGTACTTGGCCAGCGCGCCGGCGACGAACAGTGCGCTCATGACCGCGAGCACCGCCCAGCGGCCCGCGCCGCCGCCGTCCGCGATCGTCCACCACACGCCGGCGCCCCAGACGAGGAGCAGGCCGGGCATCACCGGCACGACCACACCGACGACACCGACCGCCATCACCAGCGCCACGGCGAGCAGCTCCACACCGCTCATGGCGACGACCTCCCGGTACCCGACATCCTGATGCCCGGCGGCATGATGCCCGGCTTGCGCGGCTGGCGTGCTCCGCCCGAAAATACCCGCCCCGCCGGTGTCACGCGGGGGCCTCGGTGACCTGCCCGGCATCCACGCTCAGGCGCCGGGTCACCCGCACGGCCTCCAGCAGCCGCCGATCGTGGGTGACCAGCAGCAGCGTCCCCTCGAACCCCTCGACGGCCTGCTCAAGCTGCTCGATCGCGGGCAGGTCGAGGTGGTTCGTCGGTTCGTCGAGGACCAGGCAGTTCACTCCGGCGCCCTGCAGGAGCGCGAGCGCCGCCCTGGTCCGCTCGCCGGGCGACAGGGACGAGGCGGGCCTGGTCATCTGGTCTGGGCCCAGCCCGAACTTCGCGAACAGCGTCCGGACGTCGGCCGGGGAGGAACCGGTCGCTGCCTCGGCGACGTCGGCCGCCGTCGACTCGCCGCGGAAGTGGGTGCGCGCCTGGTCGACCTCGCCGAGGAGCACGCCGGAGCCGAGCGAGTGCCGGCCGGCGGTCAGCGGCTGGCGGCCGAGCAGCGCGGCCAGCAGCGTGCTCTTCCCGCCGCCGTTGCGGCCGGTGATCACGATCCGGTCCGCCCAGGCGACCGTGAGGTCGACCGGGCCGAGCTGGAACCCGGACCGCTCGACGACGGCACCGTCCAGCGTGGCCACCACATCGCCCGACCGGGGGGCGGCGGCGATCGACATGCGCAGCTGCCATTCCTTGCGCGGCTCGACCACCGCTTCGTCGCCGCGCTCCATCCGGTCGAGCTGGGTCTGCAGAGTGCGGACCCGTCCGGCGCTCTTGGTGGCGGCCTCGATCCGCGCGCCGCGCGCCGAGCGGTCCGAGTCCGGCGACCGGCGCTTCGCCCGGACGGCCCCGCGCACCGACTGCTCACGCTGGCGCTGGACCTGCTCCACCAGCCCGGCCCGCCGGTCGGCGTAACGCTCGAAGCGCTCGCGGGCCTGGCGCCGGGCCAGGCCCCGGGCCTCCAGGTAGGCGTCCCAGCCGCCGGCGTACCGGGTGACGCCGTGCTGATGCTGGTCGATCTCGGCGACGGCGTCGATGGACCGGTCGAGGAACTCCCGGTCGTGGCTGACCACCACCAGCGCGCCCGACATCTGCTCGACGTACCGCTCGAGCCGCTCCAGACCGTCGAAGTCCAGGTCGTTGGTCGGCTCGTCGAGCAGGGTGATGTCGAAGCGGGACAGCAGGATGCTCGCGAGCGAGCCGCGCGCGGCCTGGCCGCCGGACAGCGTCGCCGTCGGGCGGTCCAGCGCCGCGGCGGGCAGCCCGAGATCGGCGATTACCTGCTCGGCGCGGACGTCAAGGTCGGCGGCGCCGATCGCCAGCCATCGCTCCAGCGCCAGGCTGTACCCGTCGTCCGCGCCGGCGACGCCGGCCGTCAGGTCCTCGGTCGCGGCGTCCAGCGCCTGCTGGGCCGCCGCGACGCCGGTGCGCCGGGCGAGGTACTCGCGCAGTGTCTCGTCCTGGCGCCGGTCGGGCTCCTGGGACAGCAGCCCGACCGCGGCGGTGGGCGGCGAGAGCTCGACCCGCCCACCGTCGAGCCGTACCAGGCCGGCCAGTGCCCGCAGCAGCGTCGACTTGCCGACGCCGTTCGGCCCGACCACACCGAGGCGATCACCGGGGGCGACGGTCAGGGACACCCCTTCGAGGACGACGGCGCCGCCCCGCAGCACGGTCAGATCGGTGGCGACGAGAGTGGCGGACATGTGTCCAGTGTCCCTGGCCGGGAATGTGTCCCGCTCGGCCGTTCACCACCACACACCGTCGTGACCGGGAGCTGCCGATCCGATCAGCAACCGGCGACGTCCACTGGACTCCGCGACAAATCACTCACCTAAAGTAGTTGAACATGTCCTTTAGGTTAGCTGGGCATACGATGACCCCGCAATGGGTCGGACCGGCACCGGATCACCCCCGGTCGGGCTGGACGCCGGTTCAGCGCGATCGGAGGTTCGTCCTCCCCCGGGTTGCTCCGGATCCCCGCGCGAGCGTTCGGACGGTCCAGCTATGGACGGCGCACCTCAGGGTGAGGCCCCCACCCGTTCGGAACGCACGGCTCCCACCCGTTCGGAGTGTCGAACCACGACCCACGCGCGGTGTCGGGCATTTAGGACAGCCGCCGCACCGCGGGTGCCGCCACTGCCAGAACACACGCAGAATAGGCTGATCAGGCCTAGTATCGCCCGATCCCGGCCACTGCGACGGCCACTGCCCCGCCGCGCGCCCGCGCACACGCCGGGGGTAGGCGGCGCCAGCCGAGCGGCGCGCGGGCCCGTATTCCTCGGGGGAGGCCCACACCGGTGACCAGAAGGCGGGCAGCGGCCTGGAACGGCCCGTGCGGGGACAGCACGCCGGACCGGGCCGCGCAGAAAGAGACGACGACGAAAGGGACCGCGCGGAACCAGTTCGCACGGGTCACGCGGAACGGGACGGCACGGGACCGGGCGACGCGAAGCGGGGCCACCCGGAACACGGCGGCGCGGAGCGGGGCGGCGAGATGATCGTCGATCGGGACGTCGTCGCGGCGGCCCTGCCCGGCTATGCTCTCGCGGCGGAGCTCGGCCGCGGATCCTCCGGCGTCGTGCTGGCCGCCCAGGACGACGCACACCGCCGCGTCGCGGTGAAGGTCATGCCGCTCGCTGCCGACGAGGACGCCACCTTCGGCGTGACCGGCGTCCTGCGGCCCGCCTCAGCCGTCGCGCTCGACGCCGAGTCCGAGGCGCTCCTTCTGGCCGGCCTGGACCATCCGCACCTCGTCCGCGTGTACCGCTACACCGCCCACGCGGACCTGGCCCTGATCGTCATGGAACTCCTCGACGGTGGCAGTCTGCGGGTGCGGGCGACCACCGGCCTCTCGCTGGAGGCCGCCTGCGCCATGGCGCTCGTCACCGCGGCGGCCCTGGAGCACGTGCACGCCCGGGACATCCTCCATCGCGACATCAAGCCCGAGAACATCCTGTTCACCGCGCAGGGAGTGCCGAAGCTGACGGACTTCGGCATCGCCCACACGCTGCGGGTGACGCCGAGGGCGCCTGGTCCCGGTGCCCTGTGGGGTGTGGGTGCTCTGGGCGGTACAGGTGCTCCGGGCGGTACGGGGGGGCTGGGCAGCGTCGGCGGGCTGGGCGGTGTCAATGGTCCGGGCGGTCCGCCGGGCTCGGCGATCGGCACCCCGCGCTACATGGCTCCCGAACAGTTCACGCTGAGCCCACTGAGCCCCGCGACCGACGTCTACGGGCTCGGGGTCGTCCTGTACGAGCTGTTGGCCCGCCGACCGCTCTTCCTCGTCCGGCCCGCGACCAGCGACGCGTGGGCCCGCCACCACCTCACCGTCACGCCACGCCCGCTGGCCGGGATCCCCGAGCCCGTTGCCCGGGTCGTCGAGCAGGCACTCGCCAAGGATCCGGACCGCCGGCCGCAGACCGCCCGCTCGTTCGCGCTCAGCCTGGCCGGGGCGATGGCCCGCGCCCGCGGCCCCAACTGGCTCACCCGGGCCGGCATCCCGACGTTCCTCGACGACGAGGTCCAGGCGGCCGCCACCGGACCGAGCACGCCGTCCCGGACCTCCGGGACGAACCGGCGCCCCGACCCAACCGGCGACGATCACGGCCTCGAGGTCATCCTGGACAGCCCGTCACCGGCGGTGGCCGGTGACGGGCCCGGTGATCACGCCGACGACCAGCGGACCCCGGACCAGCCCACGGCGGCCGAGCCCACAGCGGTCCAGCCCACGGCGGATCCGGAGGCCAGTCAGGACAGCGGTACCGACCCGGCGGCGGCCGGTCCCCCGATGGCCGGCCCGGTCGCCGGCGAGGCGTCCACCGACGTCCTCACCAAAGATCAGGACACCACCACCACCGCCGCCGCCGACCTCAGTCCCGTCACCAGCCCAATCAGCACCGCCAGCCCCACCGACCCCACAGACCCGGTCAGCACTCCCGGCCCAGGCAGTACCGGCGGTGCCGTCGACACCGCCGGCACGGTCCGCACCGCAGGCGACGCCGGTGACGGCACCGGCGGCGACGTCCGCGCCGACAGTGCCAGCGGATCGGATCCGCGCTGGCGAGCCAGCCTTACGCCGGCCCGGGTTTGGGCCCTCGCCGTGCTGGCGCTGGTACTGGCGGTGCTGATCGCCGTCCTGATCGCGATGCCGGGGTGACAGCCGGCCCGCCCCCCGGCGCGGCGCGGCGCCTCCGGCCGACGGCGCGGCCCCGCGACGCGCTCGGCCGGCCTCTCCCCCACGGAGCCGCCGGGGTCCCACCGTTGCCGGACGACCTCCCCGCGTCACCGCGCGCGGCGCTGAGAGCCGCGCAGGACCTGCTGGACGCCGGTCTGTACTTCCAGGCACACGAGGTCCTCGAACAAGCGTGGAAGGCCGCTCCGGCGGCCGAGCGAGGCCTGTGGCGGGGCCTGACACAGGTCGTGGTCGGGCTGGTCCACGCGGCCCGCGGCAACACCCGCGGGGCGACGGCCCTGCTGCGACGCGGGCTGACCGAGCTGGTTCCCCACCTGTGCGAACCCACCGCGGACGAGGGCCTGGCCGGTGACGGCCCATGTCCCGGCCACGCGCGACGGGAAGCCCTGGACTCCCCCACCGGTGACCGGCAGCCCACGCCGGACGGCTGGCGGGCCCACGGCGTGAACCTGCCGGGTGTCGTGCGGTGGGCCGAGGACCTGCTCCGCCGGCTCGAGAAGCCGGGAGCGCAGGCCGGCGGAGTGCCACCGCCCCCGCGCCTCGTCACCCAGGGACACGGCTGAACCCCCGCCGAGCGCCTGGCGGACGCCCGGCCCGGCGGACGGCGTCCGCCGGCGGACCCAGCCGGCGTCCCGCCAGGCTTCCCCACCCCCGTCCGGACGGCCTGTCGGGCGAGGACCACATTCGCGTGTTAGCGCGTGTTTGTCGCCCAGGGCGCCGGGTATCAAACTTTTGACGGCGTAGGGCGAAAAAGCACCTCCGGTCGGCAAATCACCCGGGCGCAATTCTCGACGGATGCACTTCACGCCAGAAATGTGCGCGACGGCACCCCGGTAACGGGTTTCACCTCACAACGAAGGCGGTCAACGTGCTCTGGTTCATCATCAGCATGATCGTTCTCGGTCTCATCGCGGGCGCCGTGGCGAGGCTGGTCGTCCCCGGGCGCGACCCGATGGGAATCCCGGGAACCGTTCTGCTCGGCATTGTCGGGTCCTTCATCGGTGGTCTCCTCGGCTACGTGCTGTTCGGGCACGACCTGAGCGAGGGCGCGCTGCAGCCGTCCGGGATCATCGGTTCGATCATCGGCGCCATCGTCGCCCTGCTGGTCTGGCGTGCGGTGCACAGCCGGGGCCGCACCTCCGTTCGGCACTGACCTCCACCGCCGACCGAGCAGCCCCCACGGTGACGGCCGGGCGAGTCCACGGACTCGCCCGGCCGTCACGCGTCCGGGGTCGGGCGCCGCGGCCGGCGGTCACGGCGAACGGGTGCGGCAGCCGGGACGAGAATTCCTGGGCGAACGGCCGCGAGCAATTCCAGGAAATCTTCCTCTCCTCGTACGGGTGTGTTCAACAACGCGGCGGTGCGGACCTTCCGGGTCACGCCGCGAGCGTCATTGGTCACCAGAAGACTTGTGCGCCGACTCACGGTTTCCGTCACATGCAGGCCTGCGGCGACCGCCCGGCCGACGAGCTCGCCGCGTTCCGTCCGCGTGGGGCCGCTGAAAGCGACGCGCATTCCCTGGACCAGCGCCGCACCGGGATCGAGCCGCCCGGGGTTTCGATAACGGCACGGCGGCGTGCGGCCCGCGGCGGCGAAGCGCGGCGGGCGCACCGTGACGCCGTCGTGGTCGACGCCGCAGCGCGTGAGCGGCAGCTCCAGGTACTGGTCGGCGGCACGTTGCAGGATGCGGGGCAACAAGGCCGCCAGCACCTCGGCGTCATCCTGCGCGTCATGGGCCCGCCGCTGGACGACGCCCCAGTACGCGGCGAGCGAGGCCAGGCGCAGGCTCGGCAGCTCCAGGCCGAGCCGACTGGCCAACGTCAGCGTGCACAGCCGCCACTCGACCGGGATCGTCGTCCCGATCCGCATGGCCTCGCCGGCTAGCATCCGCCAGTCGAAGGCCGCGTTGTGCGCGACGAGCACCCGCCCGGCGAGCAGGCCGGCGACCTCGTCGGCGACGGCGGCGAACGTCGGGCTCCCGGCCAGGCGCTGCCTGGTCAGACCGTGAATATGGACGGGGCCGGGATCACATCCGGGATCCAGGAGGGTTGACCAGCGGTGTTCGACGGTGCCGTCGGCGGCGGTCAGGACGACCGCTACCGACAGCACCCTGTCCCTCGTCGGGGACAGGCCCGTGGTCTCGACGTCCACCACCGCGTACGGCCGACGAAAACGTGCGGCGAAGCCGGGCGGGGCAAGAACCTCAGCACTCACAGCCGCAGATGATGGCGCAGACCCCCGACGGTCCGGCGCCGCGCTGCCCGGAGCAGTGCGGGGACGGAGCGAACCTGGTGCGGATGGAGGGCAACGCGAGGGAAACAACGAATCCGGCCGTGATCGCGGATGGTATTGTGTGTCCGTTGTTTTAAGTCGCTCGTCGACGGCCACCGGGGCGATTCCTGTCTGGGCCCGGCCGGTGCCGTCGACCGCGGCCCGCCGCGCACCTGTCGTTTGTCGGGGACGACCAGGTGCGGCAGTTCAGCGGCGGCAGCGCACCGCGTAGCGCGATTGGAGGGCGGGGGCACAGAAGAAAAGGTGAGACGATTGTTCGTCATACCGACCGAACATCCCCTTTCCCTCACGGAATCGACGGCCCAGCCCAGTCACCCGCTGCGGCGGCTTCGCGCCCTACACGGCTGGTCCTACGAAGCTGTGGCACGCATCGTCGCCGTCCGCGCCCGCGAGCTCGGCGTCGCGAGCATGGCCGCTCAGCGGCAGAAGATCTGGCGCTGGGAGAATCGAGGCGTAACCCCCGACCGGATCTCACAGCTCGCGCTCGCACGCGAACTGGGCGTGCCCGACGACGAGATTACAGCGCATCCGTGGCCGGAGTGGCTTCCCGAGCTCGGGGCACCCAGCTGCGCCCAGCAGATCGCGACCCTGCGCGGAATCCTCGAGCGGGTGCGGGACGTGCTGCGCGCGGGCGACAGCGCGACGGCATCGGCCCTGGTCGAGCAGGGTCTCACCGTCCCCGTGGACGAGATGGTGCTCGGCACGGTCCAGATGCGCGGCGCCGCGGTGCGCACCGCCATGGTCCGCGGCGCGCGGCGGAGCGGGCCGACGCACCCCGCCGACCAGCGGCCGGCGCCCGCGAACGCCGGCCGGCCCGAGCCGGCGGAGCGCATCCGAAACGAGCGACTCCCGCGCGAGCGGCTGCCGAACGAGCGGCTCCCGGGTGAACCCGTGCCGCACGAGCGGTTCCCCGCCGGGCAATGCCCGCCCGGGCCCGGCCCGGCGGAGCGACGCCCGGCCAGCTGGGCCTCGCCGGGCTCCTGGAACCCGGGTGAGCGATACCCGGCGCGGCGGCCGGCGAGCCGGGGCCCGGTGGCCAGCGCCCGTCCGCCGGGCGAGGGCACCGGGATCAACGAATGTTGACCATCGCGATACCGACCAGCACCAGCGCCGCCAGGACGGCGAGGACGACGATCCAGCGCGGGTCGCAGACCCAGGCCGCGGCCCGTCGGATCGACGCCCTCCGTTCCTGCTCCCGCTCCCGCCGACGGCGTTCCCGGCGGGAGACGGCCGGCACGCCGGCCGAGGACGGCGGATGGACCGGCCCCCGTGCCGCGGTTGGCTCCGGTGGGCCCGGCGGCGCAGCCGGAGCGGGTGCGGCGGGCGCGGCGGGGGAAACGGGATAGTTGGAAGGAATCCGCCTTCCGGCCGCGCCGCGCTGCCCGGCCGCCCACTGCTGCCCGGGCATGCTCTGCTGCCCGGGCATGCTCTGTCGCCTGGGCGTGCTCTGTCGCCTGGCCGCGCTCGGCTGATCTGGCCAGCTCGACTGCCCGGCCGTACTCCCCTGATTGGGCGTGCTCCGCTCGTTGGGCCCGCTCTGCTGATTGGGCGCGCTCGGCTGCCCCGGACCTCGCCGGGGCCCGGCCGGACCGGGCCCGCCGGGGCGCACGGGTCCGGACCGGCGCAGGGTCGGGGACTCCGCTCGCGGCAACGGCACGACATGCGCGGCCGACGTCCCCGGAGCAACCGGCACCGCCGGACCGCCGACCCCAGCCGGGTTGCCGACCCCAGCCGGATGGCCGGGCCGAGGTGGGCTGCCGGGCCGAGCCGAGTTGTTGGGCCCAGGAGAGTTGCCTGACCCAACTGGGTCACGGGCACCGGCCAGATTGCGGGGCCCGCCGGCATCCGAGCGGGCGTAGGCGGCGTAGCCGCCGGCCGCCGCCCTGACGATCGGCAACGGGTTCACGTCCCGCACGTCCAGGTCGAGGATCCGGGGGTCCAGATGCTCGACGGACAGCCAGCCCTCGGCGATCACCTGGTTGACCAACGCCGTCAGGTCGGTGTCCTGCGCCTCGCTGCTGACCGCGGCGCCGACGTCCGACAGGGCGAGGATCTCCCGGAACAGCGTGTGGATGTCCGGCCGCGCCTTGGCGTTCTTCGCCAGCGACCGGGCGAGCAGCGCGTACAGCCGGCCCGGAACCCCGTCCAGGTTGGCCGGATCGTGCCGTACCCGGAACAGCACCGCGTCGGCCGGGCCGCCGCCGAACGGCGAACGCCCGGTGGCCGCGTACGCGACCGTGCAGCCCCAGGCGAACACGTCCATCGCCGGATCGCTGCCCCCGCCCCTGATCTGCTCCGGGCTCATGTAGGCGGGGCTGCCGACGGAGGAGCCGGCGCCGGTGAGCGACACGGTGTCGGCGGCCTGGGCGATCCCGAAGTCGACCACCCGCGGCCCTTCCCGGGTGAGCAGCACGTTCGACGGCTTCAGATCGCGATGGACGACACCGGCGTCGTGGATCGCGACGAGCGCCTCGGCCAGCCCGACGGCCAGGGTCCGCAGCGTCTCCCCGACAAGCGGGCCGTGCTGGCGGACGTACTCGGCCAGGTTCGGGCCGGCGAGGTACTCGGTGGCGAGGTAGGGCGGGTCGCCGTCCGGGTCGGCGGCCAGGACGCGCGCGGTGCACGCGCCGGCGACCCGGGAGACGACCTCGATCTCCCGTCGGAAACGCGCGCGGAACTCAGGGTCATCGGCGTACTCCGCGCGGATGACCTTCACCGCCGCGGGCCGCCCGGCGGGCCCGTCGAGCGTTCCGTAGTAGACCGTGCCCATGCCACCGGCCCCGATGCGGTGGGTGAGCAGGAACGGCCCCAACCTCCGCGGAATCTCCATCCGCCCGACTCCCCCCGTTTCGACCGGCACCGTGCGCCTCGACCGGCACCGTGCGACGCCGTCCGGGGTCATGCACGCGACGTCGCGCGTCCAAGTGTTCACCCCTGGGCCTCGTCCCGCCTGGGCAGGGCCCGACCGCCGGTCTCAGAAGATCGTGCCCCGGGATCGGAGGAACGGCGAAGCGCGGGGCCGGACCGTGCCGGTGCTTACACCCGTTCGGGACGAACGGCCCGTACGGCAACGATCATCGGCATCTGGCGCCCGGGTCGACCAGCGCGGCCGCCACGCGGCGCGCCAGCCGGCCGCCGAGCGCCGACACCTCGGCCCAGCGGGCGCCGGCAACCTCCTCAACCTGCAGAATCACCCCCGCCGGCACTCCGGCCGCCGTTCCCTGCGCCGTGCCCGGCATCGGCATGCATGCTGCCCCAGCCGCTCCGTGGGCACCCGGCGGGGCCGCCGACGGCCCCGGCACCTTCGTCCCCGCCACCCCCGGCGGCACGGGCCCGGACGCGCCCACCCCGGGGGACGAGGCCGTCCGCCCGGCGGGGCCGCCTGTGGCCACGGGCACGGCGAGCGGAGGGGCGGACAGCGGCCGCGTCGTCTCCGGATCATCGGGATCGAGGCCCGTCTCGACCGGTGCGAGCCCGGAGCCGCGGATCTCGACCAGGAAGCGGAAGTCGTAGTGCAGGTGCTCCGGCTCGCCGCGGGCGGCACTCGCGGACACCCAGTGGATGTCGACGTCCACCGGCTGCTCGCTGATCGCGCTGACGCGGCGGCGGCCGATCCCGGTCTCCTCGGCCAGCTCCCGCAGCGCCGCACCGAACAGCGAGCCGTCGCGGTCCTCTATGTGGCCTCCCGGCTGGAGCCAGAGGCCCGACGCCCGGTGATGGATCTGCAGAATGCGGCCTTCGTCGTTCACCGCGACCGTCGAGCAGGTCACGTGGCCGGGCAGCGTCCGGCGCGAGGTCAGCCGGGCCGACCCCCGGGCCGGGGCCGCCGACGCCCGGACAAGCGGTCCCAACCGCTCGCGGTCACCGGGATGGGCGGTCAGGTACGCCGCGAGAACCCGCCCGACCGCCTCGTTGGTGATGCTCACGGCTGCCGCCTACCTCCACTCGTCGCCGACGGCGGGCGCGCCGCGCCGGCCGCCGCCGGTCGGGCCGTCCGCGCGGTGTCGGCGCCGGTGGAGACCTCCGGCGCCGACATGTCGAGTCTGACCGATCGCGCGCGCGTTCGGGTGCCGACACCCACCTGTACATCCCAGTGCGTCATGCCCGCCACATCGTCAGCGTGCGTCCGATGTCGGCAGGACGACAATCACCGGTATGACCCGACGGGAAAGCGACTTAGCCCGACAATGAGCCGGCGATCACCTGGCAATCGACCGGTGGGGCGCCGGCGCGCCTTTACTCAGGAGCCACCCGGCCCGCCCGCACGGACACCGGACCGTCACGATCCGCGTAGGAGCGATGACCCTGCAGCGCGGGTAGACCCTCCCCCGACGCCGGCGCCGGGCGCGGGCATCGCCTGTCGGGCCGATTTCCGCCCCGGTCTACGACGTCGTACAGTGCTCCGTACCAATGGCACAGTCTATGCAGACGTGTTCGGGAGTCACCCCGTTCGGCCACCGGTTCGCGCCGCGGCCCACGGTTCCCGACCCTGACGTAAGGGTAGCTTTGTCGACGATGCGCAGGGACGAATCCCTCCCCAGCCTGATCCGACGCAACACCCTCCAGATCGGAGAGGTGGCCGAGCGGGTGGGATTGTCGCTGCGAACGGTGCGCTACTACGAGGAGGCCGGGCTTCTGGTACCGGCCGGCCGGACGCCCGGCGGATTCCGTCTTTATAACGACGACGCCGTCAGCCGGCTCCTCGTCATCCGGAAGATGAAGCCGCTCGGTTTCACCCTGGACGAGATGCGGTCGCTGCTCGCCGTCCGCGACGAGCTGGCCGACCCGGAGCTGACCCCCGAGCGGCGGGCCGAGCTGCGCGAGCGGCTGCGGACCTGGGTCGCCCTGGCCGAAGAGAAACTGGCGACGCTGCGTGAGCAGGCCGGCGTCGCCGAGGACTTCGTCGTCGGCCTGCACGGCGACGTCGAACGGTCACGCTCGGAGGAGCGGCCCGACCACCCGGAGCGGTGAACCGCCCCGGCACTGAGCCACGCCGCGGGCGGACCACCGCGAACGCCGCCGCGTACGCGGGCCGCCGCCCGTCCGCAATATGCTGGTCACGAACCCGCCTACGGGAGTGTCGCACCGAGATCCGCCCAGCCGGCACGGTTCCGCTCGCGCCACCGTCACCTCGCCCGTGATACCGACGTAAGGGTCGAATTGTCCACGACAGGCAACATCACCTCTTCCTCAGCCCGCCGCGGCGTCTACGAGATCGGAGAGGTCGCCACCCTGGTCGCGCTCTCCCTGCGGACGGTCCGCTTCTACGAGGAAGCCGGCCTGCTCGTGGCCGTCGGGGAGAGCCCCGGCGGCTATCCGCTCTACGACGACGACGCTCTGGATCGTTTCCTTCTCATCAAGAAGATGAAGCCGCTGGGTTTCACCCTCGAGGAGATGCGGGCGCTACTCGGCCTGCGCGAGGAGATCGACCGGGAGGGCCTCGCCCGCGAGCGGCGCGAGGAGCTCCAGGAGCGGCTGGCGACCTGGGTCAGCCTCGCCGAGGAGAAGCTGGCCTCGCTGCAGGAGCAGGTCCGCGTCGCCGAGGACTTCATGGTCACGCTGCACGACGACACCGCCCGGGCCCGGCTGCGCTTCGACATCGATCCGGACGCCTTCTAGGCAGGGCCGTCCCGGCCGATCGGGCGTCCTGCGATCGAGCGTCCCCAGGGCGCCTTTGCCAGGTGGCGGGCGGCCGCCGGGCACGAGCGCCTCGGATCCCCGGCGCCCGCTCCGGCGCTCTGCCGTGGGCAGATCTGCCACGGGCAGACCGGCCGTCCGACGGCCCGTTTCTCGGCGACGCTGGCCTGGCCGGCCACTTCGTTCGATCCCCACACCCCGTCGGGCCGGCGGGAGGTCACGCGCACCATGAATGCCCTGTATCAGCCGCGACACAGCCGGTCACACCGCCCACGCACCGGCACCGGCATCGGCGCCGGCCAGTACGGCGAGGCCCCGGGGACGGCGGCCGGCCCGTTCGAGGACCAGGTGTTCCACCGGCTCCTCCAGAACCGGATCGTCTTCCTCGGCTCGGTGGTCGAGGACACCATCGCCAACGCGATCTGCGCGAAGCTGCTTCTTCTCGCCAGTGACGATCCGTCCGCGGACATTCACCTGTACATCAATTCGCCGGGTGGGTCGGTCAGCGCGGGAATGGCCATCTACGACACAATGCAGTACATCGCGAACGACGTGGCGACCGTCGCACTGGGATTCGCCGGGTCGATGGGTCAGTTCCTGCTCTCCTCCGGGGCGCCCGGAAAGCGGTTCGCACTGCCCCATTCCCGGGTGATGATGCACCAGCCGTCCGGTGGGATCGGCGGGACCGCGACCGACATCGCGATCCAGGCGGAGCAGCTCCTGTTCACCAAGCGGCTGATCCAGGAACGCATCGCCGAGCACACCGGACAGCCCGTCGAGCGGATCGAGGCGGATTCCGACCGTGACCGCTGGTTCACCGCCGAGGAGGCCCGGGACTACGGCCTGGTCGACCGGGTGATCACTCGGGTCGACCAGGTCACCCCGGACGCGAACAGCCGGGCAGCCGGTGGCGGTGACAGCCGGGTGGCCCTCCGATGACCCCGGCCCCGATGGCCGCGTCCGCGCGGTACGTGCTGCCGAACGTCGTCGAGCGCACCCCCCGCGGCGAATACTCGATGGACCCGTACTCGAAGCTGCTCCGTGAACGGATCATCTTCCTCGGCACGCAGATCGACGACACCTCCGCCAACGACGTGATGGCGCAGCTCCTCTTCCTGGAGGGTGAGGATCCCGACCGGGACATCTCGATCTACATCAACTCGCCCGGCGGATCGCTCACCGCGCTCACCGCGATCTACGACACGATCTGCTTCGTGCGGCCCGAGGTGGCCACGGTGTGCATGGGCCAGGCCGCGTCCGCGGCGGCGGTCCTGCTCGCCGCGGGCGCTCCGGGGAAGCGCGTCGCGCTGCCGAACAGCCGGATCATGATCCACCAGCCCTCGGCGCAGGGCGAGGGCCAGTCGAGCGACCTGGAGATCCAGGCCCGGGAGGTGCTGCGGCTGCGCGCGTTGATGGAGCGGATGCTCGTCGAGCACACCGGGCGGGCCGAACACGAGATCCGACAGGACGTCGAACGCGACACGATCCTCACCGCCGAGCAGGCGCGGCAGTACGGGATCGTGGACGAGGTCGTCGCCAGCAGAAAGGTCCGCCGCGTGCCGGCCTGAGCCCCGCGGCGCCGGCCGAGCCAGCCCGACCGGCGCCGCGGGGCAGTTGGGTGGACGCCGGGCGGAGACACACGGCGGGCGATCGTCGGGGCGGAGAGCCGCGGCGGGCTCAGGTCAGCGGACGCGCTGAGCGTGCGCCGTCGTCCCCACCGCCCCGCGCGTCGCGGGGAGCGCACCGACCGACTGGACGGCCCAGCACGAACGGCGGCGCACGAGAGCACCCGGGTGGGCCGGCGGACGCCCCGGACCCGGTCGGGCGGCGAGCCGGATCGTGGCCCCTCGACGGCGGTGGCCCGGAACCCGGCGGACCGCCCGGCCACGCCGGGCGACAACGAGATGGACGCTCACCAAGGCGCGCACCGCACCGACTCCGGCATCCGGCCCGCCGAGCGCCACGGAACCGAGCGCCGCGGAACCGAGCGTCGCGGACGGATGGACCGTCATCACGTGCGCCGTGGCCGCGTGCGCCGTGGCCGGCGTTCCCGCGACGACATCCAGGTCGGCCGCGGCCGTCGCTCCCCGGGCCCCAGGAGAGGCGGTGGGGGTGGCGGTCGTCAGCGGCAGCGGCTCGTAGCGGACCAGCTCGGCCATCACCTCGGCGAGGAGGTCGACCAGTCTGATGTTGAGCGCCCGGCAGATCGCGGCCAGTACCTCCGAGGAGGCCTCCTTGCGACCGCGTTCCACCTCCGAGAGGTAGGGCATGGAGACCTGCGCGGCCTCGGCGACGTCCCGCAACGTGCGGCCCTGCGCCTGACGGAGACGGCGCAGCACCCCACCGATCAGCCTGCGCAGCGGCGGCGCGACCGGCTCCGCAGGCGGGCCGGCGCTCTCGGGCCGGTAGCCGGCAGCCCGTGTCGGAGCGACACCGCCACCCGCGGCCGCCGTTCCGGCGATCATCGCCAAGCCCGCCACCTCCCTGCGCGACAGTGCCCCGTGCGAAGCGTACGCGGGCAACCGGGCCCGGACGACGGACATCCGCGAGTCCGCACCATGACGAGAACATCCGCGCCCGTGCCGGCTCAGGTCCCGCAGGGGCTGGAGTACGCGGGCAGGCCGGCGCTGTCGTGCGCGTGGCCCGGCGCGGGCACACGACCGCGGACGTGACCGGCCGCCATGTGCTCGGCGACCCAGGGCGGCAGCGCGCGACCGTCCGATGCCGGAGCCCAGCCTCCGTCGCCCAGGTCGCGGTACTGCTGGCGCGGCCCGCGGCCGACGAGCTCCGCCAGCCCTGCCAGCAGCCTGTCGACGTCGGCACTCGTCGAGCTGATGCCGACACTCGCGCGGATCGCGCCGCCCTCGGCTCCGAGCCGCCCCAGCAGCGGATGCGCGCAGAAGCGTCCGGCGCGTACCCCGACGCCGTGCTCGGCGGAGAGGACGGCGGCGACGAACCCGGGATCGCGCCCGGCGACCGAGAAGGTGACGACCCCGACGGGCCCCGTGGCCAGGATCCCGTCCGGGCCCTCGCCTCCGGCGGCCTCGCCAGCGGCGGGATCGTCTCCGTCGGCCCACAGGGAGTGGATGGTGACTCCCTCGATCGCGCGCAGCCCGTCCACCAGGCGGCGGCGCAGCAGGTCCTCGTGCTGGTGCAGGTCGCGGGGGGCGAGCGCGCCCAGCAGCCGGCAGGCGGCCGCGATCGCCGTCGCGCCGAGGAGGTTGGGGCTGCCGGCCTCGTGCCGGGCCGGGCCGTCCGCCCAGGCCACGGCGGAGTTGGTCACCTCACGCACGGCGCCCCCGCCGGCGAGATAGGGCGGGGCCGCCGCCAGCCAGTCCGGACGTCCGACGAGCACGCCGGCGCCGAACGGCGCGTACAGCTTGTGCCCGGAGAACGCGAGGTAGTCGATGCCGAGCGCGGCCATGTCGACCCGACGGTGCGGGACGAGCTGGGCGCCGTCCACGAAGACCCGCGCGCCGGCCGCGCGCGCCAGCCGGACGATCTCGGCGAGCGGCGGCACCTCGCCGGTGACGTTGGACGCGCCGGTCACCGCGACGAGCGAGGTCGGTGCCGTGTCCAGGGCGGTGGCGAGCGCGCGCAGCGTGTCGGCGCGGGTGGGCGCGGCGGGCACCCACCGGCAGCCCGGCCGGGACCGCCACGGGAGAAGGTTCGCGTGATGCTCCAGGTCGAACACGACAACCCCGCCGGGCTCGGCGTGGCCCGGGTCGGACGTCCGCGCCGGGTCGGGCGGCTGCGGCGGGTCGGGCGGCTGCGGCGGGAGGCAGCGGGCGAGCAGGTTCACCGAGTCGGTGGTGTTCCGGGTGAAGATCACGACGTCGTCCGGGCGGCCGCCGACGAACGTGCGCACGGCGGCGCGGGCCCCCTCGTAGAGCGCGGTGCAGACCGCGGAGGAGTAGCCGGTTCCGCGGTGCACGCTCGCCGAGTACGGCAGGACGCGCTCGACGTGCTCGGCGACCCCGCGCAGGCAGGGGGCGCTGGCGGCCTGGTCGAGATTGGCGTACGGGACCTCGCGTCCGTCGGCGAGCGGAACGGGGATGCCGGCCCCCACCACGTCGAGCAGCGCGCCGACGGCGGGCCCTTCCCGATCAACGTCGGGAGACGTGGTGGCATACGAAAGGGACACGACGAAGCCTCCTTGGGCCCCGGTGGACCCAGAGGGGGTCCGCACTTGCCGACGGCGGGTTCGCCGCGGGCCTGGTCACACCCGGGGCACCCCACCGCGGAGGAGGGTTGCCGGCCAGCAAGCCGGGGCTTGACGCTGGCGCTCAGGACCTGGCGAAAACTGTAGCAGCCCGTGCCGGACGGGCACCGCAGAGACACCGAGACCGGGCCGAAATACCCGGAGCATCCAGCGGACGCGGATTGTGTGCTTCAACCACGAACCACGAACCACGGAACGCGAGCCCCGGAAGCTATCCGGAGCGCCCGGCGGACTGCAGGCGGTGCGCGAGCGCGGTGTGGCGCTGCCCGTGGCCGGCCGAGCGGACCGCCTGCCCGATGGCCCGGCGCGAGCCGACCAGGACCACCAGCTTCTTCGCCCGCGTCACCGCCGTGTACAGCAGGTTGCGCTGCAGCATCATCCATGCGCTGGTCGTCAGCGGGATGACCACGGCCGGGTACTCGCTGCCCTGCGAACGGTGGATAGTCACCGCGTAGGCGTGGGTCAGCTCGTCGAGCTCGGTGAACTCGTAGTCGACGTCCTCGTCCTCGTCGGTGCGGACGGTCAGGGTCTGGTTGTCGTTGTCGAGCGCGGTGACTACCCCGAGCGTCCCGTTGAACACCCCGTTCGCGCCCTTGTCGTAGTTGTTGCGCACCTGGGTGACCTTGTCGCCGACCCGGAACACCCGGCCGCCGAAGCGGCGCTCGGGGCGGTCCGGCAGGCTCGGCGTGAGTGCTTCCTGCAGCGCGATGTTGAGCGCCCCGGCGCCGGCCGGGCCGCGGTGCATCGGCGCGAGCACCTGGATGTCGCGCCGCGGGTCGAGGCCGAACTTGGCCGGGATCCGCCGCGCCACCACCTCCGCGGTGATCCGGGCGGCGTCCTCGGCCTCCTCGGCGACGAAGAGGAAGAAGTCGTCCAGGCCGCGCACCAGCGGATGGTCCCCGCGGTTGATGCGGTGCGCGTTGGTCACCACGCCCGACTCGCTGGCCTGGCGGAACACCTGGGTCAGCCGCACGTGCGGGATCGGCGTGCCGGACGCGAGCAGATCACGCAGCACCTGCCCGGCGCCGACGGAGGGAAGCTGGTCGACGTCGCCCACCAGCAGCAGGTGCCCGCCCGGCGGGACGGCCTTGACCAGCTTGTTCATCAGCAGCAGGTCGACCATGGACGCCTCGTCCACCACGACGAGGTCGGCGTCGAGCGGGCGGTCCCGGTCGTAGGCCGCGTCGCCGCCGGGGCGCAGCTCGAGCAGCCGGTGCACCGTCGACGCCTCGTGGCCGGTCAGCTCGGCGAGCCGCTTGGCGGCCCGTCCGGTCGGGGCGGTGAGGACGACCTTCGCCCGCCGGGCGCGGGCCAGCTCGACGACCGAGCGCACCGTGAAGCTCTTCCCGCAGCCGGGCCCGCCGGTCAGCACCGCCACCCGGGAGGTGAGAGCGAGGGTGACCGCCTCGCGCTGCGCCGCCGCCAGCTCGGTCCCGGTACGGGTGTGCAGCCAGCCGAGCGCCTTCTCCCAGTCGACGGCGGCGAACGCGGCGAGGCGGTCCTCGTCGGCCCGCAGCAGGCGCAGCAGCTGCCCCGCGACGGAGATCTCGGCGCGGTGGAACGGGACGAGGTACACCGCGGCGACCGGCTGCTCCGGGTCCTCGCCGGGGACGTCCTCGCGCACCACCCCCTCCTCGGTGATCAGCTCGCCGAGCCCCTCGATCACCGCGCCGGTGTCGACGCCGAGAATGCGCACGGCGTCGGCGATCAGCCGGGTCTCGGGCAGGAAGCAGTGGCCGCTGTCGGTGGCCTCGGAGAGGGTGAACGCGAGCCCGGCCTTGATGCGCTGCGGGCTGTCGTGTGGGATGCCGACCGCTTGCGCGATGGTGTCCGCGGTGCGGAACCCGATGCCCCACACGTCGGCGGCCAGCCGGTAGGGCTCGGTGCGCACCACTCCGATCGAGGCGTCCCCGTACTGCTTGTAGATCTTGATCGCCAGCGAGGTCGAGACGCCCACGCCCTGTAGGAAGACCATGACCTCCTTGATGGCCTTCTGTTCCTCCCAGGCCGCGGCGATCGCCTTCGTCCGCTTGGGGCCGAGACCCGGAACCTCGATGAGCCGCGCCGGCTCGGTCTCGATGACGTCCAGCGCGTCGACGCCGAAGTGCTCGACGATGCGCTCGGCGAACCGGGGCCCGATCCCCTTGACCAGGCCTGATCCGAGGTACCGCTGGATGCCCTGGACAGTGGCCGGCAGGACGGTGGTGTAGTCCTCGACCTGGAACTGGCGGCCGTACTGGGGATGCGAGCCCCACCGCCCGCGCATCCGCAGCGACTCGCCGGGCTGGGCTCCGAGCAGCGCGCCGACGACCGTCAGCAGGTCGCCGCCGCGGCCCGTGTCGACGCGGGCGACGGTGTACCCGGTCTCCTCGTTGGCGTAGGTGATCCGTTCGAGGACGGCCTCGAGCACGGCGAGCTGGAACGGCGCGGCGGCGGGTCGGGACACGGCTGGTCACTCCGGGGCTTCGGTGATCGCCCGTGGCGATGTCGGGAAGGCGATGTCGAGAAGGCGATGTCGGGAATCCGCTCATCCTCGCCCACAGTCTCGGCACCGGCAGCAGGTGGATCAGCGCGGCCCCGCATCCGGGCACAGGTGGACACCGATCGCCTCGACGACCAGCTCGGTGGGATCGGGTGATGCGGTGACCAGCCCCAGGCTCTCGTTGGCCGCGAGCACGGCGATGCCGTGCAGGTGCGTCCACGCCAGCAGTGCCCGCCTGCGCACCTGCTCCGGCGGGTCCGCGCCCGCGCCCGCGCCCGCTCCGGCGGGCGGCGCGGGCAGCGCGGCCCGGACGAGATCGGTCCAGGCGTCGAACAACGGCAGGCTCCGCTCACGGAGGTTCTCCCCCGCCCCGACCAGGATGTCGTGCCGGAACATCAGCTCGAACATGGCGGGCCGCTCGCGAGCGAAGCGGACGTACGCGGACCCGGCGTCGACGACGCACTCGTGCGGGGAGGCTCCGGCCGCCTCGCCGGCCGCCCGGACCCCGGCCAGACGGGAGGCGAGATCGGCCAGCCCCTCGGCCGCGATCGCCGCGAGCAGCGCCGCGTGGGTGGGGAAGTGCCGCCGGGGCGCGCCGTGCGAGACACCCGCCTGCCGCGCGATCGCCCGCAGACTGACGGCGGCTGTCCCGCCCTCGTCGAGCATCGCCGTGCCCACCTCGACCAGCCGGCGCCGCAGCGCCCCTTCACCCGTCACGTAGGCAGTGTCTACCATCCCCGAGGTAGACAGTGTCTACTCGGCGGGACGCCGCCCGCCGGCCGGATGGACCAGGAGGGCGCGGGCGCATGGCGTACTGGCTGATCAAGGTGCTGGTGGTGGGGCCGCTGCTCGGCCTGCTGGGACGTCCGGCCGTCACCGGCGCGGAGCACATCCCGCGGCATGGGCCGGTCATCCTGGCCGGCAACCACCTGGCCGTGGCCGACTCGTTCTTCCTCGTCCGCCTCGTCCCCCGACGGATCACGTTCCTGGCGAAGCAGGAGTACTTCACCGGGCGGGGGATGCGGGGGCGGCTGGTCCGCTGGTTCTTCGCGGCCGCCGGGCAGGTGCCGGTCGACCGGTGCGGTGGCGTCGCGGCGGCGGGGGCACTCGCCGTGGCGGTCCGGGTCCTCGATGCCGGCGGCGCGTGGGGGATCTACCCCGAGGGCACGAGATCGCCGGACGGCCGGCTCTACCGGGGCCGGACGGGGGTGGCCAGGGTCGCGCTCGCCACCGGGGCACCGGTCATCCCGGTGGTGATGAAAGGCACCGAGGCCGTGAGCCCGCGCGGCCGGCGCCGGTGGCGGCGCGGGCGGGTCCAGATCATCGTCGGCCGTCCCCTGGACTTCTCCCGGTACCGCCGCGTGCTCGCCGACGGGCCGCCGGGCTGCCCCGCGCTGACCGAGCGGATGGTGATCAGATCCATGACGGACGAGCTCATGCGGGTGCTGGCCGACCACTCGGGCCAGGAGTACGTCGACGCGTACGCCACGGACCACCGCGGGCCGGACCCACATGCCTGAACGCCATGTACCGGGTTGAGCGCATCGACTCACGAATTCCTCGACAGAACTAGTTTGCGGATTCGCGGGCCAAACGGGTCCACGGGTTCACCGGTTCGTGGAACTGTTGCGGGCACGCTGTGCGCGCTCACATCCCGGGCACATGTTCCGTTCGCCTTTCTCGAATCCGCGCCGGCCAGGATGGGCCGGCCGCCGCCCGCCGGCGCGGCCACGGCCGGTGCGCACGAATCCCGGCCGGACGCAACCACGGAAAAGGGAGTGCTCTGTGCCCGGACGACATCGGCCGCTCGGAACACGCGCCCGGATCGGGACGGCCAGCCTCCTGGTCGCGGCCCTCGGCGCGGCGGTGTTCGCCGCCGCGGGCGGCCCGGAGCCATCGACGCCGCCCGGGCTGTCGGCCACGCCGTTGGCAGCCGACACGCAGCGGCCCAACTTCGTCTTCATCCCCGCCGACGACCTCGACGCGACCACCTCGCCCTACTGGGAGGCGATGCCGAGGACGGCCGCGCTCATCCGCGACGCCGGCCTGACCTTCACCGAGAGCTTCGCGCCCACCCCGATCTGCTGCCCGGCCCGCGGGTCGCTGCTCACCGGAAAGTACGGGCACAACACCGGGGTGCTCACCAACAGCGGCGACGAGGGCGGCTGGGCGACGTTCGCGGCGAACGGCAACGAGGAGCGCACCTTCGCGAAGTACCTGCAGGACAGCGGCTACAACACCGCGCTCGTCGGCAAGTACATGAACGGCATCGAGGACGCGCCCGACCACGTTCCTCCGGGCTGGACGGAGTGGTACGGCAGCGTCGACAACTTCTTCTACACCGGCTACAACTACGCGCTGAACGAGAACGGGACGATCGTGCACTACGGCGGCCCGTCCGATCCCGCGAACTACTCCACCGACGTCGTCGCCGCGAAGTCGGTGGACTTCCTCGAGCGGGCGGCGGCGAAGGACGAGCCGTTCATGCTCTACACCGCCTCGACCGCCCCGCACCTGCCGCTGCCGCCAGCGCCGCGCGACAGCAACAATCCGTTCACGGACGATCTCGCGCCACGCTCGCCCAACTACCAGGAGCCGGACGTCAGCGACAAGCCCGCGTGGCTGCGGACGAGCGCCGGGGTCCGCAGCGCCCAGGTGAACCTGATCAACGACAACGACTACCGGAACAGGATGGGATCGCTCCTCGCGCTCGACGACATGGTCGGCGACATCGTCACGACGTTGCGCGACACCGGCGAGCTCGACCACACCTACCTGGTCTTCACCTCGGACAACGGCTACAACCTCGGCGCGCACCGGCTGATCCACAAGATGGCGCCGTACGAGGAGTCGCTGCGGGTCCCGCTGGTCGTCGCCGGGCCTGGGGTGACCAGGGGAACCGACGACCACATGGTCGCCGCGATCGACATCGCGCCGACGTTCCTGGAGCTGGCCGGGGTGCCCGTCCCGGCGGACGTCGACGGCATGTCACTCGCGCCGCTGCTGCGCGGACAGGACCCGGCGCAGTGGCGCTCGGACCTGCTGGGCCAGTACGCCGGCCCGGGCGGCCAGGGTGACGACGGCATCGCCGCCGAGCAGGTGCCCGGCCAGCCGATCGTGGCGGCCGCCACCGACCCGGTCGCCCACTACCTGGACATCCCAGCCTGGAGCGGGCTGCGCACCGACCGGTACACGTATGTGCGCTGGTACGACACGGACCGGACCGTGGTCCACGAGCGCGAGCTCTACGACCTGTCCAACGATCCTTACGAGCTCACGAACCTGCTGGCGACCCCGGCGGGACGGGCGGCGAACGCCGAGCTCGTCGCACGCCTCGACAGCCGTCTGGACACGCTCGCCGCATGCGCCGGAGCGACCTGCCGGACGTAAGCCCGGGTCGGGACGAAATCCGCTCCGGGCGGGGTCGCAGCCCGACCCGGAGCGGATTTCGGATGACCCGTCGGTGCCTCCCGGAGCGGGTACGGGACGACCGTCACACAATGCCGCGGACCGCATGGCGAAGGTCACCCGCACGGCGTTGTCCAGGCTGAACCGGTAATCCGGGAAATACGGGCACACCCATTTCGGCCATCCCGGCGACGACGGGTGTGCCACGGAGTCGACCGGCCCGCCCCAGATGGCCGAAATGACCTCTACGGTGGCCGTCGTGCGCGCCAGAAAGGCCGTTGCGGCCGTATTCGCCCTTTCGCTCTTTCTGCTTGCGGGCTGGTTGGGCATCCCTCCGACGGGTGCCTCGGCGGCCTGGGCACAGACCCCGTCCTGCGGAGGGAAGATCGGGACCCTGGCGGATGTCGACACGCTGATCTCGGAGCCCGCCGAGTGCCCGGGGTCGGTGAACGGCTACTGGCGCGCCCATCTGGGCGCTGCGTGGACCCAGCCGCACTACGTCCCCTACCGCAACGGCGAGATTCCCAAGATCGCGTGCGCGGACGGCGTCACCGACCCGAAGGTGTTCGCCGACAACGCCCTCTACTGCACGACCGACGACACGGTCGCGTACAGCACCGACTTCATGGCCCAGCTCGACCAGACCGGCGGCCCGTCCTACCCGGCGTTTGTGATCATGCACGAGCTGGGCCACCGCGGTGACCGGATCGGCGGGACCCTCGGCGCGGTGTCCCGGGCCGAGGAGAACCAGGCGGACTGCCTGGCCGGTGGCCAGGCCCGCTCCGCGGTCGACGCGGGCCGGCTCACCTCGACCGACGCGGTCAACGGCTCGATGCTCTTCTTCAGCCTCGGCGACACCCGCGGCGGCTGGTTCGACCAGGAGGCGTCCGCGCCCGACGCCCACGGCACGCCGATGCAGCGGGCGCAGGCGTTCGACCTCGGCTACCAGCAGGACATCTCCACCTGCCAC
The DNA here is from genome assembly GCF_000018005.1 of Parafrankia sp. EAN1pec. Taxonomy (GTDB): domain Bacteria; phylum Actinomycetota; class Actinomycetes; order Frankiales; family Frankiaceae; genus Parafrankia; species Parafrankia soli. Next base: position 5,917,400 of record NC_009921.1, read on the forward strand.
CGCATCGGCCAGTCCCCGAACGGCAGCGTCACAGGCTGACGGCGGGACTGACGGCGCGCGGGCGGCTGACAGCCCGCACGGGGACACCGGCCGCGCGGGGGCACCGCCGGCCCCGGCGTCCCCGCCGCCGGGTCGGCGGCCGGCTCGACGGACGGCCCAGGGGCCGGCTCGGCGGCCGCCCGAGAGCGCGGCTCGGCGGGCGGCTCAGCACTCGTCGGCGGTCGGCGGACGCATGGTGGTCCGCCCGGAGACCGAGTCCCAGTGGATGCGGACCCAGCTCGGCCGCTCCAGGTTCACCGACCAGGGAGCCAGCCCGCTGGCCTCGAGCCGGGCGATCTCCGCGTCCTCCCGGACGGCCTCCGCGCACCCGTTGATCAGCACGCTCCAGCCGACGCCGACGGTGGCGTCGTAGCCGTCCACCTCGAAGGCGACGACGCTGTGGTTGGTGGCGGCGGACAGCTTCGAGCCCACCCGGGACCGGAACGCGACGGTGTTGCCGTCCACGATGTAGTTCACGGGGAGCACCAGGATCTCGCCGTCCGCGACGAACGCGACCCGGCCAATCCGCTCGCCGGCGACGAGCCGCACGCAGATGTCGAAGGTCAGGACGCCGAAGCCGGCGTGGTCACGCGGGATGCCCGACCGGGGGATGCTCCCCCGGTCGCTGGTGCGCTGCGCAGCACCGGAGCCCAGCGGAGCGCCGATGGTCGCCGGAGCAGGAGCGTCGGTCCGCGTCATGACGGCCTCCGTGGTCGTAGGTCGCCGCCGGGGCGCCGGGCGGCGTCGCCGAGACGGCTCTGGTCCGGTACCGGGGTGATCCCTCGGTACCTGGGCCACCGTAGGCCCGGCCAGACCGGGGCAGGCAGGGCCTGTCGCCGCGATCCGCCGGTGCATGCGGCCGGCGCGGGACCCGCCGTCCGGACGCGGCGGGCGGGCCGGATGGCCACCGCGCCCGCTCTGACCCGGGCCGGGCCAGCCGGGACGAAGGCCACACCTATACCACAATGAGCCGACCGTCAGCACCCCGCGGAAGGACTGAACTACGTTCGATACATGAACGAGGTCATGAACGAGGTTCCGCAGGGCGTGGGACGGACGGCCCTGGCCACGGCGTGGATCCGGGCCGGGGAGAGCGAGCGTCCGGACCGGCTGTTCGACGACTGGCTGGCACCGGCGTTCGTGGCCGCGGCGGGCGACGCGCTGCCGCTGATCCCACCCGACGCCGGCGGCCGGCTGGGCGCACTCGCCGAGATGATGAACGCCTATCTGGCCGTGCGAACCAGGTTCTTCGACGACGAGCTGCTCGCCGCCGCGGAGGCGGGCGTCCGGCAGGTGGTGCTGCTCGCGGCCGGTCTCGACAGCCGCGCCTTCCGCCTCCCCTGGCCGGCCGGGACGCGCCTGTTCGAGGTCGACCGGCCGGACATACTGGCCTTCAAGGAGCAGGTCCTGGCCGCGGGTGAGACCGGGCCGCGGTGCGAGCGTCACGCCGTGTCGGCCGACCTGACCGAGGACTGGGCCGATGAGATCCTCGATGCCGGCTTCCGCCCGGCCGAGCCCACTGCCTGGCTGGCCGAAGGCATCATCGTCTACCTGTCCGCGGAGGAGGCCGAACGCCTGCTCACCGACGTCACCCGTCTTTCGGCTCCGGGCAGCCGGCTCGCGCTGGAGGACGCGAAGGGCCTGGCCGAGGAGATGGTCGAGGAGGCCCGGAACATCCCCCCGTTGGGGGAGTTCGCCGACCTGTGGAAGGGCGGCCTGGAGGGGGCCTCCCCCGCCTGGCTGGGTGACCACGGCTGGCGCGGCCGGGAGATCGACTCCACCACCGTGGCGACCGAGCTGCGCCGGCCGATCCCGGCGGAGATGCCCGTCGCCGGCTACTTCGTCACGGCTCAGCGGGCGGTGGGTGAGCGGGCAGAGGGTGAGCGGGCAGAGGGGTGAGCTGGCGCAGAGGTGAGCTGGTGGTACAGATGGGCCGCGTCGAAGTAGAAGCGGTTCTCCGTGATGTGGCCGTCCTGCACCCGGTAGACCTCGGCGATGCGCACCGAGACCCGCCGCCCGGTGGGCGGCAGCGCCTCACCCGCGGGTGTGGTGAACGTCGCGGCGTGCGTGGCGACGAGCGTGTACTCCTCGACGACCATCTCGCCCTGCTCGGCCAGGACGTGAGTCTGCACCGTCAGGTCGGCGAAGGCGGAGAGGAACCGGGCGCTGTAGTCGGCGACCGCGTCCCGCCCGCTCAGCCGGACCGGGCCGGGCGCCTCCATGACGACGTCGGCGGCGAGCAGTGACCGCAGCGTGACGTCGTCCGCCTCGTCGAAGGCGGTCAGCATCCGCCGCACCGTGTCCAGCGCCTCGCCCACGTGCCTCCCCCTCGTCCATGTGCGCCCGTGGGCCCATGCATCCGCAGGCCCGTAGGCCCGTAGACGCGCCGGCCGCGGAGCCGGCCGCGGAGCCGGCCGCGGAGCCGGCCGCGGAGCCGGCCGCGGAGCCGGCCGAAATCGTAGCGATGGCCGGGCGAGCTGCGCCAGGCTCCGCGACGACCCGCCGTCCGCCAGGAGCGGTGAGACAGCCGGGAGCCGACCAGCCGACTGAATTCCACCTTTCGGCGGGCGACGGCGTTCCGCGCCGCGGAACGGAAAGCATCGCGATCCGTTCGCATACTCTGACATGGATGTCCGAGAACGAGATCCTGCGACGGGCGAGCTACGGCCCCACCAGTCCGGTGGTGGGGGCACGCGGTTCACGCACCCGCACGCGCATCGTCGACACGGCGCTGGCGCTATTCGAATCCCAGGGCTTCCACGGCACGTCGGTGGACGACATCGCGAAGGCCGCCGAGGTGTCCCGGGCCACGTTGTACCAGTATTTCGAGAGCAAGGAACAGATCTTCGTCGAGCTGCTCGAGGAATGCGGCGGCGCGCTCATGCGGGTGGTTCGCCGCATCGGCCCGCTGGAACCCAGCGAGCTCGGCTTCGACAATCTGCACTGGTGGCTCGGCGAGTGGGCCTGGGTGTACGACAGGTACGCGACGATGTTCGTGCAGTGGGCGAACATCAGTTCGCCCGGCACCGCGATACCGCCGCTGGTCAGCCGCTTCTCGGCCGCCTACCGGGAGCGGATCGCGCAGCGGCTGACCTCGTCGGGGGTGACCGGCCTCGCCGCCGCCGACGCGGCGCTGACACTGACCGCGCTGGTGAGCAGCTGTAACTACACGCGCCATGCCGATGCGCCGCTCGGCCGTGAACACCCCGGCACCGGGCCGGCCGCCCGCGGCACGGTGATGGGCACCGACTACCTGACCGACAACCTCGCCGTGCTGGTCCAGCTCATCCTTTTCCCGCACACCCCCGTGAGTGTTTTCGCCCAGCTGGGCCGGGAGATCCCCACCCCGCGCCCGCCGAGCACCGGAGAACGCCTCTGGTCCGTACCGGCACCGGCGGCCGGGCCGCCGCCGGCTTTGCCGCCGGATGGCCGTCTGCGGCAACTCAGCAGCCGCGCCACGGTGACCGTTCGGCGACTTCTCGACGCCGGGATCAGATGTTTCACCGAAAAGGGCTACCACCAATGCTCGGTCGACGACATCGTCACCGAGGCGGGTTACGCGCGCGGCACGTTCTACAAGTATTTCGACGAGAAACTCGACCTGCTGGTGGCGCTGAGCGACGAGGCGATCGAGACGATCACCGAGCTCGACGGCCGGCTGCGGCGGATCGGCCCGACTCTCGGGAGCGACCCCGCCCAGCTACGGAGCTGGCTCGGTGACGCCGTCGCGTTCCACCTGCGGTACCTGGGCGTCACACGGGCCTGGCTCGACCGGCGGCCGTGCCACCCACGCCTCGACGCGGCCCGCCGGCTCGTCGGCGAACGGCTGCACACCGGCTACACCGCCCTGCTGGGCCCGGCGCGCTGGTCGCATCCGCTTGATCCGCGGGTCGCCAGCATCGCGTTCTTCACCCTGCTGGAGCGACTGCCCGAGGCGATGGTGGCGGCCGAGCCGGACCGCCCGCTCACGGAGATCGTCGACCTCGTCGCCACGGTGCTCGAACGCGCGCACCTGTGCCCCCAGAGCGGCCCCCACGACTCCCAGCCCGCCGGCGCCGACCAAGACAGCGCCCGGGCCGCCGCCGCGTCCGTCCCCTCGGGACGCCACCTCCCCCGGCCCTGACGCCGGCTTCTCGCAGGCGGCCCCCTCCACCGTCACCGTCGGGGGCCGCCGTCCTCACGTCTGGTGACTCTCGGCGCCGTCGTGCCCGGCAATCGGCTGGTGGCACGGCATCTCGGCGGCGATTCTGAGAGTCTGGTGCGAGGAGAATGGCCCCCCCGCGCGGATGTGCGGTGGGATGCCCGAACGAGGAGGTCACACGGGTGAGCACCCTGGTCAAGCCGGGTACGCGTTACAAGTCCACGGTGTGCGACACCGAGGTGATCGTCGTCAAGCCGCCGGCGGCCGCCGTCGACCTGCGCTGCGGCGGCCACCCGGTGATCGAGGTCGGTGCGGAGGCACCCACCGGGCTCACCCTCGACCCGGCGTTCAGCGCCGGCACCCCGCTGGGCAAGCGGTTCGCCGACCCCGAGTCCGGGCTCGAGCTGCTGTGCACCAAGGCCGGCGCCGGGTCGCTGTCGATCGGCGACGTCCCGCTCCCGCTGAAGGACGCCAAGCCTCTCCCCTCCTCGGACTGACGGGCGACAAGCACATGCACCTCGGGATGCTGTTGGAGATGGCCGCGGACGGCCTGGCCGACCGGGTCGCGCTCGGTCCGCGCGTCGGCGGGCTGAGCTTCGCCGAACTCGCGCACCAGGCGCGCCGGGTCGGTGCCGCGCTGCAGACCCTGCCTGGAGACCGGGTCGGGCTGATCGACCTGAACTCGCCCGCCGTCCCGCTGACCCTGTTCGGGTCGGCGATCGCGGGCAAACCGTTCGTGCCGATCAACTACCGGCTCGCCGACGAGCAGCTGCGCGCGATCGTCACCCGGACCGCGCCGGCCACCGTCGTCGTCGGGGCCGGCGTCGCCGAGCGGCTGGGCGACATCGACGGCATCCACCTGGTCACCCGGGACGAGCTGCTCGCCATCGCCGCGGACACCGAGGCCAAGGAGGCCGACGGCTGGGGCGGCGACCCCGAGGACATCGCCGTGCTGCTGTTCACCAGCGGCACCACCGGCGAGCCCAAGGCCGCTGTGCTGCGCCACCGCAACCTGACCGAGTACGTCATCTCCACGGTCGAGTTCGCCGGTTCCGCCGAGGACGAGGTCGCGATCGTCAGCGTCCCGCCATACCACATCGCCGGGGTGTCGGCGTCCTGCTCGTCGACCTACTCGGGACGTCGGGTCGTCCAGCTCGAGAGCTTCGAGCCCCGGGCCTGGGTCGACCTCGTCCGGGCGGAGTCGGTCACGCACGCGATGGTGGTGCCGACCATGCTCGGCCGCATCCTCGACGTCATCGAGGCCGACGGCCAGGGGCTGCCGTCCCTGCGGTCGATCTCCTACGGCGGCGGGCCCATGCCACTGCCGGTCATCGAGCGCGCGGTCACCGCACTCCCGCACGTGGGGTTCGTGAACGCCTACGGGCTCACCGAGACCTCGAGCACGATCGCCGTCCTCGGCCCGGACGACCACCAGGCCGCCATCAGCAGCGATGACCCGGAGGTACGGGCGCGGCTGGGGTCGGTCGGCAAGCCGCTGCCGAGCCTGGAGGTCACGATCCGCGACCCGGGCGGCCAGGAGGTCCCCACCGGCGAGCACGGTGAGATCTGGGTCCGCGGCGGGCAGGTCTCCGGCGAGTACCTGGGCATCGGGCGGATCGAGAACGACGGCTGGTTCCCGACCCGCGACGAGGGTCACCTCGACTCGGGCGGCTACCTGTACGTCCACGGCCGGCTCGACGACGTCATCGTGCGCGGCGGGGAGAACATGTCCCCGGGCGAGATCGAGGCTGTGCTCATCACCCATCCCGCCGTCGAGGAGGCCGCCGTCGTCGGCATCCCGCACCGGGACTGGGGGGAGCAGGTGGTGGCCGCGGTCGTCACCTCCGGCGAGGTCACCGAGGACGAGCTGCGCGGCCACGTGCGAGCCCAGCTCCGGTCCAGCCGCACCCCGGAGCACATCCAGTTCCGCTCGGAGCTGCCGTTCAACGAGAACGGCAAGCTGCTCCGCCGGGTGCTGCGCACCGAGCTCGAGCAGGCGTTCTCCTCCTGACCGCCGGCGGCGGCCGGTGCGCGGCGATTGGATCGCCGCGCACCGGCCGCCGCGGCGGGAACCACTGCGGCTGGCCTCGAAGTCAGGTGTGACAGCGAGGCGTCAGGCGATGAAGGCGTCGACCAGGACGCCGATGCCGTAGGTGGCGGCAGCCGCGACCAGGCCCAGCAGGAGCTGGCGGGCGCCGCTGTAGAACGCCGAGCGCTCGGTGAAGCGGCTGACCGCGGCCCCGAGGGCGAACAGCCCCAGCCCGGCGAGGACGGCCGCGATCGCGAACGAGGCGAACCCGGCCAGGTAGGGCGCCACCGGCACCAGCGCGCCGAGGGCGAACGCACCGAACGACGCACCGGCCGCGCCGAGCGGGGACGGCAGATCGTCCACATCCAGGCCGAGCTCGTTACGGGCATGCACGCGCAGCGCCGTGTCCGGGCTGTGCGCCAGCTGGCGGGCCACCGACTCGGCGGTCGGCGCGTCGACCCCCTGATCGCGGAAGAACCCGACCAGCTCGGCGTGCTCGGCCTGCGGATACAGCGCCAGCTCCCGCCGTTCGACCTCGATCTGTGCCCGCATCGCCTCGTTCTGCGAGCGGACGGAGGTGTACTCCCCGGTCGCCATCGAGAACGCCCCGGAGGCCAGGCCCGCGAGCCCGGCCAGCACGACCGCCGGCCGCCCGGCGTCCCCGCCCGCGAACCCGCTGATCAGCGCGACGTTACTGACCAGACCGTCCATCGCCCCGAACACCGCGGGACGCAGCCACCCCGCGCCCGCCGAGTGCTTCGAGGGATGTGCCTCCCCCGTCCGCGCCCTCGCCGACCGCCCGCCCGCAGGCCGCTCGTGCTCCACTCGGTCGCCGTTGCCGCCTCGTCTCACGAGGGACGAGGCTACGGCGGTCGACCGTCCTCGGGCCGGCGCCATGGGCGAGCGCCACACCCCCTCGCCGGAGCCGCTCAGGCCACGTGGACGAACGGGCGGCGCTGTGGGTCGGGCTCGGCCTCGCGGAGGATCTCCCGGGTCGTCGAGGCGACCTCGCCGACTCCGAAGAACACGAAGCGCGCCAGATTCTGCAGCGGGTTGCCCTCGGACCACTCGAAGTACACGTTCGGCCTGGTCCCGGTGAGGTCGCGCAGGTGCAGGAGCAGGGCCGCGATCGCGTTCGGGACGGAGTTGCTGGTCAGCTGCAGGATCCGGTACCCGTGCCGCTCCCGTCCGCAGACGTCGAGCCGCCCCTCGAACTCCGACGAGTCCGGGACGACCACCTCGAGGAACAGCAGGCGGGCCGCGCGCGGGACGTGCAGCACCTCGTGTGCCTTGCTGGCCTTGTCGGCGTACTCGGCGGCGTCGCCGGTGTCGAACTCGTTGGCGACCAGGTGCAGCGCCCCGCAACGGGCCGCCTCGGTGACCCACCGGGTGGCCGTCTCGTCGAGGCGCACGCCGGTGACCCGCAACTCGAAGGACCGCACGGCCCGGGAGAGGAAGGAGATCACCAGGATTGACAGGATGAAGATCGAACCGATGATGAGCCCGTCCGGCCGCTCGATGACGTTCGCGACGGTCGTGTAGACGAACACGGCGGCGATGGCGCCGAACCCGAAGGCCGCCCGCCGCCGCCCGCGGCGCGCGGCGGAGATCGTGACAGCGACCGACGCCGAGGTGATCAGGACGAGCACCCCGGTGGCGTAGGCGCCGCCCTGCTTGTCCACGCTCGCCCGGAAGATGATCGTGACCGCGAAGCCGATGGCGGTGAAGACCAGGACCAGCGGGCGCACCGCCCGGGCCCAGTGCGGTGCCATCCCGTACCTGGGGAGGTAGCGGGGCACGAGGTTGAGCAGGCCGGCCAGCGCCGAGGCGCCGGCGAACCACAGGATCGCGATCGTGCTGACGTCATACGCGGTGCCGAAGGCGTTACCCAGCTCCTGGTGCGCCAGGTACGCCAGCGCCCGCCCGTTCGCCGGGCCGCCGGGCTCCGCGAGCCGCTCGGGGATGAGGACCGTTGTCGCGAGGCTGCTGGTGAGCAGCAGCACGGCCATGATCAGCGCTGCCGTGGTGAGCAGCCGCCGCGCGCCGCGGATCCGGCCGGCGGGGTTCGCGTCGGTGTCGTCGGTGTCGGCGGTGTCGGCGGTGTCGGCGGTGTCGGCGGTGTCGTCGGGGCTATCGGGGCCGCCGCGGATCAGCGGCATCACCGCTACACCGGTCTCGAAGCCGGAGAGTCCCAGCGCGAGCTTCGGGAAGACGATCAGGGCCACGCCCACCAGCGCGAACGCGTCGGGATGCTCGGCCACCAGCAGCGCGTGCCAGTCGTCGAGCAGGGAGGGATGGGTGGCGACCTTGTACAGCGACACCACGATGACGACCACGTTCAGCGCCAGGTACACCACGACCAGGACGACGGCGATCCCCACCGCCTCGGTGAACCCGCGCAGGAACACGGCCGCGAGCAGGGCCAGGAGCACCAGCGTGACGGCGACCTCATGGCCGGCGAGCAGGTCCGGCGCGTACGGGTTCTCCAGGATGTGCGCGGTGGCGTCCGCGGCCGAGAGGGTGATCGTGATCAGGAAGTCGGTGCAGGCGAAGCCGAGGAGCACCAGGACCAGCAGCTTGCCCTTCCACCAGGAGAGCTGCTTCTCCAGGATCGCGATCGAGCCCTCACCACGCGGGCTCTCGCCGGCGACCCGCCGGTAGACCGGCAGCGCCCCGAACAGGGTCACGGCGACGAGCACCGCTGTGGCGATCGGGCTCACCGCGCCGGCCGCGAGGATGGCGATGCCCGGCTGGTAGCCCAGCGTGGAGAAGTAGTCGACGCCGGTCAGGCACATGACCCGCCACCAGTGGTGGCGGGGATGGTGCGGTTCGGGCTGCGCGTGCGGACCGGGATGGCGGCGGGCCTGCTCCGTCCCGGCGAGCAGCCAGCCGCGCAGACCCTCCCGCCACGGCGTCACCCCGCTGCCCTGGTGGGCCGGGGCCGGGTCAGCGCGGGGGGTGCAGGTCGGTGCGCAGCTCGTGCGAACCGTCGGGACGGGCCTGCTCGTAGTAAAGCCGGTGGCCGCCATCGGGCAGCGGCACCACGCTGACATACCGCAGCGCGCCGCCGTGCGGTGAGACCGCGATCGGAGTGTCGCCGACCGCCGCGAACCCGTCGAACCCACCGACGGCGATGCCGGTGCGCTCCGACCAGTTCTCCGCCGCGCTGGCCCGGCCGTCGTAGTAGGCGACGGCGTCCAGCCGGGCGCCCGCGCCGTCGAGACCGCCCCCGTCGCCGTTGCCGACGTCACCGGCGTCGCCGAGCAGGACGGCCGAGATCCGGACCCCGCGGGCGTCCCACTCACCGGGCCGGGGCGCGAGCGCCATGCCCTGCCACGTCCAGGTCAGCCCGTCCGGGCTGGTCGCGTGCCGGCTGTCCATGCGGTCGGTGGCCGCCGGGTCGTCCAGCGGATGGCAGGAGGCCCACAGATGCCACAGGCCGTCATGCCAGACGACGACCGGGTCCTTGACCGCGGTCAACCGGTCGCCGGGGAGCACGGTGCGCCGGGTGGCGGGGTCGAAGGCGTCCGGCGCGTCCGCCTCGAGCACGTCGACCCACCAGTGCGGGCTGTCCGGCGTCGCGCAGCTCACGTAGAGCCGCCAGCTCCCCCACGGGGTGGGCACCAGGGCCGGCCGCTCCAGCGACTCCGCGGGGAAGGCGTCCCGGTGAATCGTGTGGATCGGGGTGAACCGCTCGCCGTCGTCGGAACGGGCGATCACCACCGCGTACCCGCGGCCGTGCCCGACCGGGCGGCGCAGCCGGTAGGCGAGGTAGAACATGCCGTCGACGAGCACGGCGCTCGGCGCCCCGGCCCAGAAGCCCGGGCCCTCGCCCGGGGGCGGCACCACCGTCACCGCGTTGTCCGGCGTGGGCAGGGGCACGTTCACGGCTGTCCGCTCGACCTCGTACGTCACCACGGGCGGAATCCTACTTAGCTGATGAACAAACCCGGCAGCCGACACGGTCGGTCACTCGCCGCAGTTGATCCGTTCTGACCAGGGCCTCGACCGTAGCGTCGGGCAGACCGCCGGCCCGTAGCGGAACGCCCGCGGAGGCGGCCGGCGCGATGCTTTTCACTTTTTTCAATCGGGAATGTCACTTAGTCTGTTCCGATCCCACATCAGCCGCGCCGGCCCCTGGAGCAGTCGTCGATGTCCCTGCCCGACTTCCTCGTGATCGGGGTTCCCAAGGCCGGCACCACGGCGTTGCACGCCGCGCTCAGCCGCCACCCCGAGCTGTTCCTCTCCCAGGTCAAGGAACCGAAGTTCTTCCTCTCGGAGGGGCCGCCGCCCGCGCGCGGCGGCCCCGGGGACGCGCAGACCTACCAGGAGCACGTCTGGCGCCGGGCGGACTACGAGGCACTGTTCGACCCCGCGCCCGACGGCGCCCTCCGCGGCGAGGCGACGCCGTTCTACCTGTACGACCTCGACGCGCAGAACCGCATCCGCCGACTGATCCCGAAGGCCCGGCTCGTCGTCCTGCTGCGCAACCCGGTCGACCGGGCCCACTCGAACTGGACGCATCTGTGGGCCGCCGGACTGGAGTCCGAACGTGACTTCGTGCGGGCATGCGCCCTGGAGGAGCACCGCCGCGACGCCGGCTGGGCGCACTTCTGGCACTACGTCAGTCAGGGGCTCTACGGCCGGCAGCTCGAGCACCTGTTCGGCCTGTTTGCCCGGGAGCAGGTGCTGGTGCTGCGCTACCGCGACCTGCGGGACTCGCCGGTGCCGACGCTCGACCGGGTGTGCGAGTTCCTGGGCGTGCAGACCGGGCTGCTCGACGCCGTCCCGTCCCAGAACGTGACGCCGTTCGTCGCCGACACGGCGGCGAACGCGGTGCTGCGCGCCGTCCTTCGCACCGGCGGGCGGATCGGGCACCATTTCCCGGCCCCGGTGCGCGCCGTGCCACGCGGGCCGCTGCTGACGGCCCTGCAGCGGCAGCGGGGCGGAAGGCCGACGATGACACCGGCACAGCGCGCTGCCGTCCTGCCCTACTTCACCGCGGACATCGCGCTGCTCGAGCAGGTCACCGGCCAGTCCTACGCCGACTGGCTCACCGTGGGCCTCGAGCCGGACGTCATCGACTGATCCGGACAGGCCGAGACCGGTGACGGCGGCGCGGCCGGTGGCGGGGGCGATGAGTTCGGGGTGACCGATCGGTCTGTGTCGGTGGGTGGGCCACGTCGGTGGGTGGGCCACGGTGCGCGCACCCACGGACGGGAGGCCGATCATGCCCGATGACGGATCGCCGCCGCCAGGCGCCGCTGCCACGGTTGTGCTGCCCTTTCCTCCCGGGCTCCGGCGGGAGGCCGTTCCCGAGCTGTGCGCGCGGCTCGACGAGCTCCTGCGCGCCGGCGCGGAAGCCGCCGTCATCCTCGACACGACCCCGGTGGGCCGGCCGGACGCCGTCGTCGTCGAGGCGATCGCCAGGCTCGTGCTCGTCGCGCGAAGGCACCACCGGCTCGTCCAGGTGCACGCACCACCACGGGTCTGGGAGCTGCTGGCTCTCACCGGCCTCGCCCCGCTCGTCGGACGCCTCACTCCCGCCGCCGCGCCGGCCTCGACGCAGCAGGCACAGGACGTGCCCGGCCGGCGTTGACCGGGCAGCACTAGCCAGGCAACCGGGCCGGCAGGCCGAACAGCGGGAAGAGGCGTTCGACGTCCAGGAACGTGTTGATGCCGGCGACCCGCCCGGCCGAGATCTCCAGGACGACCAGGCCCCACGGGTCGTGCCCGGAACCCGTGGCGCTGGGCCGGTACTGCCCGAAGGCCGGGTGGCCGTTGGCCACGGTTGGCAGCAGCCGCGAGCCCCGGCAGCCCTGGCCCGTACCGAGCATCCATGCCCGGACGTCGGCGTGGCCCCGCAGCCACAGGCCCAGCGGCGGCATCGACATCGTGACGTCCTCGTGCAGCAGCGCCGCGAGGGACTCGAGGTCGTACCGCTCGAACGCGTCGACATAGCGGGCGAGCAGCTCCCGCTGCTCGGCGTCGGCGGGGCGCAGCGGGTCGGCGTCGGAGATCTCCGTCGCGGCGATCGTGGCGCGCGCCCGCTGCAGGGCGCTGTTGACCGAGGCGACGGAGGTCTCCAGCAGGTCGGCGACCTCGGCGGCCGGCCAGCCGAACACCTCGCGCAGGATGAGCACCGCCCGCTGGCGGGCCGGCAGGTGCTGCAGCGCGACGACGAACGCGAGCCTGATCGTCTCGCGACGGGCGGCGAGATCGGCGGGGTCGGCCGCGTCGGCGGCGCTGGAGTAGACCTGGCCGTCCGGCGCGGGCACGATCCAGGCCGTCTCCGGCAGCGGCGCGGGCAGCGGGGAGTCGGCCGCCGACGGGCCGGCGAGGTCCATCGGCCGTGCCCGCCGCTGACTGGCGCCGAGCATCGACAGGCACACGTTCGTCGCGATGCGGTACAGCCACGACCGCAGCGCGGCCCGGCCTTCGAACCGGTCGATTCCGCGCCAGGCGCGGATCATCGTGTCCTGCACGGCGTCCTCCGCCTCGAACGGCGAGCCGAGCATTCGGTAGCAATAGCCGGTCAGCTCGCGGCGGTACGGCTCGAGAAGATTCTCGACACCCGCCTCCGCCCCGGCCAGAGCAGCCCCGCCGGTTCTGCCGCCGGGAGGAACGTCACCCATCAGAGGTCACCTCGATTCGCCCTCCTGATTCACCGCCCGATCGGCCGCCGCGGGTCACCGACGCCCAGAACCAAGGCTAGCCAGCACCTCCGACAAAACCGCCGCAGCCATGACGCGCACCCGACAGTGCGCGGGTCTTTCCCTGCGCCACAGCAGAATTAAGATCATCAGACATGAGCACGGTGGGAACGCCGTCCGCAGCACCTGCCGCCGGTAACCCGGCTCCCGTGTCCGGCTCGGCGACTGCTGTCTCCACGGTTTCGGGCGCCGCGGCCTCCGTCGCCGCGGCGGCGGGGACGATCCGGCGACGGAGCCGGACTCCACCCGGATTCCTGCGCCTGCTGTCCGCCGGGCTCGTAGGTGTCCTGATGGTGACGTTGTCCGTCTGCCTGCTGTCCACCCTCTCCCGCCAGCACGCCGTGGACGCCCTCGCCCGCGACTCCGGTGCGTCGTTCGTGGCGGCGCAACAGCTGCACGCCGAGCTCTCGGTGGCCGACGCGACCGTGGCCCGCGCGTTTCTGGCCGGCGGCGTGGAGCCGCCGGCCCAGCGGACGGCCTACCAGGAGAGCATCGCCTCGGCGAGCGGGCGCATCGTCGACCTGGCGCTCGCCGGCGGGCCGCGCGAGCCGCTGAGCGTCCTGGCGGCCCAGCTGCCGGTGTACACCGGCCTGATCGAACGGGCGCGCGCGAACAACCGGATCGGGAATGTCGTCGGCGGCGCGTACCTTCGTCAGGCCTCCGAACTCATGCAGACCAGGATCCTCCCAGCGGTCGACCGGCTGGCCGCCGAGGACGCGCTGGACATCGATCGCGGGTACGCCCAGGCGACGCGCTGGTACCAGCCGGTCCTCGTCGGCGTGGCCGGCGCGGCGGCGCTGGCGGCCCTGGTCGCCCTGCAGATCCGCCTGTTCCGGCGGACGCACCGGATGTTCAATCTGCGCCTGGTCGCCGCGACGGTACTGGTCGTGATCGCGACGGGTCTCACCCTGCTGGCTTTCGGTGTCTCCCGGGCCCGCCTGGTCGACAGCAGGAACGACGCCTTCCGGCCGATGACGGTCGTCGCCCAGGTGCGGGTGCTGGCGCTACGGGCCTGGGGCGACGAGAGCCTCTCCCTGATCGCCCGCGGCAACGGCGACGACCTCGACGCCGACGCGCGCCGGGTGACCGAGCGCCTCGGCTACGACCCGGCGGGCCGACCCGCCGGCGCGGGAGGGCTCGCCACCGCCGCGGCGCTGGACGGCCCGGACGCGCCGGGACGGGACGTGCTCGTACCCGACTGGGAGCGCTACCAGGACACCGCCGTCCGGGTCCGGGACCTGGTCCGCGACGTCGGCGGCTTCCAGGAGGCCGTACGGGTGGCCCTCGACGAGGGAACCTCGACGTTCACCCGCTTCGACGGCGACGCCGAGACGGCGTTCACCGCGAGCCGCGAGCGTTTCGCCGCCGGGCTGAGCTCCGCCGCGGGCACCTACGACGGTGTCGCCGCCGGTACCGGCACGGCGCTCGGGCTGGCGATGCTCCTCACGCTGGCCGGGGTGCAGTCGAGGATCAATGACTACCGTTGACGGCACCTCGGCAACACCGGTGACCGCCCGCCGCGTGAGCCTGAACCACCCGGATCTGACCCGCTTCGTCAACGGCGTCCTCGCCCAGGCGATCGCCGACGGAAGCTGGAACCGCCTCGCCCAGACCTGGCTCCCCGGCCTCTCCCCCACCCCACCTACCGCGACTGACCCCGCCCACCTGCCCCGTTCTGGCCCGGGCCGGGTCTCGCAAACCTGACACCCAGAAAAGGCCACCCCGACACGACCGTGGCGGGCCAGTGAGTCCATGGACTCTCCCGAGCGCCACGCGCCTTTCGGGCCCGGCTACCCCGGCGGGGAGGGGACGGGGATGGCTGGCGGGGGGTGGATGAGGTAGGCGGGAGTGGCTGGGGTTGTGGGGTTTCGGGGGTGGGTGGGGCGTTGTGTGCCGGAAATGAGATCGGGTGACGAGAACACGACAAGTCACGATCGGAGGAGTACCGACGATCTAGCATCAGCGATCATGCGGAGGGTCGGACGCGGGCCAGGCCACCGAAGCCGGCGGATCACATCGAGGATCACACTGAGAACCACGTTCAGAGCAATGATCTTCGCCGCCGTACCGCTGCTCGGCACCACCGCGGCCTGCGGCACCGTGACGAGCGCGCTGCCGGCGGCCGGCGACCCCCTTCCGGCCGCTGTCACCCGGCAGTCGCCGCTGCCGGCACGCTCCACCGCGTCCCCGGGGTGCGGTGACCGCACCGCCAGCCTGCGCCCGCCGGTCACGCTCCCCCCACCCGGCCAGCCTGACGGCCCCACCCTGCGCAAGATCGCCGACCGCGGCTACCTCACGGTGGGGGTCCGTCCCGACACGCCGCCGTTCGGGTCGCGTAATCCGGACACCGGGGAGTTCGAGGGGTTCGACGTCGACCTGGCCCTGCTGGTGGGCCGGGCGCTGTTCGGCGCGGACGGCCATGTCCGGTTCCGGGCGGTGACCGGCGCCGACCGGGTCGCTCTCGTCCGCGACGGCACCCTCGACCTGGTCGCCGCAACGCTGACCATCACCTGCGACCGGGCGGACGAGGTCGACTTCTCCGCGCCCTACTACCTGACGGCCAAAGCCGTTCTGGTGCTGGAGGACGCGCCCTACCAGGGCCTCGCGGACCTCGGCGGTCGGCGGGTGTGCGCGGCGGCCGGGACCACCTCGCTGCAGCAGGTTGTAGACGCGCCGTCGCGGCCGATCCCCATCCAGCTTGCCAGCCCGGCCGACTGCCTGGTCGCGATGCAGGCGGGAACGGTCGAGGCGATCGTGAACGACGAGGCCGTCCTGGTCGGGATGGTCGAGCAGGATCCGGAGACCCGCATCGTCGGTGTCGGCGCCTTCGACGTGGCCATGGGCATCGCCGTCGCCAAGGACGCGCCGGACCTCACCCGGTTCGTGAACGGCGTGCTGGAGCAGGCCGAACGCGACGGAACCTGGACGGTGATCCACCGACGATGGCTGGACGGGGTCCGCCAGCCGCCGCCGGCCCCCGTCTACCGGGACTGATCCGGATGGCCTCGCGACGCGACGTGGACGACGCCCTGGCCCTTCTCCGGTCGGAGACGGCGGCGCTCTCGACGAGCCTGCTCGAGCTCGACGCGACCGCGGAGCAGGTGCTCGGCGACGTCACGCGGCTGCGCGGGCGGACAGCCGCCCGCGCCGCGGTGGCCCGGGCCGGGCTGGGATGGCTGTGGGACCGCCACCGCGCCGTCAACGAGGTACTGGCCCAGGCCGAGGCTTTGCGCGGCCTGCCGGATTCCCGGATCGGCGCCCGGCAGGCCACGCGGGTCGACGCGTTCCTACGCGAGCCGCCGTCACACCCGCCCGCGCCGCCGCCCGGGGAGTTACCCACGCCGCCGCCCAGGGAGTTGGGAACTGCCCCCGGACAGCTGGCTGCCGGCGCGGCCGGGGGCCTCCTGGGCGGCGCGGCCGGAGGCCTGCTGGCCGGCACCCGGGAGGTCGCCGCGGCGATCCGTACCGAGTTGGCGGCCATCACTGCGGCCCGGGCCGCGCATCACCGGATTCTTGTCGACGCGGCGCGTGGGCTCGCGGAGACCGACGCCGTCTGCGCACGGCTCGCGATACCTGACCTGCCGGAGCTGGTCGCCGCGCGCGCGGCGATGGACGCCGCGGCAGCGGCGGTGACGGCCAACCCGCTGGAGACCACACCGGACGACCTCGAGCCCGCCATCACCGCGGCCGCCCAGGTAGGTGAGCTGGTCGCCGTCCTACGCCGGACCTTCGACGGACAGGACGCGGAGCTCGCCGCGGCCGCGGCGATGCTGCAGCGGATCGTGTCGGTCGCGCAGGAGGGTGACCACGCCGCCCGCACTGTGGTGGAACGCCTCACCGGCGACCCGACCGGCCTGGTGCGGCTGGGTGACGGATGGTTCGACGGCCCGCGCAGCGGGCTGCGGCCATGGCTGGACCGGCTGGTGGCGGCCGGTGCCGCGGGTGAGTGGAGGCTGGTCGCCCACGGCCTGGGCGCCTGGCACCGGGTCGCGCGGGAGACCCTCGCCGCAGCGGAGGAGACCGTCACGACGAACTCGGCGCCGCTGCACCGCCGGGACGAGCTGCGCGGCCTGCTGGGCGCGCTGCGTGCGAAAGCCGGCCGGCTCGGCCAGCTCGAGTCGCCTCATATCGGCGAGCTGTACGAACGCGCCGCGACCGCGCTGCGCACCGTCCCGGTTGATCTGGACGCGGCACAAGCCCTGGTCACGGAGTTCGGCGACACCCTGCTGAACATCCCGCCACCGCCACCGCCACCGGTGGCAGCGTCCGTGGCGGCTTCAGTATCCGCGCCGGGCGAGGTGGCGGGGGTGTCGGCGGCGCAGCAGGTTGGTGACGGGGGCGGCCATGCCGCGTGGACGGAGGAACGCTGGTGACGGTCGACGGCATCGCCTGCCCGGAACCCGACTGCGACGGAATCATCGAGGACGGGTACTGCAACGTGACCGGGCTGGCGTACCGGCCACCCGAGCCTGACCCGGGGCCACCGCCCCACCCCGACCCGACCGGGCCTGGCACGGGCGGGTCGGGCACGAGCGGGTCCGGCACAGGCGGGTCGGGCGGGAGCGGGTCGGCTGGCGGGTCCGCGTCGTGGAGTTTGACGGCGGGCGGGACACCGCGCCGGCGTCGACGCCCCGGCCGGGCCCGTCGTCCCCAGAGCCGGCTCGGGGAGGGGCTCGTGGACGTCCCGGACATGCCGACCCCCGATCCGGAGTCGCTGCTGCTCACCGACCCGTGTGTTCCGGAGCACCGGCGGGTGTGCTCGGCCTGCGGGGCCGAGGTCGGGCGGGCCCGCGACGGCCGGCCGGCTGCCGTCGAGGGCTTCTGTGTCGTGTGCGGGCACCAGTTCTCGTTCGTCCCGGCGCTGCGCGCCGGTGACCGGGTGGGCTCCTACGAGATCGCGGGCGCGCTGGCGCACGGCGGGCAGGGCTGGGTCTACCTCGCCCGCAACCGTGAGGTCGCGGACAACTTCTGGGTCGTGCTCAAGGGCCTGCTCGACAGGGGTGACCCGGACGCCCAGGCCGCCGCGATCGCCGAGCGCCGCTTCCTCGCCGCGGTGGACGACCCGGCGATCGTGCGCATCCACACGTTCGTCAGGCACGCGGGTACCGGCTACATCGTCATGGAGTACGTCGGCGGGACGTCGCTGCGCGAGGTCCTGCGGCAGCGCCGAGCGGAGGGGGGGCGTCCCGACCCACTGCCGGTCACCCAGGCGATCGCCTACATCCTGGCCGTGCTGCCGGCGTTCGCCTACCTGCACCGCAACGGCCTGGTGTTCTGCGACTTCAAGCCGGACAACGTCATGCTCGGCCGCGAGAGCCTGCGGCTGATCGACCTGGGGGCGGTCCGCCGGCTCGACGACGAGAGCGGCGCGTCCTACCGGACCCGCGGCTACTCGGCCCCGGAGGTCGAGACCGAGACGCCCACCGTCGCCTCCGACCTGTACACGGTCGGGCGGACGCTGGCCACCCTGATCCTGAACTTCCGTGGGAACACGACCACCTACGTCCACAGTCTCCCGCCGGCGTCGACGCACGAGGTCCTGGCGCGCCACGAGTCGCTCGACCTGTTCCTGCGCCGGGCCACGGCCTGGCTGCCCGAGGACAGGTTCGTCTCCGCCGACGAGATGCGCGACGAGCTGCTCGGCGTGCTGCGCGAGATCCTCGCCGCGGAACGGGGCGCACCCGTGCCCGCGCCGAGCCGGCGGTTCACCGGGGACGTCCACCTGACCGGGGAGGACGCCGACGGGTCGGTCGTCAGGCCGCGGTGGGCGAGCCTGCCGCGGCTGCGCGTCGACCCGGAGGATCCGGCCGCGGGCACCCTCGCGGCGCTGCCCGACAGTTCGCCCGCGCAGCTCGCCACGCTGCTGGCGGCCATCAGCCCGGCGACGGTCGAGGTCCGGCTCCGGCTGGCCCGCGCCCACCTCGAGACCGGGGACACCGCCGCCGCCGCGGCCGTGCTCGACGAGGTCGAGGCCGAGGATCCGTTCGAGTGGCGGGTCCGCTGGTACCGGGGGCTGCTCGCGCTCGGCGACGGCGACGGCGACGGCGACACCGCCGCGGCGGCCGCGGTGTTCACCGAGGTGTACGCGCAGGTGCCCGGGGAGCTCGCGCCCAAGCTGGCGCTGGCCGTCACGGCCGAGGCGGCCGGCGACCAGGCCCGGGCCGCCACGCTGTTCGACCTGGTCTCGCGGACGGACGACGGATTCACCAGCGCCGCGTTCGGCCTCGCCCGGGTGCGGGTCGCGGCGAAGGACCGCGCCGGTGCCGTCGCCGCCTACGAGCGGGTTCCGCCCTCGTCGGCGGCGTATCAGGAGGCCCGGATCCGGACCGCGCTCGTCCGCGGGACCAGGACGGCGGCCGGTGTGCCGCGGCCCGCCGACCTGGTCGCCGCGTCGGGCATCCTCGCTGGCCTGGACGTCGACCGGCGGCGCCGGGTGGCACTCACCCGGGACCTGCTGCGCTGCGCGCTGGACCTGCTCCTCGCGGGAGACACGCCACCCGACCCGGACGTCGAGGTCGCCGGCACCCGCCTACGCGAGGACGACCTGCGCTTCGGGCTGGAGCGCGCCTACCGGGAGCTTGCCACCCTGGCGCGGAGCGCGCAGGAGCGCTACGACCTGGTGGATCTCGCGAACGCCGTGCGCCCGAGGACGTGGCGGTGAGCGGGCACCCGGCAGGGCCGCTGCCCCGCCCCGAGGAGCAGACCCCGGTAACGACGCCGCCCGCCTGCCCGCGGTGCGCCGCGACGCCGCTCGCCGGGGACCGGTACTGCGAGCGGTGCGGCGCGGCCCTGACCGCGACGGCCGCCTCCGGGACCGGCCCCGCTTCGCGTACCGCCGCCGCCACGCACGCCGTACTCGTTGCCAGCGCCGACCGGTACGAGACCGACCTCGGCGCCGCGGCCGGTGTGTCCGACCGCGGCCTCGTCCACCACTCGAACGAGGACGGAATGGGCGTGGCGTTGGCCGCCGACAGCAGCGTCGGCGCGGTCGGCGTCGTCTGCGACGGGGTGTCGAGTGCGCGGGGCTCCGGTCCGGCTGCCGCTGCCGCGGCCGCGGCAGCGACGGCTCTGCTGACCGACCGGGTCGAGGCCTGGCGGTCCCGGGCCGTTCCGGTGCCGGCGGGCGGGCCGGGCCCCGGCCTCGCACCGCAGCAGGCCTACCTCGGTGGCGGGCGGGCAGGCGGGGCGGCGACACCCGAAGCGGAGCGGGACACGGCCGGCGAGATGGCGGCCGCCCTGCGTGACGCCGCGCGGGCGGCGCAGAACGCGGCCGTCGCGGGGGCGGCCGGGCTCGGCCTCTCCCCCGCGTGCACGTTCGTGGGCACCGTCGTCGTGGACGCGACGCTGGTCGTCGGATGGCTCGGCGACAGCCGCGCGTACCTGGTCGACAGCTCCGGCGCACGCCGGCTCACCGAGGACGACACCGTCGCCGCCGAGGCCGTGCGGGCCGGCCGGCTGGCCCCTGAGCTGGCCGAACGCGGACGCGACGCCCATACGATCACGCGCTGGCTGGGAGTCGGGAGCGCCTCCGCCATTCCCCGGATCCGCGCCGTCGGGCTGTCGAGCGCGGGACGGGTCGTGCTGTGCAGCGACGGCCTGTGGAACTACGCCTCCGCGGCGGAGACGCTCGCCGGCCACGTCGACGCGCTCGGGCCCGACGCGCCGGCGATCGACGTCGCGCGGCACCTGGTCGAGGTGGCGCTGCGCGGGGGCGGCTCCGACAACGTGACCGCGATCGTCATCGACATTCCAGGGAGAACCTGATGGTGGACTTCAGTCTCGAGGTCAGCCAGAACAAGTACCTGCCCGAGGGGTCGGGCGAGGTGCACGCCGTCATCACCGTCACCGCGCACGACGTCCGCCCTGGTACTCCCGGCGCCCCCGGGACGGCCGGGACCGCTACCACGGCGGGCGCCGCCGAGGTCATCCTGCTGGACTGCTCGGGGTCGATGGACTACCCCCACTCGAAAATCATCGAAGCCCGCCGGGCGGCCCAGGCCGCCATCGACACGCTGCACGACGGTGTCGCGTTCGCCGTGGTGGCAGGCACCGGGCAGGCCGAAATGGTGTACCCGACGCGCCAGGAGCTCGTCGAGGCGTCGCCGCGGACCCGCGAGGCCGCGAAGGCCGCGGTGAAACGGCTGCAGCCCCACGGCGGCACCGCCATGGGCCGGTGGCTGCTGCTCGCCCGCGACCTGATGGCCACCCGCCCGGACGCCATCCACCACGCGATCCTGCTGACCGACGGCCAGAACGGCGAGAGCGAGGCCGTCTTCGCCGCCGCACTGGCCGCGTGTGAGGGTCGGTTCCAGTGCGACTGCCGCGGCGTCGGTGCCGACTGGAAGGTGGCGGAGCTGCGCCGCGTCGCCTCCACCCTGCTGGGCGGCGTCGCCCTGCTGCGCGAGCCGGCGGAGATGGCGGAGGACTTCCGCTCGCTGATCGAGCGGGCACAGGCCCGCGGGATCGACCGGGTCGGCCTGCGGGTGTGGACGCCCAAGGGGGCGACGATCCGGTTCCTGCGCCAGGTGTCGCCCGAGCTCGAGGACCTCACCGCGCGGGCCGTCGAGGTCAATCCGCTCACCCGCGACCATCCGACGGGCGCCTGGGCCACCGGGACACGGGAGTACCACCTGTGCGTCGACGTCCCCCCGGCGCCGGTGGGGAACGAACGGCTCGCCGCCCGCGTCAGCGTGATCGCCGGCGGGGACGAGCTCTCCCGGACGGCGGTGCTCGCCGCGTGGTCCGAGGATGACGAGCTGTCGACCCGCATCGACGAGGTCGTCGCGCACTACACCGGCCAGACGGAGCTGGCGCGCGCCGTGCAGGACGGGCTCGCGGCACGCCGCGACGGGGACGAGGTCAGCGCGGTCACCCTGCTCGGCAGGGCCGCGCGGATCGCGGCCGCCGCCGACGACGGCGCGACCCTCGAACGGCTGGCGAAGGTCGTCGACATCGACGATGCGGCCACCGGAGCGGTGCGGCTGCGTCCCCAGGTCGACACCCTCGACGAGATGGACCTGGACGCGGGCTCGACCGTCACCGTGCCCGCCCGGCGGTGAGCTCGCCGCACCCCCCGGGCCAGGTCAGCGCGGACGCCCCGTGCGCCGGGTGCGGGTTCCCCATGCCGGTGACCGAGCCCGTCTGCCGCGCGTGCGGTCACAACGCCGTCACCGGGACGGGACCCCGGGCGGTCGGCGTGGTCCCGCTGGGCCGCGCGGCGACGCGCGCCGCTCCGGAGGCGACCGACGGGTGGACGTCCAACGGTTCGGCGGGCACCGGATCGGCAGGCGCCGCATGGGCGGTCGAGATCGCTCCCGACCGCGCCTACTTCGACCGCGGGGAGAACGACGGCGCGGTCTTCCCCACCGACCGGGCCGGCCGGATCATCCGGATGGCGACTCCACGGGCAGTCATCGGACGGCGCAGCCGCTCCCGCGGCCAGGCACCAGAACTCGATCTCTCGCTGCCGCCCAGGGATCCCGGCGTGTCCCGCTCGCACGCACTGCTCGAACGGCACGCCGACGGGACCGTCACGGTTACCGACCTCCGCTCGGCGAACGGGACCTGGCTCGGCCCGGACGCGGCCCACCTGGCCAGGGTGGGTGTGGGCGACTCGGCGCTCGTACGCGAGGGCGACCACGTCTTCGTCGGTGCCTGGACCCGGGTGACCGTCAGACCACGCTGAACGCCCGTCCATCCCCGGACTCCACCGACCGTCCAGGCCCTGCCACGTCCCACACCTATACCTTGACCTGAAGTCAGGTTTAACTTTTAGTCTGGCCGTCATGAGCGATCTGACGATCTCCAACCAGCGCGCGGCGGCTGAAGCCGGGCCCGCGGACACACCACCGAGTGCCGCCGAGCACACGCCGGACATCACACCGCTGCGGGTCGCGGTCGTGCTCGCGAGCGTCCGCGCCGCCCGGTTCGGCCCGGTCGTGGCCGGGTGGTTCGCCCGCCGGGCCGGGCAGCGCCCCGACGTCACCGTGGACGTCGTCGACCTCGCCGGGATCGCCGGGATCGCCGGCGTGGACACCGCCGTTGTCGACACCGCCGTTGTCGACACGGCCGATGTCGACCCGATGACCTGGGAGTCCTTCGCGGACCGCATCGGCGCCGCCGACGCGGTCGTGATCGTCACCCCGGAGTACAACCACAGCTTCCCCGGACCGCTCAAGACCGCCGTCGACGCACTCGGCCGGCAGTGGCACGCCAAGCCCGTCGCGTTCGTCTCCTACGGCGGGATGTCCGGCGGGCTACGCGCCGTCGAGGCGTTGCGGGTCGTCTTCGCCGAGCTGCACGCGGTCACGATCCGCGACACGGTCAGCTTCCACAATGCCTGGAGCCGGTTCGGTGCCGACGGCGAGCCGCTCGACCCCGGCCCGGTGGACGGCGCGGCGACAGCGCTGCTGGACCAGCTCTGCTGGTGGGGGTCCGCCCTGCGCGACAAGCGGCGCACCCACCCGTACCAGCGTTGACCGGGTGACCGGGCCCCCGGATCCGGTGACCGCGCCCGCCGGCGACGCGGCGATCTCCCGTCCCACCTCGAACCGTTCCGTCGTCGTGATTCACCCTCCCACGGCCCGGCTCCGGGAGCCGATCTGCGCGGTTCGCCCGCCGCACCCCCCGTGTACCCCTTCTGTCGCGTCTCGTACAGTCACGGGGCCCGGCGGATGCCGCGTCTGCCGCGTGCGCGGCAGACGCCCATGTCAGGGCTATGACGCGGGAATCCGGCACCGGCGCCCACCACGGCATCCCCGCGCCCGACCACCATCGCGCCACGGCGCGTGGTGGCCACGACGTTCAATGGCGGCGACGTTCAACGAGGAGCGGACGAACGGATGATCGGCGACGACACCCACGTGCGGAACAATCGCACCCGGTGGAACGAGATCTCCGACGACTACCAGCGGTTCAACGCCCCCCAGATCCGCGGGCAGGCGTTCACCGGCGACATCACCTGGGGGGTGTGGGGCATCCCCGAGTCGCGGCTGAATGTCCTCGGCCACGTCGTCGGACTCGACGTGCTGGAGATGGGCTGCGGCGGGAGCCAGTGGTCGACCGCGCTCGCCCGCCGCGGCGCGCATCCGGTGGGGCTCGACCTCTCCGAGCGCCAGCTGCACCACAGCCGCCGGCTCCAGCGCGAGACCGGGCTCGACTTCCCGCTCGTGCAGGCCAGCGCGGAGGAGGTGCCGTTCGCGGCCGGGTCGTTCGACATCGTCTTCGCCGATCACGGCGCCTTCTCGTTCGCCGATCCCTACCGGGCGATCCCCGAGGCGGCCCGGATCCTGCGCCCCGGCGGCCTGCTCGCCTTCGGTCACGTGAGCCCGATCTACGAGATCAGCATCCCGGACGGCGCCGAGGCCGCCGGCGACCGGCTCGTCGGTGACTACTTCGGCCTGCGCCTCATCTCCGACACCGACGGCCTGGTCAGCGCGAACCTGCCGTACGGGGCCTGGATCAGGCTGTTCCGCGAGAGCGGGTTCGTCGTCGAGGACCTCGTCGAGCCGAGGCCCGAGACCGGCACGGACGCCACCCACCGCGACAGCGCCGAGGAGGCGTGGGCGCGCCGGTGGCCCTCGGAGTGCATCTGGAAGGTCCGCCGGGTCTGACCTCCGGGTCCCGGGGCGGCCCACGAACAGGTCACCCGGTCCGGGAGCCCCGGCCGCGGCCGGCGCCAGGCCCGAGTATGACGTGCGGGGGCACGCACGATGTCCTCTCAAGGAGGATCTACGCACACGATGAGCCCGAGCCCAGAGATCCCGAGCGCTGAGATGCCGAGCCCGGAAATCCCGGCCGCATGACCGTTCCGACCAGGCCGGGGCCGGAGCTACGGGTCCGGCTGCCCCAGGTCGCGCCGTCCGTCCGCGAGTTCCTCGCGACGGAGGCGGGTGGCGCCGTCCTGCTCGTCATCGCCGCGGCGGCGGCGCTGATCTGGGCGAACAGCCCCGTCGCGGACAGTTACCACGACCTCTGGGAGACCACCGCCACCCTCGGGGTGGGGGACGCGGCGCTGTCGATGACCCTGCACCACTGGGTCAACGACGGCGCGATGGCGATCTTCTTCGCGGTCGTCGGGCTGGAGATCAACCGCGAGTTCACCACCGGGGAGCTGCGTGACCGCCGGACGGTCGCCGTGCCCGCGCTCGCCGCGGTCGGCGGTCTCACACTGCCGGCGCTGATCTACTTCCTGTTCAACTCCTCCGGGCCCGCCGCAGCCGGCTGGGGCATCCCGATGTCGACCGACACCGCCTTCGTCGTCGGCATTCTCGCCCTGTTCGGGCCGCGCTGCCCCGACCGGTTGCGGCTGTTCCTGCTGACGCTGGCCATCGTCGACGACATCGGCGCGATCTCCGTCGTGGCGATCTTCTACACCGACCAGGTGGACGCGGTCTGGCTCGGCGCCGCGGCCGCCGTCCTGGTCGTGATCGGGGTCATGCGCTGGATGGGTGTCTGGCGGCTGCCGCCGTACGTGGTGGCCGCGCTCGTTCTCTGGGTGGCGATCTACTCGTCGGGGGTGCACGGGACGCTCGCCGGTGTGATCATCGGGCTGGTCCTGCCGTCCGCGCCGCCGCGCCGCGAGCAGATCGACGAGGTGCCGATCTACGTCCGGGCGCTGCGGGAGGACTCCACGGCCTCTCGGGCCGCACTGGCTGTCTCCGCGGCCAAGTCCACCGTCTCCACCAGCGAACGGCTGCAGTACACCCTGCACCCGCTCAGCGCGTACCTGATCGTGCCGATCTTCGGCCTGGCCAACGCGGGCGTGCACCTCGACAGCCACACCCTCGCGGACGCGTCCACCTCCCCGGTCACGATCGGGGTCGCGGTCGCGCTCCTGGTCGGCAACGGGATCGGGATCACGGCGACCTCGCTGGTCGCCATGCGCACCGGGCTCGGCGCGCTGCCCGGCGGTGTCCGCTACGGCCACCTGGTGGGCGCGGCCGTCCTCGCCGGAATCGGGTTCACCATCTCGCTGTTCGTCACCGAGCTGGCGTTCACCGACGAGGCCCTCGCCGAGCAGGCCAAGATCGGGATTCTGGTCGGCTCCTTCGCCGCCGCGGTGCTGGGCACGTTCGTGCTGCGCTATGTCGGGGAACGCTGGTCGTTGTGCTCGCCGGGCTCCGACGAGGCGATCCCGGCGCTACCGCCGCGCCCATGGCACTCGCCGACGCCGGCCGTCATCCCGGTCATCCGCTGACCGGCCGGAACCCGTGCGGGCGACGGCCGTCCGCAACGGCCCGAGCTCGAGCCGGCCGCGGTACCGCACCCCGTCAATGAAGATCGTCGGGGTGCCCTGCACCCGCAGCTCGGCGCCGCCGGCGTAGTCGGCCTCGACGGCGTCGCCGTAGGGCTGGGCCGGGTCGCCGACGACGAGGTCGGTCTCGATCCCCAGGGACCGGGCGAAGGCCATGAGGTACTTGTCGGCCAGCTTGTCCTGGTTCGCGAACAGCAGGTCGTGCATCTCCCAGAACCGGCCGTGCGCCCCGGCGACCTCGGCCGCCAGCGCGGCGGTGAGTGCGTAGGGATGGATGTCGAAGACCGGGAAGTGCCGGAACACCTGCCGGACCTGGCCGTCAGAGGAGTCGACCAGCTCGTGCAGGATGGCGGCCGCGCGGGCGCAGTAGGGGCACTCGAAGTCGCCGTACTCGACGATCACCACCGGCGCGCCCGGCTCGCCCCGGGAGTGGCGCCCGGGATCGGTCGAGGCGCACCGGCTCTGCTTCCCAGCTCGCCCGTGCGCCTTGCGGGCGTCGGCCCGTGGGCCGACACCCGGCCCCGACGGCACGTCGCAGACACCGGTCGCACCCGGATCCCCATCGAACCCCGTGCCATTCACCGAATTCTCGCGAAACGCACCACCCGCCCAAGCAGACGCATCCACACGAACCCCCGCATCTCCTTCGGCTACCATTCCTTCAGGAACTTCCACGCCTTCTCCAGTTGGCAACCCTTCACGAATCCAGCACTCCTTCACGAATCACAGCATTCCCGTTAACCACAGAATTCTCTCGAACCACAGCATTCTTGCCAACCACAGAATTCTCGTTAACTACAGCGTTCTTGTTAACTACAGCATTCTCGCGAACCTCACCCATACGGTCATTGTAGCGAGCGACGGCGGCCTCGCGATGCCGTTAGGCTGACGCCCGTGGCCGAGCCGAGAACGTCGGAACGACGTGTTCCAAAGGCCGACGACGATCTGGCGGTCCGGGCGGTGGACCTCCGCATACGACGCGGGACGAGCTGGGGCGGCCATGCTGGCCACGGCGGGCAGGAAATCGTGCACGGCCTGTCGTTCGAGGTCCCCCGCGGATCGGTCACCGGAGTCATCGGCCCGAGCGGATGCGGAAAAACCACGCTGCTGCGGGCGGTCGTCGGCATCCAGCGCGGAGTGAGCGGAGAGCTGCGGGTACTCGGCCTCGACGCGTGCGAGATCGAGCTCCGGCGGCGGGTTGGCTACGCCACCCAGACCGCCTCCGTCTACGACGATCTCACCGTCGACGAGAACCTGCGTTATTTCGCGGCGCTCTCCGCGGACCGGGTCCCCAGCCCAGCCGAGATCATCCGCCGGGCCGAGCGCGCCGCCGCCGGAGTCGGCCTGGCGGCCGAGGGCCGCACCCCGGTCGGCCAGCTCTCCGGCGGCCAGCGCTCCCGGGTGTCGCTGGCCGCCGCGATCATCGGCGGGCACGAGCTGCTCGTCCTGGACGAGCCGACCGTCGGCCTCGACCCGGTGCTGCGCCGCGAGCTGTGGGACGAGTTCCACCGGATGGCCGACCGCGGCCTGACCCTGCTCGTCAGCTCACACGTGATGGACGAGGCGGCCCGCTGCGACCGCCTCCTGCTGCTGCGCGAGGGCCGGCTGATCGCGGACGAGAAGCCCGCCGACCTGCTCGCCCTGACCGGGACCGGCGACCTCGACCACGCGTTCCTGTGCCTGGTGGAGCCGTCCGCGCCGGCCTGCGCCGACTCCCCGGTACGCGGCGACGCGCCTCCCCCGCGGGACAGCCCCCGGCCCGTCGGTGCTTCCCGGGCGAGCGACGCGCCCTCGGCCCTCGACCTACCCCGAACCCGCGGCACGCCGGAGGCCTGTGGCGGGAACACGCGCCAGCCGCTGAACCTCGCGCGCACCAGCAGCACCGCGCTGCGGGTGATCCGCCAGATGCGCCGCGACCGGCGCACCGTCCTGCTCGTCCTCGTACTCCCACCCACGCTGCTGGTGCTGCTGCAGGCCATCTTCGCTAGCAGCCCCACCGCCTTCGACCGGGCCGGGACGGGCCTGCTCGGCGTCTTTCCGCTGATGACGATGTTTTTTCTAACCTCGGTCGCCATGCTGCGGGAACGGCGGTCCGGGACGCTGGAGCGCCTGATGACCACGCCGATCGGCCGCGGCGACCTGCTCGCCGGGTACGGCATCGCGTTCGGGCTGCTCGCCGTCGCGCAGGCCGTCGTCACGACCACGACGGCCGTCGTCCTGCTGGACCTGCACATCGCCGGGCCGCTGCCGGTGCTCGGCCTGCTCGCCGTGCTCGCCGCCCTGTTCGGCACCGCGCTCGGCCTGCTCACCAGCGCCTTCGCGAACTCCGAGTTCCAGGCGGTGCAGTTCCTGCCGCCGGTCCTGCTCCCCCAGTTCCTGCTGTGCGGCATCCTCGTGGCGCAAAGCCAGCTGCATCCCGTCCTCGCCACGGTTAGCTTCCTGCTCCCGATGACCTACGTCGTGGACGCGCTGACCCGGATCGGCGCCTCCCCCGGGGTGCCGGCGCTGGTCGTCCGGGATGCCCTCGTCATCGCCGCGTGCACGCTGGTAGCCCTGGCCCTGGCCGCGGCGACGCTGCGCCGGCAGGGCCCGTGAACCGCCCGTCAGGCGGTGCGGTCCAGGCCGACGGCGGCGAGGCGGGCGTAGTCCGGTGAGGTGCGCAGCAGCTCCTCGTGCCGGCCGGTGGCGACCACGCTGCCCTCGTCGAGCACGACGATCAGATCCGACGCCCGGACCGTCGAGATGCGGTGCGCGATGACCAGCAGCGCCCGGCGGGCGGCGATGTCCGCCATCACCCGGGTCAGCGCGTGCTCGTTGACCGCGTCCATCTGGGACGTCGGCTCGTCGAGCAGCAGCAGGGTGGGCCGGGCCAGCAGCGCGCGGGCCACGGCGACGCGCTGGCGCTCCCCGCCGGAGAGCAGCACCCCGTGGTCCCCGACGTCGGTGTCGAGGCCGGCGGGCAGGCGGCGGACGACCGCGGTGAGCCGGGCGATGTCGACAACCTCGGCGATCTCGGCGTCGGTGGCGTCCGGGCAGGCGTAGGCGAGGTTGTCGCGCAGCGAGCCGCTGAGCACCGGGGCGTCCTGCTCCACGAGGTTGACCTGCCGCCGGGTCTGGGCCCGTTCGGAGCAGCCCAGCGGCACGCCGTGGACGAGGATCTCCCCCGCGTCCGGCTCGTAGAACCGCTCGATCAGGCCCAGCACCGTCGACTTGCCGGCCCCGGACGGCCCGACCAGCGCGACCTGGCCCCGCGCCGGCACGGTGAACGACAGTCCCCGCAGGACGGGCCGCTCGACGTAGGAGAACCAGACGCCGCGGAACTCCAGCGCCGGCGTCGCGGCCGCCCCGTCCCCCACCGACGCCCCGTCCCCCACCGACGCCAGGGTCCTCACCCGCGCCACGGGCCCGGCCGGTGCCGGCTCCTCCTCCGGCGGCATCGTGAACACCACGTTCACGCGTGTCAGCGCGCCCAGGCCGCGCTGGATGGTCTGCGCGGACTCGATGAGCTGCGACAGCGGCATCACCAGGTAGGTCGCGTACAGCAGGAAGGCGACCAGGTCACCCAGGGACGTCGTGCCGCGGGCGACCAGGACACCGCCGGCGAGCAGGACCACCAGGACGGAGCCCTGCACCGCGAGCTGGGTGGCGGGGGCGATCACCGCGCTGAGCCGGGCCATGCGTAGCCCGGCGCGGTAGGCGTCGTCGGCGTGCGCGCCGATGCGCTCGGTCTCCCGCTCCTCGGCGTTGCTGGCACGCACGGTGCGGATCGCGGTCAGCGCCCGTTCCAGATCGGCGGTCATCCGCCCGACGCTCGCCTGCCCCTGCTCCGAGACGGCCCGCACCCGGGCCAGCGCCGTCAGCACGATCGCGCCGGCCGCGACCACCGCGACCAGCACCAGCCCGAACAGCACCGGGCTGAGCCAGATCATCAGCCCGATCGCGGCGAGCACCCCGATCACGCTGGTGACGAGTGTGGTGAGGCTGTAGGCCACGGCGTCGCGAACCACCGTGGTGTCCGCGTTCGAGCGGGAGAGCAGGTCACCGATGCGCTCGGCGTCGAACACCCGGATCCGCAGCCGCAGCAGGTGGCCGATCAGCCGGCGCCGCAGGCCCAGCAGGACCCGCTGCCCGGTGCATTCCAGCAGGTAGTGCCCCCAGGTGTCGACGGCCGCCTCGACGAGGAAGACGGCGACGAGCACGACGATCAACACGAGCGGCACCCCGCCGGCCCGCGCCGCGTCGATGACCGCGCGCACCAGCAGGGGCTGCGCCAGGCCGATCACCGTTCCGAACGCGGTGAGGGTGGTCGCGAACGTGATCCGCCGGCCGTGCCCGCGCAGCAGCCGCCACAGGTCACCGAAACCCGGGCGGGGCCTCGGCGGACCGGCACCGGGCGGCGTCCGGCCCGGCGGCCCGGACAACCCAGGCGGCGGGCCGCCCAACGGCCCCAATGGCCCGGTCGGCGGACCGCCGGTCGGCGGCCACGGCCGCGGGGGCGTGGTCACCTCGCCCGGGCGGCCGGTCGCGGCCGCGACCGGACCGTGATCATCGGCCGGTAGGTGTCCGGCGGGACGGACTCGCCGACCATCAGGCCGTCGGCCTCCACCCAGGCGTGCGCCGCGAACGAGCCCACGGCCCGTACTCCTGTCCGCCATGTTGGCCACCTCCCCGAGACGCGGCAGACCAGCGCGGTGGCGACCGCGCGCGGCAGGCACCCGGACTGGCCGCGGCAGGTCCGGCTGACCGCCGTGACCGCCTCCATCGCCGCCAGGGTCTGCCGGTACCCGGCCGGCCGCGTCCCGGCGGCCAGCAGCTCCATCACCCGACGCAGCCGTCCCGGCGGCAGCCTGATCAGCACGCGGGCGAGCGTGACGGCCAGCAGGGCGAGCGCGTCCCGGCGCAGCCACCGCCACCAGGCCCCGCCTCGCTGGGCCCCGCCACGCCGGGGCCGGCCGGTCACCGGGCCAGCCCGGCTGAGCGCAGCGTCGCGACCAGCCGTTCGACGTCGGACCGCGCGGTCGCGGCGTCGACGTCGAAGGCGGCGGTCACCGCGCTCGCGGCCTGCGCGAGCGTCCCGCCGCCGGCCAGCACGCCGACGGCGAGGTCGGCGGTGGGGTTCAGGGTCCAGTAACAGCCGGTCCGCTCGTCGAGCAGGACGGCGCCGTACTCGGTCTCGGTGCGGATCACGTGCTTGCGCAGCTGCGTCGACACGGTCAGACCCGTTCCTCTCGTCCGCCGGCGGCGCGCGGGCGCGCGCGGCCGCCGCCCCATCCATTCGCCCCGGCCGGCGCTGTGGTCGGCGCTGTGGTCGGCGCTGTGGTCGCGTCAAGCTCGCCGGCGAGCACCTGGGCGTGGATCCGGCGCAGCTCACCGCTGGGTTCCACGCCCAGCTCCCGGGACAGCAGGTGGTAGGCGGTGCGGTAGGCGGCGAGCGCCTCGGCGCGGTGCCCGGAGCGGCATGCCGCCACCAGGAACTGGCCCCACAGCCGCTCCCGCAGCGGGTGCTGGACGGTCAGCGCCCGCAGCATCGGCAGGACCCGGTCGTACTGGCCGCGGTCGAGCAGCGCGTCGATGAGGTCCTCGTGCACCACCGCGCGCAGTTCGTGCAGGCGGGCCGACTCGGCGCGGGTGACCTCCTCGGGAAGCTCGTCGTACGGCTCGCCGCGCCACACGGCCAGCGCGTCGCCGAACAGATCGACGGCCCGGTCGCGGTCGCCGGCCCACCGGGCGTCCTGGCCGCGGCGCGCCGCGTCCTCGAAGATCCAGACGTCGACCTCGGTGGCGGCGGCGTTGAGCCGGTAGCCGCCCGGCCGGCTCTGGATGCGGCCGAGTCCGGCCGTCTCCCCCGGCGGGAGCATCTGGCGCAGGTCGGAGACGTAGGTCTTGATGTTGCCGAGGGCCGAGGGCGGCGGGTCGGCGTCCCACAGCACCGAGCGGATCCGCTCGGTGCTCGTCCAGCGGCCGCGGCTGAACAGCAGCAGCGAGAGCAGGCGCCGCTTCTTCGGCTGCCCGATCGGCACGGTATGGCCGTCGGACGCGTTCACCTCCAGCGGGCCGAGGACCCGGAAGGGCAGGTGACGCCGCGGTTCCATGAGGCGTTCCTCCCCAGCCGGCGGCGGGCTTAGACGGTCCGGCCGGCGCGGCGGGGGGTTCGATGTCGCCTCCGTCCCGACCCGGCAGGAAATCTTCCCGTCACATACAGCGACATTCAGATTACCGGGAGCACCTGAGTGATCAGTCGGGCGAATGCCGGTTGTAGGCGGCGACGGTGGAGACAAGATCACCGACCGTCGCGAAGTTGACCGCGAGGAAGGTCGGGCGCAGCCCGCGGGCGGCGCACTGCTCGGCGTGCGCCGTCAGCGACGAGCTGGTGTTCACCAGCGCCGCGTCGGCGCGGGTGGCGGCGTGGTCGGTGAGCCAGTGGTTGATGAGGAGCATGGTGGGCCGGCTGGCCCCGCGGCCGATCCGGCAGCTGAAGCCCCCGGGGATCCGGACGTCGAACGGGGTGTCCGCGTTGGAGCGGTAGAAGTTGCGGTACCAGGTGCCGGGCACGTCCCCGTTCTCGGCGAAGACGACCAGGCGCCGGCCACGGTCGATCAGCTGGCCGAGGGTCGGCCACGGCCGGCCCGGCGCGGGCGGGCGGACCAGGTACTGACCGAGGGCCGCCGCCCGGAACGCGGCCATGATCGGTTCGGGTGCGACGCCGTCCTGGACGATGATGGTGATGACCTCGGCCGGGTTGCGCGCCAGCCAGCCCGCGACGCCGGCCAGCGCGTCGTCCAGGCGGGTCGCGCCGAGCTGGCAGATGCCGTGGCAGAGCCAGAGCCCGGGGCGGCTCGAACGGGCACCGGTGGCGAACGGGGCGAGCGCCTCGCGGGCCCGCGGGCGCAGCTCGGCCAGGAACGACTCGACCTCCGCGGGTGTCGTCCAGTGGTGGACGTCGAGCATCAGGGCGCGGATGCCGCTGTCGAGCTGGCCCACCAGGTCGGGGTCCTGCACCGCGCCGAGGAACCCGGCCTGCACGGACGCCATCCCGTTGTGGGTCGTCGGGTAGACCACGTCGGAGTAGCGCCGGTTGCACAGGTCCGCCCCGCCGTTGCAGAACGCGGTGCCGGTGCCCGCCTCGCCGGGGATCAGCACCCAGGACACGGCGACGAACACCGAGCAGGTCGTGCCCACCGCCACCAGGCGCCGCACGCGCCACTCGGCGCGCGACAGCCGGCGCACCACAACCGTCACGGTGCCGAGGAGGAGCCCGGCCAGGAGCGGTATCGCCGCGATCTCGCTCCAGGTCGCGCGCACGTTGGCGACCAGCACGCGGCCGACGTCTCCGGCGAGGACCCGCCCCGCCGGGGGAAGGGGCGAGTCCGGCCCGCGCAGCGGCGCGAGCGGGTCGCCGACCAGGCCGGTCACGAGGACCCCCGCAGC
Source organism: Parafrankia sp. EAN1pec (assembly GCF_000018005.1). Taxonomy (GTDB): domain Bacteria; phylum Actinomycetota; class Actinomycetes; order Frankiales; family Frankiaceae; genus Parafrankia; species Parafrankia soli. The sequence goes on from NC_009921.1 coordinate 5,951,005, forward strand.
CAGCGCGGACAGCCCGCCCGCGACGAGCGCGGCGCCCACCAGCCGCACCGACGGTCCGCGCCGCCGGACGGCGAGACCGAGCGCGCCGGCGGGCAGGGCGAAGCAGAGCGCGGCGAGGGCGAGCATGCCCGTGCCGCCGATCGTGTGGATCGTGCGGAGCACGAAGCCGGCCGGGCCGCCGGGCGCGTCCGCGAGCGGGCGGCCGAGGTCGAGGACGGTGCCACCGGCCAGGCGCGACCGCAGGTCGGCGACGGCGGACACGTCCCCGGCGAAGATCAGCGGGCCGACGACCGCCAGCGCGGCGCCGAGATCACCGGAGCGCAGCGCGACCAGCACCTGTTCCCGCGCGACCGGCCGGTCGGCCCCGTCCACCCGGCTCACCAGCAGGTCGGTCGCCCAGGCGACCTGATCGTCGGTGAGATCGATCTCGGGCACGGAGGCGGGCGGGCGGCCCTGGCTGACCCGGTCCACACCGTCGAGGACGTCGCGCAGGGCGGCGGCGACGTCCTCGGTGCGGTACCGCGGCGCGCCCGACACCTGCCCGGCGAGGTAAACGGACGCGAGCCGCCCGATGTTGTCGAGGATCGGCCGCAGATCGACGGCGAGGACGAACTCGGCGCGACTGCCGTCGAGGTAGGCGGCGACGTTGTCGGCGACGCCGTCGGTCATCCCGCGCAGCGCCGACGGCGGGACGACGAGCTGCAGGTTGTCGACCATCAGGTCCGGGTCGACGGGCAGGTCGGCGAGCAGGTCACCGGTCACGTCCGTGAGCACCGGGTCGGTCAGGACCTCGTCGCTGATCCGCTCGTGCACCCGCGCCTCGTCCAGCGCGCCGCGGTAGAAACGGGCCTGCTGGGCTGTCTCGTGCACAGTCAGCAGCGCGACGCCCGCCGGGACGAAAACCGCCGACACCACCGCGACCAGGCAGACCACACCCCCGACGCCACGCCGCCGGATCCCAACAAAACGGGCGAGACGGGACCAGCCGGGCCGGACCCGAACCACCCAGCCCCGTGCCGTCCAGAGCCGGGCCGCCCAGAGCCGGGCAGGCCGGAACCGGGCCGCCCCGAACCGGGCCGGCGAGGCTCCCCACAGCCAACCCATGGGACGCCAGATTACCGACGGCAGTAGTCGAACAGTTGACGAAATCGAGGTCATCCCACGTCCGGGCCGCTGGAATGCGTGGAGACGGGGTATCTCGGCACCGACGGCCCATGGGGGAGGCCCGCGGCCGGCCGAGGAACCGAGGTGTCCGATGACCATGCACTCGAACCCGCCCCGTGAGCGCCCCGTCCTTGTGTGGGCGCTCACGGGGGTCGTCGTCGTCGGACTGGTGCTCGCGCTGGTCGGGATGATCCTCAACGCCTGGGTGCTGCTCGCCGTGGCCACGACGGTGGCCGTGCTCGCGGCCCTGGCTCTGTGGCCCGCGGGCGTGATGTCCCACGTCAGCACGACCCGCTCGGCGACCACCCGCGGACCGCGGTAACGGACGGGGAGGGAGAAGGCATGGACACGGCAGTGATCGATCGGCCACGTGGTCGCGACATGTGGCACGTCCCGCGGACGAAGGGTGCCCTCAGCGGGTTCCTGCTCGTGGCGCTCGGCATCTGGGGGGCCCTCATCCCGTTCGTCGGGCCCTATTTCGACTTCGGCTTCACGACGCAGACGTGGGAGTGGACGGCCAACCGCTTCTGGCTGTCCGTCCTGCCCGGCATCGTCGCGGTCGTGGGCGGGCTGATCCTGATATTCAGCCAGAACCGGGCGATGGCCGCGCTCGGCGCCACGCTGGCGACGGTCGCCGGGGTGTGGTTCGTCGTCGGGCCACCGCTGTCACAGATCTGGAACCCGGCGGCGATGGGCGTCCCGCTCGGGGGCAAGGGGCTCCAGGCGCTCATCATGATCAGTTTCTTCTACGGGCTGGGCGCGGCGATGCTCTTCCTCGGCGCGAGCGCGCTCGGCCGGCTCAGCGTGGTCGGCGTCCGTGACGTCGCCACGGCGCGGCGGCGGCGCCTCGGGCATCCCGAACCGAGCCGGCACGCCCGCGGCCACCGCCGCCAGCTCCAACCGGCCGCGCCCGCATCGGACCAGGCCGTCAGGGATCAGGCCGCCGCGGACCAGGCGGCCGCCGGCCGGGCTGCCGCCGGGCCGGGCCTCGACGAGGCGTCGGTCTACCCGGACGAGCCCCGCCGCGCGGACACCCCGCCCGCCGGAACCCGCGAGCCCGCCGGAACCAGCGAGCCCGCCGGAACCCGCGAGCCCGCGAGCGCCGGTGGCGGCCGGCACAGCCGCCACCACTGGTGGGAACGTCCGCACTGACGCCTGCGGAGGGCCTCGTGTAGGGATCGGATCTAGTCGGCGAGTCCGAACTGCCCAGATGGCCTTGTTGGCGAGCCCGAACGCCCCTGGGGTCTGGGGTCACGCGACATGGCGACTTGTCCCGTGCTTCTGCCTGCGTCGGGCTCGCTGGACCTCGGAGCGCAGGTCGAAGGTCCTGGGCGAGTTTCTCGCTGGTTGGAGGGTCACAGGTTGGCCAGTCGAGTTGTGAGTCGGGAATGCCGTGGGCGCGGCCGTAGTCCTGGGCCTCGGCACGCCCCTGCGAGTCTCCCCGTCGGTAGCGCGCGACGACCGGGGAACACGATGAAGCTGTCCTGGGCGGTGTGCAGGTCCACATACCATCCGGGCGCATCCAGAGCTTCGCTCAGTTGAGCGGCTAGGGCCTCGGCCTCGGTGTCGGCGACGTCGAAGAACTCCGGCGTCCAGACGGTTGGCTGGTCGGCGGTGACATTGCTCGGCACCGACCGCTGGATCTTCCGGACGACGAGCGGCAGGTCGTCCAGGACGGTTTCCATGGAGGTGCCACCGGAATACGGCAGGAACGGGCCGCGGTGTTGATCATTTTGCGGGAGTCAGCATCAAGGCCCCTGACCGAGGGGCGTCGAGCTCGCGGGACATTTTCGCCGGCCTTCGCCCGAGTCGCCGCCCACTGCATGATGCCGGGTCAGGGGATCGGGGGGTGGGGTGCCTGCTGCGTGTGGTGGTCCAGCAGGCGGGTGAGCAGTTGCACGAACTGGTCGCCTTCGGTGGGGGTCAGCGGGGCGAGCAGCTCTTCGTGGAGGTCGTCCAGGACCTTGTCGAGGCGGCGGAGGTGCCGGCGGCCCTGGGCGGTGATCGTGATGACGTTACGGCGGCGGTCGTCGGGATCCGGCGCCCGCTCAACGAGGCCGCGCTCGGCCAGTTCGTTGAGGACGCCGACCATGTCGCTGCGGTAGATGCCGGTGCGTCGGCTCAGCGTCGCCTGGCTGCCCGGGCCGTACTCCTGCAACGAGGCGAGCACGGCGTAGTGCCACTTGCGGGCGTCGACCTGGGCCAGCCCCTCGTTCATCAGCCGATCCGACTGCGCGGACATCTGTGACAGCAGGCGACTGGCCCGTCGGCGCAGTCTGTCCGGCGTCTTCGCCTCGCCGTCGTACGGCATGTCCGCGGCATCGGCTCTGCTGGTCATGACGCCGATCCTACCCGGTTGCGTTAGTCGGACTAACGATGTAAGTTCGTTCATGACATAAACGTTAGTCAACTGAACGTTAACTCAACGAACAGATTTGGAGATCATCGTGGCGACCACCGCTCAGACCTTCGGTACCGCGCTCGTCGGCCAGACCGAGAAGGCACTCAACGCGATCCTGAACCGGCAGCTCGCCGGGACCGGCATCACCGAGCCCCAGTGGGTGACCCTCACGCTGACCGTGGTCAGCGGCGGGACCATCGACCGCGCCGAGCTCATCCGCCGGGTCAGCGGTGCCACACAGTTCAGCCAGGCGTCGGCGGCCGAACGCATCACCGAGCTGACCGCCGCGGGGTTCCTGCGCGACGGCGGCGACGGCCGCGTCCAGGTCACCGACGAGGGGCAGGCGCGGTGGACGGAGGTCCGCACCGCCATCGGCCCGATCACCCAGGGACTGTGGGGCGACCTGCCGGCTGAGGACCTGGCCACCGCGGGCCGCGTCCTGGGCATCGTCCTGGACAGGGCCAACGCGGTGCTGGCCGGCGCCTGAACCCTTCTTTCCCGGAACTCGCCGCGAGGGGGCGAACTCCGCGGCTTCGACAAGGTCGTCGGCTATATGCGACAGGCCGGGATCGAGGAGGAGCACGCCCAGCACGTGACCACTGATCTGCTGGTGAACGTCGACGGCGACCAGGCGGCTGCCTCGGCGAACTCGCTCGTGTACTTCTACCGCGACGGCCAAGCACCCCACCTGGCAAGCGGCCTGCGACTGGTCGGCACCGTGGTGCGGACGCCGACGGGCTGGCGATTCCGCGAGCAGTGGATCACGCCCGCCTGGACACGCGAGAACTGATCTCTCTCCGGGAGGCCGAGGACACGCCGGGGGGGCAGGCGACCGCGTCGTCATGCGGCTCCGCCCGGTCCCGCGGCAACCGACCGTGCGGCAGGAAGAACTGCAACAGCTCAATAACGACCACTCAGGACCAGCTCACTGGGCGGGAGCCGCCGGAACCGGTCCGGGGACGAAGCCCCGCGGCGGGCTCAGCCGTTGACGAAGGTGAGGCTGGTCGCGTCGTAGCGGGTGCCCGCGACCTGCTCGGGCGGAGCGGCGGCCTCGATGGCGGCGAGGTCCTCGGTGGACAGCTCGACGGCCAGGGCCGCGAGGTTCTCCTCCAGGTACCGCTGCCGCCGAGTGCCGGGGATCGGCACCACGTCGTCGCCCCGGTGCTGCACCCAGGCCAGGGCGAGCTGGCCGGCGGTGACTCCCTTCGCCGCAGCCAGCTCGTTCAGCTTCGCGACGATCGCCAGGTTCCGTTCGAGGTTGCCGTCGGCGAAACGCGGCTGGCCGCGCCGCACGTCGGTCTCCGCCAGCCCCTCGACCGAGCTGTACCGACCGGTCAGGAAGCCGCGCCCCAGCGGGGAGAACGGGACCAGGCCGATACCAAGATCGCGGCAGACCGGCACGATCTCCGCCTCCAGGTCGCGGGTCCACAGCGACCACTCGCTCTGCAGCGCGGCGATCGGGTGCACCGCGTGCGCCCGCCGGATGGTTCGCACGCCGGCCTCGGACAGCCCGAGGTGGCGGACCTTCCCGGCCCGCACCAGCTCGGCCATGGCGCCGACGGTCTCCTCGATCGGCACCTGCGGATCGACCCGGTGCTGGTAGTAGAGGTCGATATGGTCGACCCCGAGCCGGCGCAGCGACGCCTCGCACGCCTGCCGCACGTAGGCGGCGTCGCCGCGGATCCGGGTGGGCTCGCCCAAGCGGTTGGCGAAGCCGAACTTCGTGGCCAGCACCACCTCGTCGCGGCGCCCGGCGATGGCCCGTCCGATCAGCTCCTCGTTGTGCCCGTCGCCGTAGAAGTCGGAGGTGTCCAGGAAGGTCACCCCGAGGGCGAGGGCGTGGTGCAGCGTCGCGATCGACTGCGCGTCGTCCGCGGCGCCGTAGCCGTGGCTCATGCCCATGCACCCCAGGCCCTGCGCGGAAACCGCCAGTTCGCCTAGGTGCCGGGTGGGGACGTCGGTCATGCTGCTGTCTCCTGGGCTCGGAACCGTCTGCCCACGACGCTAGGTGTTGGAGCGCGCTCGATGTCAACCGGGCGTGAACGCCATCACCGGCCCTGGTAGCGCGGGGTCGAGCGCGAGCAGCCGCTGAACCAGCGCATGGGTAGGTCGGATCTGCTTCTCGTCGAAGCGATCGGCGGGCATGCCCAGCGCTTGTGCGTCGGTGGGTTGGATGACCAAGCTGTGGACGGTCAGACAGATGCCCAAGTCGCGATCGCGTCAAGCGTGAGCGGATTTGCGCCGTCAAGCCCGGTGAGCAGACAGGGGACGCATAGTCGATGACCGTCGCCATGGCGCCGGATCCACGAAATCCCCGCGGCACTTCACCGGCCACACCGCGGACCACACCCCCACGACCCACAGAGCAAGGCGACCAACCCGCTACTTAAAATGACGACTTCAGGGTTCGAAGCTCGCGAGTTCCCCCAGCCAGCCGATCGGCGCCCCGCCCCGAAGCCCTCCAACCTCCACTGGCGACAGCAGCGCCAGAACCCCTGGCGACCGGGACCTCGACGCCCGGACTCGCCAACTGTCCCGGCGGCTCGCCGTCTACTCGCCAACTACGACGGCGACTCGCCAACCAGATCCGATCCCGACACCTCGCGCACACACCAGCGCCTCCGGCGGGGCTGGACTGGTAGGACGACCAGATGAGCGACGAGAACACAGCCAGCCCGGCCCGCCCTGACGCCGACGAGCTGATCTACACGGTGGACGGCGCCATCGCGACGATCACCCTCAACCGGCCGCAGGTGAAGAACGCGTTCACCCTGACCATGATCGACCGTTGGGCGGAGGCGCTGCGGTCCGCGGCCGCCGACCCCCGGGTACGGGTCGTCGTCGTGACCGGCGCCGGCGGCGCCTTCTGCTCGGGGATCGACCTGGCGGTGCTGGGCGGCATCGAGCCCACACCGATCGCGCGCCGGCGGATGCTCACCGAGGGCGTCCACAAGGTGGCCCGCGCCGTCCTCGACCTGGAGAAGCCGCTCATCGCGGCGATCAGCGGGGTGGCCGTCGGCGCCGGGCTCGACATGGCGCTGATGTGCGACCTGCGGTTCGCGGGGCGCTCGGCGCGGCTGGCCGAGGGCTACATCAAGATCGGCCTGGTTCCCGGCGATGGCGGGTGCTACCTGCTTCCCCGCCTGGTCGGGCCGGCCAAGGCGCTGGAACTGCTGCTGACCGGCGACACGGTGGACGGCGTCGAGGCCGAGCGGATCGGCATGGTGAACCGGGTCTATGAGGACGACGAGCTCCTCGACGCGACCTACGCGTTCGCCGGGCGGCTCGCGGGCATGTCCCCCATCTCCGCCGCCATGATCAAGAAGACCGTCTACCAGTCGCAGACCATGGACCTGCGCGCCAGCCTCGACATGATCGCCTCGCACATGGCGATCGTGCAGTCCACCGAGGATTACGCCGAGGCACGGGCAGCGTTCGCCGAGCGGCGGACCCCCGGCTTCACGGGGCGCTGATCACCCGCAGGTGCAGCTCGCGGGCGGCGAGGGCCCGGCGCAGGTCGTCGGCGGCGTCGACGACCACGCGGGAGAGCACCTGGCCGACGTCGCCGCGGCTCAACATCTCCTGAGCCGCGGCAAGCGTCCAGGCCTCGACCGCGTAACGGGGGAAGGCGGCGGCGGCCACCTGCCGGACGGCATGCGGGGAGCGGGCCGAAGCCAGTGTGGGCATGTCGGCGAAGTACCGGTCGACGTAGCCGGCGGTGAGCTCGGCCTGCTCCGGTCGCCAGAAGCCCTGGGCCGTGGCCGCCACCAGCCGTACCGAGGTGGCGCGGTCCTCGGTGACGGCCTGCCACGCCCGGGCCTTGGCCGCCGGCTCGCCGATCGCCGCCCTGCTCCGCGCGGCATGCTCGGCGGCCCGGGTGCTGCGGTCGCGGTCCAGCTCGGCGGCGATCTCGGCCTCCCCGGCGGCGTCCAGGACGACCAGCCGGTCGAGCACCAGCCAGCGCAGGTCCGGGTCGACGACGAGGCCGTCGGGGACGCCACGGCCGGTGAGCCAGCCGCGCAGCTCGTCCACCTCGGACGTCCCCGCGCACCGCACCAGGCCGCGGGCCGCCGCCAGCAGCAGGCCGGACGTCCCGGCGGCACCCGCGATGACGCGGCGGCAGGCGCCGGCGAGCGCGGCGCGGGCGGCGGGTTGGTCCCGTTCGGGCAGGAAGACGTCGACGACGGTCGCGGCGGCGAAGCGCAGCGCGTCCTCGAAGACGGCGACCGAGCGTTCGGCGGGCAGCGCCCGCGCGGCGAGCGCCAGGTAGTCTGCCGCGGGCCATTCGGCGTCCCGGGTGGCGTCCGCGACGGCCGCCCACACGACAGCGCGGGCGAGCGGGTCGCCCAGCTCAGCCAGGACGGCGCCGAGGCCGGGCAGCTCCCCCGCGACGAATCTGATCTTGGCGTACGTGAGGTCCCCGTCGTTGAGCAGCAGCAGCCGGCCGGGACGGGTGCCGGCGAGCTCGGGCACCGGCGTGCGCCCGCCGGCCGGCGACGGCGGAAGATCGACGAGGACACGTCGCACGAGCGTCACCGGGCCGGGAGCGCCGTCCGGGGCGTTGTCCGGGTCACTGTCGTACACGCCGACGCCGACACGGTGCGGTCGCTCGGCGGGATGGTCCGCCGGGGCGGTCCGCGTGATCTCGACGGAGACGTAGGCACCGCTGTCGTCGAGGATCACTTCGGGACGCAGCGTGTCGACCTGCGCGCGGCGCAGCCACGCCGCGGACCACGCCGTGAGGTCCTTCCCGCTGGCCCGCGCCAGCGTCGTCAGCAGGTCGTCCAGGGTGGCGTTGCCGAAGGCGTGCGCGGTGAAGTAGGCCCGCAGCCCGGCCAGGAACGCGTCGTCGCCCACCCATTCGACGAGCTGACGCAGCGCGGAGGCGCCCTTCGCGTAGGAGATCCCGTCGAAGTTGAGCAGCGCCCGTGCGGTGTCGGCGACGTCGTCGGGGGCCACCGGGTGGGTGGACGGCCGCTGGTCGGCCGCGTAGCCCCAGCTCTTGCGGCCCACCGCGAAGCTCGTCCAGGCGTCGGTGAAGCGGGTCGCCGCGGCTGTCACCCGGGTGCCCAGGTACTCGGCGAACGACTCGTTGAGCCACAGGTCGTCCCACCAGCGCATGGTCACGAGGTCGCCGAACCACATGTGCGCCATCTCGTGGGCGATCACGACGGCGCGCCGCTCGCGCTCGGCCTCGGTGACCGCGGAGCGGAACACCAGTTCGTCGCGGAAGACGACCAGGCCCGGGTTCTCCATCGCGCCCATGTTGAACTCGGGCACGAACGCCTGGTCGTACTTCCCGAACGGGTACCGGATGCCGAAAAGCTCGTGGTAGTGGTCGAGGCAGCCGGTGGTGATCTCGAAGATCTCGGCCGCCTGGGCGTCCAGGTACGGCGCGAGCGACCGCCGGCACACCAGCCCCAGCGCCACCCCGTCGTGGGTCGTGCTCCACACCTGGTACGGCCCGGCGACGAGAGAGACCACATAGGTAGACAGCGGGGCGGTGGGCGCGAACTCCCAGCGCCCCGGGCCGACCCGGGTGCCGGCGCCGTTCCCCCGCACCTCCCAGGACGGCGGGGAGGTCACCGTCAGGCTCAGCGGCGCCTTGAGGTCGGGCTGGTCGAAGCAGGCGAAGATCCGCGCGGCGTCGTCGAGGAAGGACTGCGCGTAGAGGTAGACCTCGCCGTCCTCGGCGTCGGTGAACCGGTGCAGCCCCTCGCCGGTGTTCGTGCACTCCATGGTCGCCCGCACCTCGAGGGTGTTGTCGGCGAGCAGGTCGGGCAGCGCGAGCCGGCCCCCGGCGACGGCACCCGGGCCGAGGTCGCGCCCATTGAGCCGGGCAAGCTCGACCCCGATCGCCTTGAGCTCGGCGAACGTGGCCGCGCCGGGTTGCCGGCACGAGAACGAGACCGTGGTGGTCGAGGTGAACCGCGGGCCGGACGAGGTCCCGGTCAGGTCCAGGTCGACGTGGTACGAGTGGACCTGGACGAGCGCGGCTCGGGCCACGGCCTCGGCTTGGCTCAGCGGTTGCATCTGCCCGACGGTAGTGCCCGGCCCGCCCCACCGCGCCTGTCGGGTTCCGCGCGCGCCCTCGACCGCACCCGTCCCGTCCAGAACCGGCCCGGAACCGGCCCAGGGCCGCACCGCTCAGGACCACACCGGCAAAATCGGACCAATGACGAGCAGCGCCGCCCAGCGCGACGACGCCCCCGGGCACCGGCCTCCGCGCGGGACGTCCCCCGCCCAGGTCACGCTCGACGAGCTCACCCGCCCCGGAGGCGAGGTGCTCACCGACCGCAAGGGCCGGCTGGTCGTCCGGCACGGTGATCTCGTCGTCAAGACGCACATGGCCGAGGAGGAGCTCCAGCCGCTGCTCGCGCGGCTGCGGCTGGCCGCTGATCCACGGCTCGGCGACATACTGCTGTCTCCCCTGCGCATCCGGGGCGGCCACGGCGGCCTGCTCGCCCCGGTCGGCGGCCGTCTCGTCAGCGCCTGGCCGGCCGGGAGGGCGCTGCGCGTCGACGAGGTGGAGGCCCGCGTCGAGGACGCGCCATGGACGGCGGCCGCCGCGCTGCTCGCCCGCCTGCACGCCACGGACCTGACCGCGCTCGCCCCGGCGCACGTCCCGGCGGCCGGCGTCTGTACCCGCCTGCGGCGCTCGCTGGACCGCATGGAAGCCGCCGTGGCCCGCGCCACCCGGACTGCCGGGACCTCCGCCGACGCCGGTGTTGCCCGGAGCGCCGCGGCGTCCGGGGCCACCGGCGCTGCCGGGAACGCTGCGGCCACCGGGACGACTGGCGCCGCCTCGGGCGGGTCGGTGCGCGGGATCGAACGGCTGGCGGACGACGTCCGGCGGGCCTACCCGACGCTGCCGTCCTGGCTCGGGCGGACGCCGGCCCGCCCGGGTACGGCGCCGGCCCTCATCCACGGCGACTGGCATCTCGGCCAGGTCGTCCGGGTGGCCTCCGCTCCGGCCAGCGCCGCGGACGCCGGATGGCGCATCGTGGACGTCGACGACCTGGGCTGGGGGGATCCCGCCTGGGATCTGGCCCGTCCGGCGGCCTGGTTCGCCGCGGGCATCCTGCCCGCCGAGGTCTGGGGAACCTTCCTCGGCGCCTACCGGGAGGCCGGCGGCCCGGCGGCCGGCCCCGACGGCGATCCGTGGGAGGCCCTGGACGGCCCGGCGCGGGCGGTGGCCGTGCAGTACGCGGCCGGTGCCGTCACCGACCTCGCCGCCGACGGCACCCCGTTCGACGAGGGCGCCGCCGCCTTCGTGGCCTGCGCCCGCCGGATGTGGTCGGGACACTGACAGCCGCGAACAGTACGGACCGACGCGACCCGCCCGGTACGCTGCTGCCGTGAGTTACCAGACCATGGTGTGTCCGAAGTGTCACGGAGCCATGCGGACCTACAACCGCAACGGCGTCCAGATCGAGCAGTGCGACAACTGCCGCGGGATCTTCCTCGACTACGGCGAGCTCGAGGCGCTCACCCGCCTGGAGTCGCAGTGGGCGCAGCCGGCGCCGCCGCCTCCGCCGATGGCGCCCGGCGGCCACTACGCCCCGCCGGCCTGGGGCTCGCATGGCCACGGCCACGGCCGCCTCACCCGGATGTTGTTCTCCTCCTGACGGTCTCCCCCCTACTGACGGTCTCCCCACGACGGCCGGCGGCTGAACGCGGACGACTACCTCCCGCCACCAGCGGGTACCGCCTCCAGGGACTCCCGTAAGGCGGCCCAGGGAGGCAGCAATGCCCGCGACGGCCCGGTATCCGTGCGACCTGTCCGCCGGCTCGCCGACGGTCGACCCGCTCCACACCGAGCAGTGCGGCGCGGTCGTGGCCGGGCTGATGTCGGTCGCCCGGCACCGGCTCGGGATGGAGCTGGCCGTCATCACCCGCCGGGTGGCCGACGTCCTGGTCGTCGAGCACTATGACGGCGACATCGAGTCGTTCGGCATCACCGTGGGCACGACCGCCGACTACGAGCGGACGCGGGCCGCGCTCGAGGGACGTCTGCCGCAGGTCGTCCGCTACGCCGGGCAGGACGGGCGCACCGCGGACCCGGCGCTGGCCCGCCGGGTCGGCATCGGCAGCTATGTCGTGGCCCCGGTGCTGCTGCCCGACGGCTCCGTGTACGGCTCGCTGGCGTGCATGAGCCACAACCCGGACCCGGCGCTGCGCGACCGCGACGCGTCGTTCCTGGCCCTGATCGCCGGCGCGCTGTCGAACTGCGTCTCCGACCACCGTGGCGACTGGCGCGAGCGGGACCGCGTCTGGCGCCGGATCAGCCGGCTGATCGACGACGGCGGGCCGGCGATGGTCTTCCAGCCGATCTACGACCGGGCGACGCTCGACATCGCCGGTGTGGAGGCCCTCTCCCGCTGCCCCGGCACCGGCACCGCCGGCTCGGACGAGTCGTCCCCGCAGCGGTGGTTCGCCGACGCGGCGTCCGTCGGGCTGGGAGTCGAGCTGGAGGTCGCGGCGATCCGCAACGCGCTCGCGGCGCTGCCATGGCTGCCCGCCGGACTGCCGCTGTCCGTGAACGCGTCACCGGCCGCCATCGTGTCGGGCGAGCTGATCGACCTGCTCGCCACCATCCCGCCGGAGCGGGTGATCATCGAGGTGACCGAACACAGCCGCATCGACGACTACCCGACGGTCATGCTCGCGCTCGACGCCCTGCGCAGCCGCGGGGTACGCGCCGCGCTCGACGACGTGGGCGCCGGCTACGCGGGCCTGCACCAGCTGCTACAGATCAGGCCGGACATCATCAAGATAGACCAGAGCATCATCCGGAAGATCGCGGAGGACGCCCCGGCCTGCCGGGCGCTGGCCACCGCGCTCGTGTGTTTCGCGGAGGACATCGGCGCGACCGTGCTCGCCGAGGGCGTGGAGACGTCCAGGGAGCTGGAGGTCCTCGGCGAGGCCGGGGTCCATCAGGTCCAGGGCTTCCTGCTGGCCCGCCCGGGCATGCTCGCGTCCGGCCCACCGCCTGGGACGAGCGGCACGCGGACCATCCCGACACCGACGGGTACCCGAACGCTCACACAACGTGAGCTTGCTGGCTACCGGAACGCGTGGCCACCGGGGTAGACCACGCCAGAGGGCACACGTCACCGCCGGCTCCGCTACCGTGCGGTCCGTGGCAGGTCGATCTCATGGCTGACCCCGGGAACACAGACGTCACCCACCAGGAGGCCGGCGGCCCGGTGGTCACCGTCGTCGGCATCGGCGACGACGGCTGGGACGGCCTCACCCGGGCCGCCCGCGACGAACTGTCACGAGCCGAGGTCATCATGGGCTCCGAACGGCAGCTCGACCTGCTCCCCGCCGCGGTCCGCGGCCGCCGGGTGCGCTGGCCATCGCCACTGGTGCCCGCACTGGCGAAGCTGGTCGACACGCACGCCGGCGCGCGGGTCTGCGCGCTGGCCAGCGGCGACCCGATGTTCTTCGGCCTGGGAACAACCCTCGTCCGGGAGCTGGGCGCCGCCCGCGTCCGGGTGCTCCCCCATCCGTCATCGGTCTCCCTCGCCTGCGCCCGCCTGGGCTGGGCGCTGGACACGACCGAGATCGTCAGCCTGGTCGCCCGTCCCCTGGCCGCGGTGCACCCGGCGCTCACCGCCGGCCGGCGGCTGCTCGTCCTGAGCGCGGACCGCCGGACGCCCGCGCAACTGTGCCGGCTGCTCACCGACCGCGGCTTCGGCGGGAGCACGGTCACGATCTTCGAGCACCTGGGCGGCCCGGCGGAACGCCGCCGGGACACCCGGGCAAGCGTCCTCGGCGGCGCCCGCTCCGAGGCGCGCGTCGACGAGGGCGCCGCGACCTCGGCCGACGGCTCGGGCGCCGGCCCCGACTCCACCGCCGACCTCAACCTGGTCGCGCTGGAGCTGACCGCCGGGCCGGAGACCCGCCACCTCCCCCGAATCCCGGGGCTGCCCGACGACGTCTTCGAGCACGACGGCCAGCTCACCAAGCGGGAGATCCGCGCCGTCACCCTCGCCCGGCTGGCGCCGGCCCCCGGCGAGCTGCTGTGGGACGTCGGTGCCGGCTGCGGCAGCATCTCCATCGAGTGGATGCGGGCCCACCCTGCCTGCCGGGCCGTCGCCGTCGAGCCCCACGCCGACCGCGTCCGCATGATCGGCCGAAACGCCGAGGCGCTCGGCGTGCCGGCACTGCGGGTCGTCGCGGCGACCGCCCCCGCCGCCCTCGACGACCTGGCCGACGAGACCGGCGTCCCCGACGCGGTGTTCATCGGCGGCGGGCTGACCGCGCCGGGCACGATCACCCGCAGCTGGGAGGCGCTACGCCCCGGCGGCCGTCTGGTCGCCAACGCGGTCACCATCGAATCCGAGGTCATCCTGGCGAAGTGGCACGCCCGGCACGGCGGGGATCTCATCCGGCTGGCGGTGAGCCGTGCGTCACCCGTCGGCGGCTTCGCCGGCTGGCGCCCGATGATGCCTGTCACCCAGTGGGCGGCGACCCGTCCCCACGATCAGTAGGGCTCCATGTCCGTAGGGCCCGCGGACGCACGGCGAGCTGTGTCACGGCCAGCCCGCCCCTGGCACGTCGACCTGGGTGACGAGCACCTGCCCGGAGCCCGGGGAGACCGTCTCGGCTTCGGTCATGCCCTGCCATTCGGCGGCCACCATGAACAGCTCCGTCCCGTCGGGACCGCCGAGCGCGCAGGCGAAGCAGCCACGGTCCAGCTCGACGGTCCGCAGGCTCCCGCCGCAGCAGCAGCCCGGCCGCGGACGAGACGATCAGCAGCCGGCCGTCCGGCAGCCAGGTCGATCAGCACGTCGGCGCGTTCCCCGGGCGCGGCGGAAGCCTGGTAAAGCGCCTGGCCGGGCAGGTAGCGCGCCTCGTAGCGTTCGCGGACCACGTCGGGTGAACCGAACAGGGCGACGTCGCGGCGCATCGCACGGCGCAGCGATTCGGCAGGGCTGATCTGGAGGAACACGCTGAGATCCCAATAATCGCGCAGCTCGTCCCGGAGGAGGAAGACACCGTCGACGATGAGCACCGCATCGCTCACCGCCTCGTGGGTGGGGCTGTCAAGCGGGGCATCGCGGAGATGGTCGAACGCGGCTGCGCGGTAGCGCCGATCGCCGTCCGGGCTTAACGGGTCGAGCAGAAGATGCCGTAGCGCGGTGTAGTCGAATGCGTCGAAGAAGTAGCCATCCGGGGACAGCGACCCACGGCGTATGAGCCGAGGCTGGTGGAAGCCATCGACGCTGGCCCGGATGACAGGCCGACCTCGGTCAGCGAGGGTGCCGGCAAGATCGTCGGCCAGCGTCGTCTTGCCGGCCGCGTCCGGACCGTCGATCGCGACACGCAGCACTCGGTCCGGGCATGTGCCCACCATCAGCTCGACGAGCGCACGCACGACGCAGTTGCGAGTCGAACCCACACGAGGATCGACGATCATTCGACGTGACAGTAGCAGCACCCCACCGGAGATCACGATCGCCGCGCTACGGCCGAGGACGTACGGATCCACCGAACGCGGGGCGGATGGAATCCCTGCGCATCCGCCGAGCCGCGGCCGCGCTGCGATGCAGGGCCTGCCGGCCGGGCGAATGCGCAGGGGTGGCAACGGAGGTTTCAGCAGTGGAACAGCCGGGCCCCCTTTTCGACCCGAAAGATCGACAGCGAACGAGGGGCCGTCAACATCGTTGACTATCTTGTCCCAGGGGTGCGTGAGTTCCTGACTGGCCGATTTCCGACTGGCGCAGGAACTACCACAATCCGGCACCCAGGCACCGACCTCCCGCATTAACGTCCTTCCACGTGACCAGCCAGATCCGTGAAATCCTGCCGCCGGCGACAGCCTCAGCGTTCCCCGCACTTTCCCAGCTACGGCCCACGCTGGTGGGCACGGCCGACTTCGTCCGCATCGTCGACGAGGTGCAACGCCTGGAGGGCTACCAGCTGGTCGGCGTGTTCGAGCGGGGCCAGCCGAGTGCGCTGGCCGTCGCCGGCTTCCGAGTCCACCACTCCCTGTCCGCCGGCCGATTCCTCTACGTCGACGACCTTTCCACGATCGCGAGCGCCCGACGGCAGGGATACGCCAGACGTCTACTCGACTGGCTCCTCGACGAGGCGCGACGGCTCGAGTGCGCGCAGGTACACCTGGACTCCGGCGTCGGACTCGACCGGGCCGACGCGCACCGGCTGTACCTCAACACCGGCATGACCATCACCGCACACCACTTCGCCGTCCCGCTCCGCCCCGCAACATAACGCCGCGAGATCCACACCACTCCCCCGACGCACGCAACTTTGGATCTTCCAGAGGATCACCCGGGTGGACCGCTGACGCACATGGCATAGGTAGTTTCATGATCCGAAGACTTGGGGCGCAGTAGCGTCGCGGGCGTGGCCCCCTCTCCAACTGTCCGGTTACGGTTCCGTCAGATGGAGCCAGCAGGCGCCTGCACTTCCCGGCGCAGCACACAACCACCGTGGACGCGGTCAAAATGGTAGCCTCGCGCCGGCCACGTTCAGACATCGGCGAGAGACTATTGCAGAGTCACCCGAGCCCCGTCTGTCCGAAAACGGCTACCACATATGCTCATGCTCGTGACGAACAGAGGTGTCGATCGAGCAACGCCGACCCTAGTTGGTTTCTGCGCCCTGATGAGCATACTTTTGACGGCTGGCTGCTCAATGCTGCTCGATCGCTGGCCGGAGGGGGAATGCACAGCCCAGGACAGGAGCCTCGCCGCGAGGCTGAGATCTTGCCGAGTTCGAGCTGCGTCCCGCCGGCGTGGCGCTTCATGATCAGGGCGTCAGCTACGGCTGCACCGACAGCACCAACATCCCGTATGCCTCGCGCCCGTACTCCGCGGGCACGGTCGATGAGGTAGCGGACTTCTACCGCCGCGCCGTGCCCGCGGCGGGCTGGAAGCTGGAGCACGCCGACGAGATCAATCCCGGTCAACGTGTTTACTTCGGGGCACGACTGCGCTTTTCCCGGTCGTTCGAAGGTGTCATCGTTTTTCTTTCCGTGGGGTTTCCGGGCGGCCTCGACGAAGGGCCAGAAGATATTCTGGGCCCAGATCCCCGCGACTTCAACCT
Source organism: Parafrankia sp. EAN1pec (assembly GCF_000018005.1). Lineage (GTDB taxonomy): Bacteria > Actinomycetota > Actinomycetes > Frankiales > Frankiaceae > Parafrankia > Parafrankia soli. The sequence continues at coordinate 5,967,650 of NC_009921.1, forward strand.
ATTTGACCCGGAACGCACCTACAGGGGCTGCTGAAGATGCACGTACCCGTATCCCGTGCGATGGTGGCAGGAGCCACGGAGCACTGTTCCAGCCACATGCGCCACCAGGACTCCTATCCGCCCGCGCGGCCCTGGGCGCCGAGCTGGATCGCCGCCTGGGCCAGGCGGGGCCGCGGTGACGGACACGCTGCACGTCGGGTACTGCGCCGCCCCCGTCACGGGATGTAGCACCACCTGCCAGGAATGGTCGACATCCTGTATCCGCCGGTACGCGGGGACGCGACTCGAAGGCGCCGGGGTAGATCGCGGCGGATGACGGCCGGATACGACGGCTGTCCGGGTCAGATGCAAATGTTTTGCGGGATACTCCGCCGGTGACTCGGACAACGAGCGATCAGAGCGACGAAAGCGACCGCGCGGGCAGGACGCCCTCCGGCGGACAAGGCGCCAGCCCCGCCCCAGCCGGGACCGTCACCGGCCAGGATCCGGCCTCGTCCGGAACTGGCCGCTGGGGGATGACGATTCCGCTGGCCGATGCGCCCCTGACGGACCTGCCCGCACTGTGCGGGCGACTGGCGGACGCCGGCTACACCGACGTCTGGTCGTCCGAGGCAACCACGACGGACGGGATCGTCCCGCTGGCGCTCGCCGCCGGCGAACCACGGCTGCGGCTCGGCAGCGCGATCGTGTCGGCCTACACCCGCGGCCCGGCGCTGCTCGCCCAGACCGCGGCGACAATGGCCGCCGCCGCGCCGGGCCGGTTCGTCCTCGGACTCGGCACGTCGTCGGATGTGATCGTTTCGAACTGGAACTCCATCCCGTTCAGCCGCCCGTACCAGCGGATGCTGGACACCGTCCGGTTCCTGCGCCGGGCCTTCGCCGGCGAGAAGATCAGCGAGGAGTTCCCGTCCTTCACGGTCCGCGGCTTCCGGCTCGGCGTCGCACCGTCCGCCCCGCCGAAGATCATGGTCGCCGCACTGCGACCTCGGATGCTCGAGTTCGCCGGCCGCGAGGCGGACGGAGTGATCCTTAACTGGCTTTCGCCGGCCGACTGCGGCACCGTCCTGCCGCACGTGCGTGAACACAACTCTGACGCCGAGGTGGTCGCCCGGATCTTCGTGTACGTGCACGACGACCCGGCAGCCGCCCGCCCTCTACTCAGGAAGATGATCGCCGCCTACCTGACGGTGCCGGTGTACCGGGAGTTCCACCTGTGGCTCGGCCGCCAGGCGGCACTGGAGGGCATGTGGAGCGCGTGGGCGGCCGGCGATCGCAAGGCCGCCCTGGCCGCGATCCCGGACGAGGTCGTGGACGAGCTGATCGTGCACGGGACGGTCGAGAAGTGCCGGGCCGGCCTGCGACGGTACGTCGAACACGGGGTGACCACCCCGGTCCTCTCGATCGTGAACGGCGGCCCCAACCCGATGGACCTCGCGTCCGCGCTCGCCGCGGACTAAGTTCCCGCACCTGCCGACCAGTCGCCACCTCCCACAACCGCAGCGGCGAGGTGGGGCCCTGTCTTCCCGGGTTGCGCCCGTACGTCGCGACGCGCCGACATCGACCACACGCATGCGCATGTGAGCGGCGGGCCGACGCTCACCCGGAACCTCGGGCCGATATGCCGCAAGCATCACCGCATGAAGCACTCCGGCCGTTGGCAGCTGACACAGCCCGAGGAAGGGACCTTTCTCTGGGCGGGTCCGTTCGGGGCGACGCTCGTCACCCACCCACATTCATACATCGAACCGCAACACAAGGCTGGCACGGCGGGAGAGGATGGCGATGAACCGTCAGACAACACCGCCTCGGGGTGGAACATTCCCCACGACACACAGCCACCATTCTGACCCCGGCCACACCCGGAACCGGAACCGGACTACGAGGTTCCGCCGTCGAGCGCGGTGCACTCCTAAGCGGGTGTCTCATGTGGGGAGCCTCTTCCAGCAAGTGAGCGCGGCGGCGACCGAATCGCGGGCTACCTGATCGCCGACACGCTCCTCGCGCGCTCGTCCTGCCAGAGGCAGAGCGTTGCGCAGGGTTCCGAGATCTTGGCCGTTCCGGCGATCACCAGCCGTTCCAGCGATCCTGTCAACTTCACGACACCGGACGGCCATTCGGACTGTCGGGCGGGGACGTCACCGCCTTCGTCCGGTGGCGTGCCCGGGTGCGAGCAGGACGGCCCACCATCTCCACCTGCGGGAACATACGAGACGAGGGTTTTCGGCGATGCGAAAAAGATTCCAGTACCGCCCCCGAGCAGTGGGGAGACCGCCCCGCGCTAGAGTTCCCGGACTAGTCCGATCATCTCGGATATTTGCTTTTCGACAAACAGTCAGGACCAGTGACGATGACTCTCCGTGACAAACTCGCCGCGCGCGCCCAGCCCTATCTCGCCCCGGGTGAGACCGTGCAGCACGTCTTACAGGCGCAGACCGGGCCGACCCCGTACTTCTTCCTTCTCACCATGTTGATCATTTTCTGGATCGACTACCGCATCGTGGTCGTGACGGACCAGAGCATTCTGGTGCTCAGGGCCGGCAAGCTCGTGCCGACGAAGCCGAAGGGAGACGCGCCGCTCGCGCGCCTGCCCCGCGAGACCGTTCTGGGGCCGGTCAGCGGTCTGTGGGGGACGACGGAGGCGACCGGCGAGAAGCTGCGGGTACACAAGCGCTTCCACAAGGACATCGCCGCCGCCGACGCCGCGATCGGGCGGTAGCGGAGCCGCCGCCCGCCCTTTACCGGTCCCGCGCCGGTACCGGGACCGCCCCGTCGGTAGCGGCGGCACCACCAGCAGCTGCAGTGCCGGCGCCCGTGCGCAACAGGGCCAGGACGACGATCGCCAGGACGGCCACGATCGCGGCGAACACCAGGCCGGCGGTGGTCAGGCTCGTCAGCTCGACGAGCAGGCCGACCCCGACGACCGGCAGTGAGAGCGCCACGTAGGCGACGACGAAGAAGGCGGAGGCGGCCTCGGCGCGGCGGTCGGCCGGGGAGGCTGTGTTCACGGCGGCGAGGCCGGCCCGGAAGGCGATCCCCTGGGACGCTCCGGAGATCACGCCACCGATCACGAGGCCGGCGACCGACGACGTCGCCAGGCCCAGCGCGAGCACGCCCATGCCCAGCACCAGCCCGGCGCAGCCGACGGTGAGCCCGATGCGCTCGGGCGGACGTCCTGGTGCGGCGAGCCGGCGGGTGACGACGTCGAGCGAGGCCTGGCCGCAGGCGGAGGAGGCGAAGACCGCGAAGACGACCAGTCCGGTGATGGCCCGGTTCGGCGGATCCAGCACGGCGCCCAGGAAGGCGGGTGCCACGGCCGTGTAGAGGCCGAGGACGGCGAATCCGGCGAAAGCAGCCAGCGCGACGCCGACGAAGACCGACCGGGCGCTCGGTGGCACCCGGGGGCGCTGTGGGCGCAGCCGGGCCGGGCCCGTCACCTCGACGGTCTCGGGCATCAGCCAGATGCCGACCGCGGCCGGGACGAGCAGCGCCAGATCGACCACGAAGGTCAGCCGCAGCGGGTTGGGGGCGTACTGGGAGAGCAGGCCGGCCAGCAGCGGGCCACAGCCCAGACCGCCCATGTTGGCGATGGTGGCGACCAGGGTGGCGCGTCCCCGCCGGTGCGGTGGCGCGAGGTCGAGGAGCGTCGCGGTGGCCGTCCCGGTGAACACGCCCGCGGACAGGCCGGAGAGCACCCGACCGACGAGCAGGACGCCGACGTTGTCCGCCAGCAGGAAGACCGCGGCGCTCGCGGCCGAGGCGAGCAGGCCGGGCAGCAGCGCATGGCGGCGGCCGACCTGGTCGGAGAGCCGTCCGAACAGCAGCAGGGCCGCGATCACGCCGACGGCGTAGGTCGCGAAGACCACGGTGACCATGAGCTGGGAGAAACCGAACCGCTCACGGTAGAGCGGGTAGATCGGCGTCGGCAGGGTGGTGCCGAGCATGGTGACGACGAAGGCGTACGTCGCGAGGACGAACCCCACCCGGCGGCTGGTCGACGGGCGCCGCCGGGCCCGGCCGGCTGGGGGCTGAACCGGGGCCGTGCGGGTGGGCGGGGCGGCGGCGTCCGCCGTGGTCCCCGTGTCCGGGCCACCGGAAGCGGCTCCTCCCGGTAGGTCGGCAGAGCCAGCGGCGGGCATGCCCCTACCTTGCCCCCCGCCAAAGGCCGGCGATAGCGAGACCGAGGTGAGGAGCGCCGCATCCCACCGCGGTGGACAGCCGGCGCCGCGGTGGACAGCCGGCGCCGCACCGCTCGTGGCCGTCTGACCGGCCGGGGGCGGCCTGCCCGGCTGCGGCGACCCGGCCAGATACGGCGGTCTGACCGGCTACGGCAGGATGTCCGATGTGGTCATTCCGATTCACGACATCAATCCGCTGCGGCGCAGGCCGGTCGTGACCTGGCTGCTGATCGCCGCCAACGTCGTGATCTTCGTGTTCTTCACGCCGGTGGTCAGCTCGGTTGCCGGGGTACAGACCTCACGGACGCAGAACGCGTGCGAGCAGCAGCGCTTCTTCCAGGAATGGGGTGCGATCCCGAAGGAGCTGCTGTCGAACGAGCAGCTGTCGGTGGCGAACTCCGGCCGGCTCGCGGTGGACGCGCGGGGCCGGGTGGGCTGCCTGCAGGAGTCACCGCCGACGTTCGACAAGTCGCCAGCCCTGTCGGTGCTCAGCGCGATGTTCCTGCACGGCAGCTGGCTGCACCTGCTCGGCAACATGCTGTTCCTCGGGGTGTTCGGCAACAACATCGAGGATCGGATGGGCCGGCTGCTGTACCTGCTCTTCTATCTGACCTGCGGTTTCGCGGCGGCGTACGGCTTCGCCGCGTTCGAGGGGAACACCACCGACACGCTGATCGGCGCGTCCGGGGCGGTGGCCGGGGTGCTCGGCGCGTACCTCGTCGTGTTTCCCCGCGCCCGGGTCATCGGGCTGGTATCGGTGTTGTTCTTTCTGCCGTTCTGGCTGCCGGCGTGGATCGTGCTCGGGTTCTGGTTCGCGCTGCAGTACGTGTACTTCACCGGCTTCGGGGTGGCCGACGGTGGGAGCGTCGCCTACGGCGCGCACGTGGTCGGGTTCGTCGTGGGGGCCGTGCTGGTCGCGCCCTTCGTCCAACGGCTGCGCGCGGCCGGGCCCGATCCGCGCCGGGCGGTCCAGCATCGCTGGGTGCGTGAGCCACCCGGATTCGGCCAGCAGCGGCGGCCCCGTCACCGCGGCTGAGCCCGGCGGGCGGGCCCCCACAGGGGCGGGCCCGTCCGGGCCACCTGCGGGTGTGGGGAAAAACCGCTGGTGACGAGCCTGGTGATACGGCACCGTTGATGCGGCTATGATAATCGCATATCACCGCGCCCTGGCCACGCCGGGTGCCGCCCGCTTCGTCCCCGCCGCGTTCCTGGGCCGGCTCCCGATCGCCATGGTCTCCGTGGGGACGGTGCTGCTCGTCCAGGCCGAGACCGGTTCCTACGGGGTGGGCGGGGCGGTCGCGGCGGCCGGCGCCGTCGGTGAGGCGCTGCTCGCCCCGCGCCTCGGGCGGGCCCTCGACCGGTTCGGGCAGGCCCGGGTGCTGTCCGGCTGCCTGGCCGGTCATCTGGCGGCGATGACCACGCTGACCGTGGCGGTGACCGCCGGCGCGCCGCGTCCGGTGTGGTTCACCGCGTCGGCGGTCGCCGGCGGTCTGCTGCCCCCGGTGGGCGCCTGCGTCCGCGCGCGGTGGAGTGCCCGGCTCGGCGGCGGGGAGCTGCTCGGCACCGCGCTGGCGCTCGAGTCGGCGCTCGACGAGGTGGTGTTCGTCCTCGGCCCCACCCTGGTGACGCTGCTGGCGGTGTTGATCGCGCCGCCCGCCGGCCTGGTCGCGTCGATGGTCTTCCTGGCGACGGGCACCGGTGCGCTGATCGCGCTGCGGGAGAGCGATCCGGGGCCGCGCGGCGGTGGCGCGGCCGCCAGCGCCCGCATGCTGCGCGACGGGGGCACCCGTACACTGCTGCTGATCTTCCTGTGCATCGGCATCGCGTTCGGCGGGGTGGACGTGTCGATGGTCGCCTTCGCCCGGGAGGAGGGGCTCGCCGCGGTGGGCGGGGTGCTGCTCGGGCTGTTCGCGGCCGGGTCGGCCGTCTCCGGCCTCGTGTACGGCGCGCGGGCGCACACCCGGCCCCTGTCCGGCCGGTTCCTGCTCGCCGCGGCCGTGATGGCGGTCGGGATGGCCCTGCCACTGGCCGGGGTGACCCTCGAGCTGATGATCCCGCTCGCGCTGCTGGCCGGGGCGACCGTCTCCCCCACTCTGATCAGCGGCAACGCGGTGGTCGAGCGCCTGGTCGGCGCTGGGGCGCGTACCGAGGGGTTCGCCTGGCTCACCATGGCGGTCGTCAGCGGGATAGCCGTCGGGGCGCCGGTCGCCGGCAGTCTGGTGGACGGCGGGGGCGCGCACCGCGGATTACTGGTGACCGCGGGGGCCGGTGTTCTCATCGGTTCAGCCGCGCTGACCGGCCGCCGCCCGCTCTCCTCAGGTCGACTGGTGGATCATCGTCCACACAACGATTGAACCCGGCTAACCAGCCGTTCACCAGAGTTATAATCTGCATGCTGCACGTGACATACAGCGACGTTCTTCAACGACAGCGGGGTCGGGCGGAGTCAACGGTGTCAGAGGTATCAACGGGCAGTTCCGAGGCCGGCGTGACGCCCGCCCAGCAGTCGCGGGCGGGCTCCATCCGCGTCTTCCTTCTCGACGACCACGAGGTCGTCCGCCGCGGGCTGCGTGACCTGCTCTCCGAGGAATCCGACATCGTCGTGGTGGGCGAGGCCGGGCGCGCCGACGAGGCGATCGCGGACATCATCATGTTGCGCCCGGACGTCGCCGTCCTGGACGCGCGGCTACAGGAGGGCAGTGGGATCGAGGTGTGCCGGCACGTCCGGTCGCACGATCCGGAGATCGCCTGCCTCATCCTCACCTCGTTCGACGACGAGGACGCCCTGTTCACCGCGATCATGGCCGGGGCCGCGGGCTACGTCCTGAAGCAGATCCGGGGCACCGCGCTGGTCGACGCGGTGCGCCAGGTGGCCGCCGGCCAGTCCCTGCTCGACCCGGCGGTCACCTCCCGGGTGCTGTTCCGGCTGCGCGAGGGGCCGGTGGAGGACGAGCGCCTCGCCGGCCTCACCGACCAGGAGCGGCGGATCCTCGCGCTGATCGCCGAGGGGCTCACGAACCGGCAGATCGCCGCCCGCATGTTCCTGGCGGAGAAGACGGTCAAGAACTACGTGTCGAGCATGCTGTCCAAGCTCGGGATGGAGAGCCGCACGCAGGCGGCCGTGTTCGCCACCAAGCTGTCGTCCTGACAGCCGGCGTGGGAGCCCCGGCCCTGACTGGCCGCTGGGGCGCCTGACGGGGAAGCACCGCTGGGGCAACCGCCGCCGGACCGGTTCAGGGCCCACCAGGCCCCTCCGCGGGCCCGACGCCGAGTCGCGGGGCGGGGGTGTCCCCGGCCCGCGGCAGCGCGCGCGGTGGCGGGATGGGCTGAACCAGCGGCACGTACCAGGTCACCGTCGTGCCGATGCCGTCTTCGCCTGGGCCGAACTCCATCCGGCCGCCGAGGTCGAGCGCCCGGCGGCGCAGGTTCGTCAGGCCGCTGCTGCGCGACGCGCCACCCGGGCCGCAGCCGTCGTCGCGCACCTGCACCGAGACGTCGGTGTTGGTGACCCGCACCAGCACCTCGATGCGGGTCGCCCGGGCATGCCGTGCGATGTTCGACAGCGCCTCACGGATGGCCGCCAGCAGGTGCGGATGGATCACCTCCGGGATACCGCGGTCGACCGGGCCGTCGATGCGGGCCGTGGGCCGGATGCCCAGCGCCTGCTCGGCCTGTGACACGATTCCGGCGATCTCGGCCCGCAGGTCGACGGCGCCGGCGGACGCCGTCAGCGAGAAAATCGTATGGCGGATGTCGGCGATCGTCTGATCCAGCTCGCGGACGGCGTCGTTGAGCCGCACCGCGGCGCCCTCGTCGATCACCCGGGCGAGGCCCTGCATCTGCAGACCGGTGGCGAACAGCCGCTGGATGACGACGTCGTGCAGGTCGCGGGCGATGCGGTCGCGTTCCTCGAACACCGCGAGGCGTTCCCTGTCCCACTGCACGCGGGCGAGTTCCAGGGCGAGCGCGGCCTGACCGGCGAACGCCGCCGCCATCTCCAGGTCGAGCTGGCCGAACGGGACCGCGCCCGGGGCCGCGGTGAGCATGAGCACCCCCAGCGGCCGCCCGGCGGCCAACAGCGGGATGACCATCACGGTGCCGATCACCAGGCCGTCGACGGCCTCGCCCAGCAGGCTGTGCGCGGCGGGATCGGCGCGCTCGGCGGGGACGAGCACCGCCCGGCCCGCCTTCATGATCTTGAACAGCCCGACCCGCTCGGGCAGCATCCGCCCCCGCAACTGCTCGGCGAGCGGACCGTCGACGACGGCCACCTCCAGCGACCTCGGGGCCCCGCCGGCCCGCGCGGCGGGCCGGCGGGGCCGGACGCCGAAGCGGCCGGGCCGGGCCGCCTCCGCGCTGTTCACCGGGAGCACGATCGCGGCGAGCAGGGCCGAGGTGATCTGCCTGGCACGCCGGGCGACCAGCCGTAACGCGTCGACGGGCTCGGCCACCGACAGCAGCGCCGTGGTGATCTCGGCACTCGCGGTGAGCCAGGCCTGGCGCCGCCGGGTGGCCTCGTAAAGGCGGGCGTTCTCGATGGCGAAGCCGACGGCCGCGGCGAGCGCCTCGACCAGGTCCTCGTCCTCCTGGGTGAACTCGGGGCCGCGCTTGCCCACCAGGTACAGGTTGCCGAACGCCTCCCCGCGGACGGCGATCGGGACGTTGAGGAACGTGGTGAAACGAGGCCGGCCGGGCGGGAAGCCGAGCGTCTCCGGCGCGACGACGGCGGTGCCCACCCGCGGTGCGTTCCCGCCCGGGTGGGGGCCGCCCCCGGGCTCGCCGATCAGGCCGCGGCCGGGCGGCATCCGGGCGATGTCGCGGGGAACCTCCTCCCCCGGGCCGACCGCGATCAGCTCGGTGATGGCGCCGTCCTGGCCGAGGACCCCGAGCGCGCCGAGCTCGCAGTCCACCAGGGAGCGGGCCGCCTGCGCGATCCGGCGTAGCGTCACTGGCAGGCTCAGCTCGCGCGCGACATCGACCACGGCGTCGAGCAGGCCGCGCATCCGGCTCTGCACCGCGTAGACCTCCGACCTCGGCCCGGGCTTGAGGCGACGGCCGGCGCCGCCGAGCGTCCGCGGCTCGGCGCTGCTGGTCGCCGGCGCATCTGGGCCGGCGCCGGTCTGGACCATCCCACGCCTCCCGTCCGATCGCCTCCCGTGACGATAACGAGCACATGACCCCCCCGGGGGACTCCCCGCGTATCCGGCGGACTCCTCCCTGCCACGAGCGGGGCACCGGGATGGCGTAGAGTCCCTCGTATGGCCGTACCGGGCTTCCTGCTGCACAGCGACCGCGTGACCGACCTGAGCAGGGTCGTCACCGCGGCCTGTACGACCCGGGTCTGACCGCCGGCGGGCTGTTGCCCGCCGCCCGCCAGGCCCGTCCCGCCCGCCCCGCAAGGCCTGACGCCGCGGGGCGTCCCGAAGAGGCACGCCGAAGCCACCAGCCCGCACCCCGGGGCTGATCCCAGCCACCGCACCCGATGCCCCGGGGCCGGTCACCGGCCGCGGCCCGCCCGCGCATGCGCGCCGGTCTGCGGGAAGCGCCGGTCAGCCGGGGACGTCGACGGCCGGTTGGGAGCCGCCCCGCCTGCGCCCGGCGCCGGCTGTCGGCACGAGGCCTCTTCACTCCGCTCACCGATGCGTTCGACCCACCGATGCGTTCGACGTGTCCGCGATGGCGTCACCTGCGTGACGTCCGCCCGCCAGCACTCGCGTCGCGCGTGGCACTCGTGCAAGGAGGCACCGATGCCGCTGATCCACCCTGCGCTGCTCCGTCCGGCTGTGGCGGCCACGCATGAGGCCACGTCGCCCCGCGTCGCGCCACTCGTGCCGGACCGGTTTCTCGTCGACGAGCCGATGACTCTCGGCCTCGCGGACCTGCGCGAACTGGTCGGCCGGCTGGCGGGCGCCGACCTCGCCTGGCGGCCGCTCGTCCGGCACGACCCGGACAGCCGCTGGTACACCCGCCTGCTGCTGTCCGGCGCCGTCGAGGTGTGGCTCATCGGCTGGTACCCGGGGCAGCGGACGGAGATCCACGATCACGGCGGCGCGCTGGGGGCGCTCGCCGTCGCCGAGGGCGCCGTGGACGAGGACGAGTGCGGGCCCGACTGGCAGATCACCCGGACGCACCGGCACGGGGCGGGGGCGCTCGCCGTCTTCCGGCCGGATCACGTCCACCGCATCGTCAACCGCGGGCACGGCCTGGCCACCACGATCCACGCCTACTCGCCGCCCGAGCTGCCGCTGCGGTACGCGCCGGACCTCGCCCGGCGGACGGAACCGAGCGCGGCCGCCCGGGCCACGGCGGAGGTGCCGCCCATGCCCCGCGAGTCGCGGGAGTCGCGGGAGTCGCGGGGCATGGCCGCGGTGGTCCCGGCATGAGCGAGAGCCGGGTCGACGCGATGCTCGGCGCGGCCCGTGCCCGGCTGCGCCGCCTCACCCCCGAGCAGGCCGCGGCGGCGCTGGCCGACGGCGCCATCCTGATCGACATCCGGCCGGCGGCCCAGCGGGCCGCCGAGGGCTCGATCCCGGCCGCCGTGGTGATCGAACGCAACGTGCTCGAATGGCGGCTCGACCCGACCTGCGAAGCCCGGGCCCCCTTCGCGACCGGCGGCGACATCGTGCCGATCGTGATCTGCTCCGAGGGCTACACCTCCAGCCTGGCCGCCGCCTCACTCCAGGACCTGGGCCTACCCGCGGCGACCGACGTGATCGGCGGGTTCCACGCCTGGGCGGCGGCGGGCCTGCCGACCACCAGCTGATCTCCAGCCCAACCGCCGGCGGACCGCCGACTGAGCTCGAGTCGATCGCCGGCCGATCCGATCCGATCTGAGCTGAGCTGAGCGCCGGCTGCCCGGCCGCCGGCCTGTTGATACGTTTCAAACCCACGGTACCCTCATGTGGTCCTGAGCACATTTCAAGGCCGATGAGCGACGGCATCCGGAATCCGGCGGCATTTTGTACCTTTTTTACCTGCCGGCAACCCGCTCCGGAGGCGGCCTCCGACCACGCCCGACCGGCGCTCCCTGCACCGACATCTCACCGCCACGGTGCCGTCACACTGATCTTGCTGCCTCTACAGAATGCCTGTACAGCAGCCGCTTGTATGCCTGGGAGACCTAGCGCACAGCGCGCGCGGAAACGGTGACGTAACCGCCATGGACCTGGGAAGGTGAGGTCCGCCGCCCCGGAGCACCACCAATCGGGGGGCCCGGAGAGATCCGGACGTCGGCGTTCCGGAACCCTTGCTATCCGGTCGAGAGAAGTCTACGTTCCTCGGTTAACGAGACGAGACGGGATCGTTTCCGAGCGGGGCTCCGAGTACACGCCGGGCGCACTGTTGGGAAGCACCTGGGGGCTTCTCGACTCGTGCTGGTAGGCCCGCCTGTCCGGTGTATGGCGCTACGCCGGACGTGCGTTACCGCAGCGCACCTGTCCGCCTTTGCAACGTCAGCAGGAGACGGTATGCCCAGTCAGCCCGGCATGCTACCGGTCGGTAGCCCCGCCGCACCCATGTCCCTGTCGCCGTCCGATTCCGTCCGCGAGGGAGGCAACCGATGAGTGCCGGCGTACCCGTACTTCCCGGTCGCGACCTCCCGCCGCAGCCGTTCGGCGAGGGCTGGCCCGTCTACTGGCGCCAGGACGCCGCGTGCCGCGACGGCGACCCGGACGCCTTCTTCCCGCCGGACGGGCGCAACACCAAAGCACGCGCGGCCGCCGAGACCCGGGCCCGCAAGATCTGTTCCGACTGCCCGGTGCAGCGGGCCTGCCTGGCCACCGCGATCTTCCGCCAGGAGGAGCACGGGGTCTGGGGCGGGCTGACCTCGGACCAACGCTCCGCCCTCGTCCCGCGGGGCCGGCTCAGCGCGGACGACGCGCTCGCCGCCGCGGACCGCCTCCTGCTTTCCATCGCCGTCGCGAGCTGACCCGGCCACGGGCCGCACGTCCTCCGGCCCGGTCATCGTCCCCCCCCGGCGATGACCGGGCCGTCCTCGTCGGACGCCTCACGCCACCACATCGAGACCACAGGCCGGTGAGCGGCGTAACGAAGGCATTGACGGAGACCTCCGGCGATGGGCAGTCTGCGAGTCGTCACGGCGCCTGTGCCGGCGCGTTCGACGGGCGTTCGACAGGCGACAGACGGGGAGGACCATGGTGTCCGGTGGCGACGGGTTCGCGCGTGCCGAGGCCGCGCGGTGAGGCCCACCTCGCGCCTACTGCTGCTGCGGCACGCCAAGTCCGACTGGACGTCCGACCCGGAGGTCCGTGACCAGGACCGCCCGCTCTCCCAGAAGGGGCGCCGCGGTATCGCGCTGGTCGCCGACTACCTGGCCGCGTCCGGTCTCGAGCCCGACCTCGTGCTCTGCTCGTCCGCCGTGCGCACCCGCGAGACGGTGGAGCACCTGGCCGACGCGCTGCCCAGCGACGTCCCGGTGCTGGTGGAGGACCGGCTCTACCTGGCCGAGGCGAACGACCTGCTGGCCCGGCTGCGGGAGATCGACGACGGTGTCCCGACCGTGCTGCTGGTCGGCCACAACCCGGGCATCCACACGCTCGCGGTGGGGCTGCTCGCCCCGTCCGAGCGGCACCGCGTGCCGACGTTCCCGACGGCGGCGCTGGCCGTGCACGACCCCTCGGTGCCGCGCTGGGCCGAGCTCGGCCCGGCCACGACGAGGCTGCTCGACTTCGTCACCCCGCGCTCCCTGCGGACGTCCGCCGGCACCCCCGGGGACCCGGCGGACGACTGAGCCGCCAGGGAACGACTGGCACCGGCAAGCGACTGGCACCAGCAGGGGGCCGGCCGGGCCGTCAGGCGGGTTGGGCTCGGTCGGGGCCGGTGCTGCGGCGGTGCACCCGGCCGGCGGCCGAGCCCAGCCGACGGGCGGCGTCCCGGGCCACGCCGTGACCACGCGGGCGCGGCGAGAGGCGGTCGAGCGGGCGCATGACCATCGCCTCGTTGTAGGCGATGAGCGTCTGCGGGAGGTCCGGCGAGCCCACCTCTACCGGCTCCCCGAGCAGGAGCGCGAGCGCGAGCCAGGGCAGGTTCAGCCCGGCCGCCGCCGACTGGTAGGTCCCGGAGGCGGCCCGCGTGTTGACCTCGAGCAGCACCGGCGTGGCTCTGCGGTAGCGGACCTGGACGTTGTTCAGGTACGCCAACCCGAACTCCTCGACGACGCGGGTGGCGAGCTCCGTCACGGCCGCGTCCGCCCGCAGGTTGCGGGTCCAGGGCAGGCCGTCCTTGCCCCGCGGCACCGCCGCCAGGACACTGCCGGGCATCGCCACCGGGCCCGCCCCGGGAGCGGGGCTCGTGCCGGGAGCGGGGCGGGAGAGCACGTCGACGCTGAACTCCGGCCCGTCCAGGAACTCGCCCACGACGAGGGCGGGGAAGCTGCCGGCCCGGCCGAGGATGCGTTCCATGGTGGCGGGGCTGACCCGCACCGACGGCGGCTCGAACAGCGCCGTCAGGCGCTCGGCGTCCCCGTCGATGATCCGGAAGCCCTGGCCGCCGTGGTCGACGTCCGGTTTGACGCAGACCGTGCAGCCCGCGGCCGACAGCTCGTCGCAGGCGGCCTCGAACTCCGCGAAGGTTGTCACCGTCCGGGTGTGGGGCACCGGCAGGCCACGGGCCGCCATCGCCGCGTACTGCCCGGACTTGGTAGTGAAGATCCGCGCCGAGGCGGCTGGGGAGCACATGACCCGCACTCCGGCGGCCTCGAACTCGCCGACCCGGGCGGCGACGTCCAACATGTTGCGCCCGGGGACGAACACGTCGATCCCGTGCCGGCGGCACGCCGCCAGTGCCTGCTCGACGAACTCGTCGCCCTCGCCCGGTGGCTCGTCGATGACGGCGTCGCAGGCCTGCAGGAACGGGGTGCTCGGGATCTGGTGGGAACCGAGCACCGTCAGCCGGCCGGGGCCGGCTCCGTCCCGCAGCAGCCCGATGAGCTGGTAGGTGCCGCGCCAGGTCTGGTTGAACCAGAGGCGCGCCGCGCTCAGTACGCCTGCTCCATGATGTTGGAGGCCAGGCCGATGGCGGCACCCGCGACGATCGCCACACCGGTGGCGATCCACAGGGGCACCGAACCGAGGATCAGCGCGAGGGTCCCGAGGACGAAGCCGGCGATGAGGATGTACACCGCCGCCCAGGACCCCACGTTGGCCTTCACATGACCGGTCTCCGACACGTCCACTCCTGTCTTGTGGTCTGCGGTAACCGTGTCGTCCACGGTAACCATGCCCGACCTCCCGCCGAGCGTACCCGCCCGGGAACGTCTCAGGAGAATCCAGCCAGGTGACGCAGATCCGCCAGTTGGTCGTTGAGCCATCGCCGGACGTCGTGCGTGCGGACCTGCTCGGCGGCCGCGGCGAGCCGGCGGTGCCGCTCCTCCATCGGCATCGTGAGCGCGGTGTAGAGGGCGTCGGCCATCTGCTGGACGTCGAACGGGTGCAGCGTGACGGCGAACTCACCCAGCTCCTCGTGCGACCCGGCCATCTCGGACAGCGCGAGCACGCCGCCGCGCCGGTTGACGACGGCGACCTCCTTGGCCACGAGGTTCATGCCGTCGGCGATGGCGTTGACCATCAGCACGTCACAGATCGAGTAGGCGGCGACCGCCAGCGCGAAGTCCTCCACCATGCGGAGATCGATGGGCTGGCGCCCCTCCTTGGTGTGCTTGGCGTTGATCTCAGCGACGACCGCGCCGATCAGCGCGATGTAGTCGGCGTACTCCGGGACGTCGGTCCGGCTCGGCTGCAGCAGCGCGAGGAAGCTGACCCGCCCGACGAGCTCGGGATGCTGGTCGAGCAGGGTGCCGAAGGCCAGGAAACCGCGCACCACGTTCTTGCTGGGGTCGGTGCGGTCCACCCGGAGCACGAGCTGGCGGTCCTCGTCGAGGAACACGTAGCGCAGCATCGCCATGTGGGCGGCGACGTCCTCGCTGGCCAGCGTGGCGTCGAGGGCCGCCGGGTCGACGGAGATCGGATAGTAGCGGGCGCTCACCACCCGGTTGTTCACCGTGACGGTCAGGTCGTCGAGGTTGATCGGCAGGCCGAGCAGCTCGCCGGCGCACAGCACGAAGTTCCGGGCGTAACGGCGGGTGTGAAAGCCGACGACGTCACTGCCGAGCAGGCCGCGCAGCAGACGTTCCCGGATGTTCCCGGGCAGCACGCGCCATTCGTCCGGGCCCGGCCACGGAATATGCACGAAGTGGGTGAGAACCACATCGGGGCACTGTTCGCGGACGTGTTCGGCCACCAGGTAGAAGTGGTAGTCCTGCAGCAGCACCAGCGCCTTGCCGCCGCGGGACTGAACCTCGTCGGCGACGGCGTCGGCGTAGGCCCGATTCACCGCGGCGTAGCCGTTCTCGAACGCGTCGTGCTCGGCCCGGGTGAGCACCGGAGCCAGCGACCGGCCGTACAGGCCGTGCTGGATGAACCACAGGATCGGGTTCGACCAGACGCTGTAGAAGTCGGCGTAGGCGTCCGGATCGGTCACCACCAACCGGACCCTGATCGACGGGCCGTCCGGCTGCCCCTCGACGACGTGCGGGGTCGGCTGGGTCTGCACCAGGATCGCGCCGCCGTCGTTCTCACCGGCGACGGCGGCGTCCTCGGGGGTCGCGGCGCCGCACACCCAGACCGCGTCGTCGAGGTGCTCGGCGAGGCCGGACAGCGCGGACACCAGCCCGCCGGCGCCACGGTTGACGGTCCGGCCGGACGCGTCACGATCGAAGCTGACAGGACCTCGGTTGGACAGCAGAACCAGCGGAAGATCGAGCAGGTCGATGTCCGACACGGCGGAAGAAGCCCTCCTGGTCGTCATGGTGCCCGGCACCGTCGGTCGGCGCACGGCCGGCAATGTGGGCACTGTCGGCCACGGCCCGCCGAAGGGTCGGGCGCACGGGACAATCCGGACTGTAGTGAGCCTGGCTACCGGATGCACCGCGTTGCCGCCCGGCCAGGACGTTGTTACCCGGACACCCGGCGGGTTACCACCACCGCACAGCGCGTGCGGGTCTCCGTGGCACGGACCCCGACCAGTTCGTCCGCGTACGCACCACTGCGCGACCAGTGCACATGCCCGGCCGGTCCGGCCGCACCGCGCGCCGCGGTTCTCCCCCGCCGACACCGGTCCCACCGGCAGTGTGTCCGACACCACGCCGGATCCGGGCCGGTGGTACGCCACCGGTCACAGACCGTCGCGGTAGACCTTGACCTCCTGGACGGCGTTGCCGAGCGCGGCGAGCGCGTTCTCCAGGCTGTCCCTGGTCTCGACCAGCGCACTGGTGAGCTGCTCGACGGCGAGGTGCTCACTGCCGTCGGTGGCCGCCACGACCATCGCCTGCGCTTCCTCGATCATGTTGAGCGCGCCCTCGAGCTGGCCCGTCACATCTTCCGTCCGCCGGAACGCCTCGTCGAGCTGCGCCTTGACGTCGGCGATCGTCCCTGCCACCGTGCACTCCGTTCGTTGACCGACTGGGTCCTCTCACCGGCTGGGTCCTCTCACCGGCTGGTCCCCGCACCGGCTGGTCCCCGCACCGGCGCGGGCTGCCCGGCCCCGGCCTCAGCGCCGCCCGGATCCGCCCTGGCCGGTGGGTTTGGACGAGCCGGTGACCGCGCCGAAGCCCAGCCCGAACCGCAGCGCGAGCGCGAGCACGGCCAGCGAGCCGATGGCCCCCGCCGGCTCGATGGGCACGAAACCGAACGTGGCGAAGACGGCGACCGCCGCCGACGCCGCGGCGAGCAGGGCACTGCGCACCGCGGCCGCCGCGGACGAGCCGGTGGCCGCGACCACCGCGATCGCGCCCACTCCCCCGGCCGCGGCGAGGCACGGCAGGGCCGGCGCCGCCACGAACACCCGGGCCGCCACCGTCAGCGCGCCGCCGAGCGCGCAGCACAGGGCGGTGACCAGCCCCGCGGACATCCCGGAGGCGCCCTTCGTCACCGCGCGCAGCTCGGCGGAGCGGGCCATCACCTCCAGGCACAGCCGGTAGGCCAGCTTCTTCGCCCGCTCCGGGTCGACCAGGCCGTCGGCGCCGACCAGGCCGTCGGCAGCCGGCGCCCGGCCGCGGGACCCACGGCCGGACAGCTGGCCGCCGGACGCCGCGCCGAGCCGCTTCCCGCCGCGCTGGCCCATGGAGGGCTGCTCGTCGACACCGCGGGCCCGCGCGCCGCGCGCCGCGCGGCGGCCGCCCGCCGCGTCGATCGTCACAGCCGTGGGACGGCCGCCGCGGCCGCGGTCGAGCCCGTCCAGATCGCCGGCGTACCGCTGGTAGACGGCCTCGAGGTCGGGCCCCTCGCCCCTGCGGGGGCGCACCTGGTCGAGCTCGCCCAGGCCGTGCGGGGCCAGCGACCCGCCGACGCTCCCCCAGACGACTCCGATGCGTGTGCGGATGTCGTCGGCTGCCGAGCGGTGCCGGCGGGCGATCACGTCGTGCCCCTCCTGGCGGGCGGCGAGGCTCTCTGCCAGCCGGGCCCGCACCGCGTCGGAGGCCCCCATCAGCTCCCGGTACCGGTTGGCCGCTACCAGCGGATGGTCGAGCTCCCGCGGCACGAACGCGCCGGGCCGGGGCGGCACGGCCGCGGCGGAGCCGGACCGGGAGGTGGGAGCGGTGGCGCCTGAGGGCATGG
Organism: Parafrankia sp. EAN1pec; assembly: GCF_000018005.1. Lineage (GTDB taxonomy): Bacteria > Actinomycetota > Actinomycetes > Frankiales > Frankiaceae > Parafrankia > Parafrankia soli. Next base: position 5,985,456 of record NC_009921.1, read on the forward strand.
TCGGCACGAGCGGCCCCTCCGGGATCTCGGCGAGGCCGGAGCCGATCGTCCCGCCCGCCCCCGGGGCGCTCCCGCCGCCGCTCACGCTCCCGTTCCCCCGCCCGTGGCCGAGGTTGGGATCGGGACCGGAGCCGGGGTCGGGAGGCCCCAGCCCGCCGCTGGCACCCGCCCCGGCAGCGTCGGGACCCGTCGAGAGTCCATATGGATCAGCCACCCTCCGCGCATTCCCCGCCTCGGGCGGATCACTCACCCCACGCCGGCGCGCGCCGCTCACACCGCCGCTCCGCTCTCGGTCGCCGACCCCGTGCCGAGCGGGGCGAACGGGACGACGGTGCGCGGCTCGGCCTGGGCGTGGCGGTCGAACAGCACCGCCCGGTTCGGCGTCGTGCCCGCCGTGACCGGACGGTGCCCCGCCAGGCCGAACAGGTCACCACCGGGCAGGCCCGTCGCCGCCCAGGCCGCGATGTCGTCCCGGTGGCCCGGGCCGAGGTCGTCGACGAGCCGGGACGGCGCCCGCCACCAGCAGAGCAGGTGCACGCCGGTGGCCGGGCCACGCCGGGTCAGCGTCCGCAGGTCGTCGAGGCCGGACCGGCGCGACGCGTCGTCGCGCGCCTCGAGCCCGGCGCGGCCGGCGTCCATCGCGAACACGACGATCAGCCGCATGCCCGCGGCGGCCTCGCCCCGCCCGGCCAGCGCGGCCTCCTCCCGGGCCCGGATCTCCGCCGCGGCCGACCCCAGCACCCCGCGCAGACCGGTGACGTCCGTGACATGGGTGGGATGCCCGGAGCGCCGCAGGACGTCCGCCATGACCTCGGCCGCGGCCACCGTGGCCGGATCGGCGGCGACCACGTCGACGACCAGCCCGCCGCGCGGCATCTGGGCACCGACGGACACTGCGGCCGCCTGGACCATGCCGACCGCCTCGCGGCGCAGCGGGCCGAGAATCGCCAGGTGCCGGCCCGGCAGCCGGGCGAGCCGCACCCCCACCGCCGGCGGGGCCAGGTCCAGCGGGACGCCGACGAAGGCCAGCGGGTCCCCCGCCGCCTCCCCGGGCAGCGGCGCCGGCCGCCCGGCCAGCGCCTGGAAGGCCGGGTTGTCGGCGAGGACGGCCGGCGCGTGGCCGACGAACACCCGCGGTGCCCGCATCGGCGGGACGGCCCGGGCCACGAGGGCCTCGATCCGCTCCCGCAGCCCGGCGATCACCTTCGGGTCGGGATAGGCCACCCGGACGTGCTCGTTACCGATCGGATGGCCGTTGCGTCGGTTCACGATGGCCTCGCCGACACCGGACAACGCGCCCGCCGCCTCGTTCGCGGTCGACAGCAGAACCCGGGACTCGGAGATCGACGTCCGCAGCGCGACGCGCAACGCGAACTGGCCGAAGATCGATCCGCGCTTGCCCGCGGTCGCGTCCAGGGCGTCGATGCCGGACAGCGTCTGGCTGGCCAGCAGCAGGTGGATCCCGTAGGCGCGGCCCTGGCGGGCGATCACCTCGAGCAGCGCGACCGCCTCCCGGGCGACCGCGTCGAGTGGAGTGAGCATGACCTGGAACTCGTCGATCACGATCATGGTGCGCGGCCAGGCGGAGCTGCGGTCGGCGGCACGCAGCCCGCGCAGGTCGCGCGCGCCGACGGCCCGCATCGTCACCGAGCGCCGCTGCATCTCGTCCCGGGCGGCGCGCAGCACCGCGACGCCGAACTCCCGGTCGCTCTCGATGCCGACGGTGTCGGCGTGCGGGAGGTAGAAGGGGTCGCCCGGACGCGCGGCGAACTGGGCGAACTCCAGGCCCTCCTTGAAGTCGAGGAGGTGGAAGCGGAGCTGATCCGGGCCGTAGCGGGCGGCCAGCCCGTAGACCACGTCGAGCAGCAGGGTCGACTTCCCGGCCCCGGCCTGGCCGCCCACGAGGCCGTGCACGGTGTCGTCATCGAAGGCGAGGGTGACCTCGCCGTCCGGGCCGTGCGCCACCGGGACGGAGACCCCGGCCGAGCTCTCGTACTCCCAGAGCCCGGCGGGCAGCAGGCCGCCCAGGTCCGGCGCGCGGGCGGCGGCGCGCTCCACCCCGGCGGCGACCCGGGCGGTGACGTCCGAGACGACCACCGACGGCGGGGGGTCGTCCAGGACGCAGCCGAGCAGGCCGGACAGGGTGGTGCGCCAGCCGCCGGGCATCCCGCCGTCGCTCTCGCCGCGCAGGGCCAGCAGCTCGACCGCGGTGATCGTCTCCGCGTTCGGCAGCCGCCCCGCTGCCCGCCCGCCGGGGGCGTCGACCCCACCGCCCCCGGGTTCGACGACCGCGATGACGTGCACCCCGCACGAGGGGCCCTGAGAGGCCACCGCGTCCAGCGCACGGGCGGCTTCATCGGGCAGGGACGGCCAGCCCAGCAGCACCAGCAGCCGCCACGGCTCCGACCGGGGCAGGCCGGCGTCCTCCCGTTCGCGTAGCGAGTCGAACCGGCCGGCGAGGCGTTCGACGGTGATCCGGCCGACCTCGCCGGAGAGCTCGGCGAGGGCGAGCTCGAGGCGCGCGCGGCTGGTCAGCGTCGGGCCGACGACCCCGGCCACCCGCAGCGGGGCGAAGGCGGCGAGGCCGGCCCCGAGCTCGTGCGGGTCGTAGACGGTGATCCGGACGCCACCCGGGGGGACGCTCGCCAGGATCCGGGTGAGCAGGCCGCGGACCAGGCCGACCGCCTCGCCGCGGCGGGGGCGGGTGGTCTCGATCTGGAGGTTTCCCGCGTCGAGCAGTGGCACCGCCAGCGGCACCTCGACGGTGCGCTCGCCGCGGGCCAGCGGCGGCACGAGGATCCGGCCCAGCCGCCACAGCCCCGGCCGGACCGGTGGCCCGGGCGTGGGGTCGGCGCCGCCCGCGGGCAGTGTTCCCCGCCACTCCGGCGCGTCCCAGCCGGCGCCGGCGAACGCGGGCGCCTGCCGCCGGGCGAGCGCGCCGGCCTCGCTCAGCGCGAGCGCGACCTGGTCGAGATCGCCGGCGAGGTCGGCCGGCACCGCGCCGAGCGTCTCCGGGTCGAGCGCGGCGGCCGACGGGACGGGCAGCGCGCCGGAGGCCAGCTCGGTCGACTGCTCGTCGAGCTGGTCGGCGAGCGCGAGCGCCGCCTCCAGGCTCTCCGTGATGCCGGAGACGAGCAGGCGTGCTCGCCGCGTGCCCGACACCGCGACCTCCTCGCGACAGACGATCGGAACGTCTCCTGACCGGGCCGCGTCCGCGACGCCACGACACCTGGTGCCACCCGGCGGATCACCGCTCGCGATCAGTCACTGGGACACCACGCTAGCGACCGTTGCGTCGCGTCGTGCCGTTTCACCGCATGCGGGACCGGCGACCACCCGGGTGTCTCCGGCCGGTGTCTCCGACCAGTTCAGCCGATAACCGTGGGAAACACCCGACGATGAACTGGACCGTACCGGATGGCCGCCGGGACACCGACGGTTTATCCGCTGTGTCGCGCGTGTTCAATGGCCCGGCGGAGGAGCATCGACGTGGACGCCGTACGGGAGGCACACAAGTGGCGGATCCGGGGCGCATGTCCGGCCTGGACACGGGGTCGGAGACGGAACCGGACGAGCTGGCAGGCCCCGGGGCCCCGGCCGGCATTGGTGGCGGCGGCGGTGCGGGCGACATGGATAGCGTGATCGGTATGGACAGCGTGGCTGGTGTCGACAGCGTGGCGGGTGGCCCGCTTCAGGCCTCCGCCGCGGCGGAGGCGCCGGCGGACCGACCGCTGGCCGTCATCGACGTCGACGGGGTGGTCGCCGACGTGCGGCACCGCCTGCGCTTCCTGCGGGCCCGCCCCGGTGACTGGGACGCGTTCTTCGCTGCCGCGGACGTCGATCCGCCCCTGGTCGAGGGGGTGGAGCTGGTGCACTCGCTCGCCCGCGACCACGAGGTGCTCTGGTTGACCGGGCGCCCGGAGCGTTCCCGGGCCGCGACCGAGCGCTGGCTGCGGGAACAGGGGCTGCCCCTCAACGAGCTACGGATGCGCCCGGACGCGGACCGCCGCCCGGCGCGGATCTTCAAGCGCTCCGAGCTGCGCCGGCTCGGCGCGCACCGCCGGGTCGCCGTCGTGGTCGACGACGACCCGGCGGTCGTGGAGCTGCTGCGCGCCGACGGCTGGCCCGTACTGCGCGCCGACTGGGTCGCCTACGAGCCCACCCTGGGCAACGCCCAGGACACCGAGGGACGCACCTGAGGCCGCGGCCCGCCACGATCGGCCCTGCCGTGATCCGAGCGGCCTGATCTCGCGGCCTCGTCAGCCTGCGGCGTCCCTCCGGAAGGCCCGGACGGCCAGCGGCCCGAACAGCAGCAGGATCCCGCCGCACCAGGCGAGTGAGAGCAGCAGGTCGTCAGCCACCGGGCCGCCGAGGAACAGGGCGCGCACGGCATCCACCGTGACGGTGACCGGCTGGTGGTCGGCGAACGCCTGCAGCCAGCCCGGCATCGTGTCGACCCGGGCGAAGGCGGAGCTGGCGAAGACGAGCGGGAAGACCCAGATCATCCCGCCGGACTGTGCCGCCTCCGTGCTGCGGACCGACATGCCGATCACCGCCGACACCCAGGAGAAGGCGTAGGAGAAGATCAGCATCACGCCGAATCCCGCCAGGATGGCCGGAACCGTGGTGTCACCGAAGCGGAAGCCGACCGCCAGGCCGACCAACAGCATGATCAGGATGATGAAGGCGTTACGGACCAGGTCGGCGAGTGTCCGCCCGGTCAGCAGGGCCGAGCGGCTCATCGGCAGCGACCGGAAGCGGTCGATCAGCCCCTCCTCCTTGTCGTTGGCGAGACCGATCCCGGTCATCATCGCGCCGAAGATCACTGTCTGCACGAAGACGCCGGGCATCAGGAAGTCGACGTAGTCGAGATCCGGGCCGACGTCGATCGCGCCCCCGAACACGTAGCTGAACAGCAGGACGAACATCACAGGCTGGATGGTCGCGAAGACCAGCAGCTCGGGCACCCGCCAGGTCTTCATCAGGTTGCGCCGGCACATCACCCAGGCGTCGAGGAGCTCCCAGGTCAGCCGGCTCCGACGCGCGACGGGTGTCAGGTCGAGAGTGGTCATGCCTTCACCAGATCCCGCTCGTCGCCGCCGGTACGCGGGCCGGGAGGCCCGTCGTCACCGCCCGGCCCGCCGGGGCCGGTCGCACCCGCCGGGCCGCGCGCCGGGGCGGCGCCGTGACCGGTCAGGGTCATGAAGACGTCGTCGAGGGACGGGCGGTGCAGCGCGACGTCGACGATCGTGACCCCGATCTCGTCGAGGCCGCGCACGACCTCGGCGAGGATGCCAGCGCCGGAGACCGGGACGCTCACCCGGCGCTCGTCGGCGTCCACGGTGGCCGCGCCGGTACCGGACCGGGCCAGCACCTCGGCGGCACCGCCGAGGTCGCAGCCCTCGGCCACGGTGATGTCGAGCCGGTCGCCGCCGATCTGGCGCTTGAGGTCGTCGGTGGTTCCCTCGGCGATGACCCGCCCGGTGTCGACGACGGAGACCCGGTCGGCGAGCTGGTCGGCCTCCTCCAGGTACTGCGTGGTGAGCAGCACGGTGGTGCCGTCGCGCACGAGGTCGGCGATCACCCGCCACATCGCCTGGCGGCTGCGTGGGTCCAGCCCCGTCGTGGGCTCGTCCAGGAACAGCACGGCCGGCGCCATGATGAGGCTCGCCGCGAGGTCGAGGCGCCGACGCATGCCGCCCGAGTACGTCTTCGCCTGCCGCCCGGCGGCCTCGGCGAGGTCGAAGCGCTCGAGCAGCTCGGCCGCCCGCGCCCGCGCGGTGCGGGCTGACAGCCGGTACAGCCGGCCGAACATCTCCAGGTTCTCCAGGCCGGTCAGCCGCTCGTCGACGGCCGCGTACTGGCCGGTCAGGCCGATCCGGGGACGGACCAGCTGCGGCTGGCGCAGCACGTCGACCCCGAGGACCTCGGCCCGCCCACCGTCGGCGGCGAGCAGCGTGGCCAGGATGCGGACAGCGGTCGTCTTGCCGGCCCCGTTGGGGCCGAGAACGCCGTGGACCGTGCCCTCCCCGACGAGGAGGTCGAGCCCGGCAAGGGCCGTATGTCGGCCGTAGCTCTTGCGAAGGCCCTCGACGAGGACCGCAGGATGATCCGTCACACGGGGACCGTACGCCAGGCCACCGACAGTTCCCCAACGGTTTTTCCCCGCGGGGCGTGCCGATCAGGCCGAGCTGCGCCGCCGCCGGCGGTGGGCCAGCTCGTCGCCGGGGTGCGTCGCCGCCGGGTTGCCGGGGCGCTCGCAGGGCAGCTCCGCGAGCTGGCCGCGCATGTCCTCCAGTGCCCGCCCGACCGCGATCGCGAAGACGCCCTGACCACCCCGGACCAGGTCGATCACCTCGTCGTCCGATGTGCACTCGTAGACGGTCGAGCCGTCGCTGATGAGGGTCAGGTGGGCGAGGTCCGCCACTCCCCTGGTCCGCAGATGGTCGACGGCGGCCCGGATGTTCTGCAGCGACACCCCGGCTTCCAGCAGCTTGCGGACGACCCGCAGGACCAGCACGTCGCGGAATGAGTAGAGGCGCTGGCTGCCGGACCCGCTCGCCCCGCGCACGCTGGGCACGACCAGGCCCGTGCGCGCCCAGTAGTCGAGCTGGCGGTAGGTGATGCCGGCCGCCGAGCAGGCCGTCGGCCCGCGGTATCCGACGTCGTCACCGGGCGGCTGCGGGATCTCGTCGCCGAAGAGCTGACCCTGCTCGATCATGGTCGTCCGCTCGGCATCCACCCAGGCGGGATCGGCTTCGTCCGGCGCCACCCGCGCGGCTGCTCCGATCGAGGTGCCACCATTCACCAGTCCCATCCTCCGGACAGTCCGGGAGCCTCACGGCCCGCCCGCTGACGACACCACCCACACCGGCGCCGCGCCACACGCCCACCGGCCCGGGCCCGCGCCGTGTCGGCGGCGGGGCACCGTGGCCGCCGCACCGGCGGCGAACGGCGACGCATCCCCGCGCCGGCCGGCGAACCGGCTGGGCAGCCGGTTCGCCCGACCGTAAGGGCGGGGCATCGTCTCTTCAATGATCCAAGCCGGCGTGTCCGTAGTCCAGCGGACATGCTGGCCGCACCAGGACAAGTGTGCGCCCAACCGGACGAGCTACCCCGCCCGGGTCACATCCGGCGCGGCACCGGGGCCTCGCGGCCCTCCGAGCCTGGTTCAGGAGCCCGGCGTGTTGAAGTCCTCCGGCGAGATGGTGTCCAGGAACTCCCGGAACTTCTCCAGCTCGCTCTCCTGCTCCTGTTCCTGCTCCTCTGGGACGGTGATCCCGGCCTCGGCCAGGACCGCCTCGACCCCGTACACGGGCGCGCCCATCCGCATGGCCAGGGCGATCGCGTCCGAGGGACGGGCGGAGACCTCCACGCCGTTACCGAACACCAGCGTGGCGAAGAAGACTCCGTCCTGCAGGTCGGTGATGGTGACCTGGGTCAGCTCCGTCTGGAGTGCCCGCAGCACATCCCGCATCAGGTCGTGGGTCATCGGCCGGGCCGTGGTGATGCCCTCCTGGGCGAAGGCGATCGCCGTCGCCTCGACCGCGCCGATCCAGATTGGCAGGTACCGCTCCCCGCCCACCTCCTTGAGCAGGACGATCGGCTGCTTCGACGGAAGCTCGACACGCACGCCGACGATGTCCAGCCGATGCACCGATCTACCTCCTAGCGCAGGTGGGGTAGGGCGGGACGCTGTGACCGGAGCCAGAAAACCCCACGGGGAGACAGTATCCCCGCTACCGCCCCGCGTCAGCGCGCCCGCCAGTTCTCACTTTCCGTGGAAGATGGCGCCGTTTTGGGTGACCGTGCCCCGCTAGCCTGGCCGGCTGCCGGTCAACCGGGTCCGCAACAGCGCGGCATGCATGCGCACCAGCAGAGTGGCGAGCTCGTCGGCGGTCTCCGCGGCGCGGCCGTCCGACTCCGCCAGGCGACCGGACCGCAGCGGCGCGACCGCCGCCTCGATGAGACCTGCCTCACGATCCGCCGCCGCGCGGGCGGCACGCAGGTGCCGCGCCTGGACGCCGTGCGCCGCGAGCAGGGCCACGGTACGGGCCACCAGCAGGGCGTCGGAGTCGTAGTAGCCGCCGCCCGCGATCGGGCCGACGAGCCCGTTGCCCTCCAGTTCGGCCAGCGAGTCGTCGTCGAGGCCGCTGGCGGCGAGCAGCTCGCGGCGGGACAGACGGACCCGCTCCGCGCCCAGCAGGCCGTCCAGGCCGCGGACAGCCGGCCGGTCGGGCACGGCACGCGGGCCCGTCCGGGGCAGCGGGGTGTCGCCTCGGTCGAGCGCCGCGAGCTCCTCCTTGATCACGCGCAGCGGGAGGTACCGCTCACGCTGGGCGTGCAGCACGTGCCGCAGGCGCATGACGTCGTCGAGCGAGTACTTCCGGTAGTTCGCGCTGGTGCGCGCCGGCTCGACCAGCCCCTCGGACTCCAGGTAGCGGATCTTCGAGAGGGTGATGTCGGGGTACTCGGTGCGAAGTCTGTCCAGCACCTCGCCGATGTTCAGGGTCTTCGCGGCATCCTCGGGCCGCTGTCCCGGGCCGCCCCGCCGCGACGATCCCGGCCGGGACTCCTCCGCACGACCGGACGAGCGCATGGGTTCCGCCGCGGCACTGCTGCCGCCGCTCACCTCGTCGTGGACCTGTTCACCGAACCCCGACCCCCCCATAGGTCGCGCCCGTCAGGAAGACCAGGCGGAACTTGCCGATCTGGACCTCGTCGCCGCCGGTGAGCTCCGCGGAGTCGATCCGCTCCCGGTTCAGGTAGGTACCGTTCAGGCTGCCGACGTCACGCACGGAGAATCCCTTGGTGTAGGGCGACCGGTGGAACTCGGCATGCCGCCGGGAGACCGTGACGTCGTCGAGGAAGATGTCGCTCTCCGGATGGCGCCCGACGGTGGTGAGATCGGCGTCGAGAAGGAACCGGCTGCCCGCGTTCGGGCCTCGCTTGACGACCAACAGGGCCGAGCCGGGCGGAAGCGCGTCGACGGCGGCGACGGCGTCGCGCTCGGTCGACTCGTCGACGTGGTCACCCTCGATGCCGGAGAGCGCGGCGGCCAGGTTGAGCGTCGACGTCTGCTCCGCGGGTCGCTCCGGCGCCACGGGCTCGCCCGGACGCACCAGAGGCGACCCGCACCGCGCGCAGTACAGCGCGTCGGACGGGTTCTGCTGGCCGCACCTCGTGCAGAACACAGTCTCGTCCGCTTCCTGCCGGATGCCCGCAGGCGGGAGCCCGGCCGCTCGGTCCGCCGCCCTAACGGCGGCAGGAATGTTCCTCGACAGGGGCCTGACCCGATGTGACCGGGCACTCACCCCGCGCGAACGGCCGAACGCGGCGGTGTCCGCGGCCGATGCCGTCACGGCGCACTTCGAGGCTAGTGCATCAGGCGCACCGTCGTGAAAAGGGTGCGTCGGGTGTTTGTTCGGCGTGGCGCCACCGCACGCGGGCGGTGGCCGCCCTTCACTTGACATCGGACGAGGTAGGACATAGTCAGGCCAATGCGCATAGCACCGCCCAATGACCGCGCCCGCCCCGGGAACGCCTGTCCCAGAATGACAGTCCGGCCACGAACTTCACGCCGGCCACGAACTTCACGCGCGGCTACTGCTCCTTGACGTGCTCGCGGTAGGCGGTGGCGTCGAGCAGGTCGTCGAGGACGGCCGCGTCCACCACCGTGACCTCGACCAGCCAGCCCTCCCCGTAGGGGTCGGAGTTCACCAGCTCGGGAGCGGCGACGAGCGCCTCGTTGCGGGCCGCGACCTCGCCGGAGACGGGCGCGTAGATGTCGGAGACGCTCTTGGTCGACTCGACCTCGCCGCACGGCTCCCCGGCCGAGACGGCCTGCCCGACCTCGGGCAGCGACACGAAGACGATGTCGCCGAGTGCCTCCTGCGCGTACGCGGTGATGCCGACCCGCACCCTGTTCCCCTCGGCCCGGGCCCACTCGTGCTCACGGGTGTACTTCAGGTCGTCCGGGTACACCGGAATCGCCTCCTGCGGTCGTGGTGCCGAGCGCCGGCACGGGTGTCGACGGACGCATGGGACCGTCCGGACGGCCGGCGCCCACCGCGACGGCGTCGTCGCGGGGCGCGCCCCCTCAACCGGCTGGACGGGCAAAACGGGGGGTCGGAACGGCCCGCAGCGCCCTGATCTCGATCCGATCCGAGTTCGTGACCTCAGCATGCGCGCCATCCCGGGTAGCTACCGTATCGAGCACTCCGCCAGGAATCCGCATTGCCTGGGCAAGCGTGTGCGCGTCCCCGACCACGCGCAGCTCGTAGGGCGGCGTGACACTGCCGCCGTCCACGGTCATACCGCCGCCGGGAGCGTCGACGATGTAGGTGGAGGCCACGACACGGACACCGGAGAGCTCGATCGCCTCGGCACCGGCGTCCCGCAGCTCCTGCAGGGCGTCGACGAGGATCCACGCCTCTACGGTCCCCCGCGGGTCGTCGATGCGGAGGGTGACGCCCGGCCCGGTCGCCGGGCCGGTGCCGGCGAGCACTGCCAGGGCCTCGGCCTCGCGGCGGGCCCGGTCGAGGTCGGCGTCGCCGCGCGCGCCGTCGGCGACCGCGGCGCGGGTCTGCTCGAGACCGGTGGCCTCCACCTCCAGCCGCCGCCCGGCGACGGCGAGGTCCTCCAGCTCGGTGGCGAGCTCGTCGGGCCGGGCCGCCGCCAGCCGCTCGGGCGTGTCGGCGATCCGGATCATCACGGCGACACCGAATCCCAGGACCGCGAGCAACAGAACCGTCACGTATCGCAACAGCCGCACCCGGGAGCCGGGGCCGCCGCTCGTCGCCTTCCCGACAGTCGGGCGCACGACAGCGGGGCCGCCGCCGGCCGGCCCCGTGGTGTCCGGCGGCTCCCCGAGCGGCAGCTCACCGGGAGGCGACTCGCCGGGCGGCGGCACGTGGAGCCGAGGAGCGCGGGGCGGCAGCTCGCCGGTCACAGTTTCAGCAGCGATCGGCGGACCGCGCTCGCGTTGGTGAAGATCCTGATGCCGAGGACGACGACCATCGCGGTCGACATCGCGCCGCCGACGCCGAGCGCGTCGCCCAGCGCGACGAGCGCCACGGCCAGCAGCACGTTCGACAGGAAGGACACGACGAAGACACGGTCGGAGAAGACCCGCTCCAGCGCCGCGCGCAGGCCCCCGACCGCCGCGTCCACCGCGGCGACCACCGCCACCGGCAGGTACGGGTCCAGCCAGGTCGGGGGCTTCGGCGCGACGAGGAGCCCGGCGACGACGCCGACAACGAGCGCGAGCAGGCCGGTGATCGCACCTTCACGGGTCAAGATCCGCTCCCTCGGGCATATCGGAGGCTCGGGCTGGGGGCCGCCGGCACGGTGACGTCGTCCAGGCGGGCGACGGTCACGGCGTTCGGGGGCGCGCCCATCCGGGTGCGCAGGCGCAGCGTGACCGCCGCGGCGGTCACCCCCGGAACGATCGTGTCAGGGTCCCCGACGACGTCGACCACGTAGGGTGCCGCGACCGGGCTCAGGCCGACCAGGATCGTGTCGCCCGCGGCGCGCACCGCGCTCAGCGCGGTCAGCCGGACCCCGTTCACGGCGATGGCCTCGGCACCGGTGGCCCACAGCGCGTTCACCATGTCGGCCAGGTCGTGGTCGGCGAGCCGGCCGTCGGGGCCCTGTGCCGTCGGCCGCGGGTTGCCCGCGTCGGCGGGCGGCCCGGCCGACGGGTCGACGAGGGTCACCCGCGCGCCGGGGCCGCGCGCCGGCGCCAGGCCGGCCGGCGCCGCGAGCGCGTCGATCTCGGCGTTCGCGACCGCCCAGAGCCCGTCGGCCGTCCGGCGCCGGTTCACCAGGCCCTCAGTGGCGGAGCGGAGCACGGCCACCGAGGAGGCGAGGCCGTCCCGGTGGGTGGAGCGGGCCTCGTACTCGGCGCTCAGTCGCGCCCGCAGCCGCTCCCGGGACGGCGCGTCATCGACCGCCTGGCGCACGCTCACGGCGACAAGCAGGCCCGCGAGAAGCAGCGTCAGGGGCAGCAGCAGCCGCCTGACCCACCCGCCACCGCGCCGACCGGCTCCGCGCGCGACGTCGGAGTGCCGCGCGTAGGCGGGCTCGAGCGCGTCGGCCACGATCCGCTCGAGCACCGTCGCCGCGACGCCGCCCGCCAGCGGGCTCCCCCCGCTCGCGCGCGTGGTCAGCCGTGTCCGTCCGTGCACATCCGGCATTCTCTCCGACGGCCGGCTGGCCACTGTGGCATACCCGTCGCGTTCCGCCGCCGGGAAGCCGTTACGATCATGAACGGGTGACGGGAGCCTGCTCCGGCGGCACCGTCTCCACGACGGCGCTCCACCGGCGCACCAGCTTCTGCGCGCCGCCCAGATCCGCCGCCTCGGCCCACAGATGGGTCACCGCCTCGGACGGGTCGGGCAGCACCAGCACCCAGGATCCGTCCGGGCCGACGACGCGCACCCCGTCGGTGGTGTCGACCTGGTCGCCCGAGTCGACGTCCACCGACTCGACGACGCGGCGCATGACAGTGCCCTTCTCCGCCCACGGTGTGGGCACCGACGCCCGCACCATCGCGACCGGAGGGATCCGCGCGTCTATCGCGCTGAGCGTCAGCCTGGTCCGGGCGACCAGCGCGACCAGCCGGACGAACGCCGCCAGGCCGTCGATCACGGGAGCGAACTCCGGCACGACGAATCCGCCCCGCCCGTCGGCGGCGAAGACGATCGGCTCGGCCTGCACGACCCGGGAGAGCTCGGAGCCGGACATCGACATCCGCCGCACGGTCAGGCCGTGGAAGCGCCCCACCTGGTCGGCGACCCGGGTGGTGGTGACGGGCACCGCCGCCTGGGCGCCGCGGTTCTCCGCCGCGACGAGGTCGAGCATGACCAGCAGGGCCCGCTCGTCGCTGATGAGGTCGCCGCGCTCGTCGACGATGGTGATCCGCTCGCCGATGTGGTCGAAGCGGACCCCGAACGCGGCGCGTGAGCTCGCCACGAGCGCGCCCAGCCGGTCCAGAGCCCTGCGCTCCTGCTCGGCGCCGGGCTCGGGGTAGGTCTCGTCCAGCCGGCCGTTGACGGTCAGCACGTCGACGCCGAGCCGGCCGAGCAGGGTGGGCAGCAGCAGCGACGCCGCTCCCCCGGACGGGTCGACGACCACCTTGAGATCCGCCTCGGCGAGCCCGCTGGTGTCCACCCGGTCGAGCAGGTCCTGGGTGTAGACGTCGGCCGTGCGCGCCGGGAAGCGCAGGTCGCCGATCTCGCCGGGGAACGCGCGGCGGAACTCCTGCCGGGTGAACACGCGGTCGAGCTTGCGCTGCGCGGCCGGGGAGAGATCGTCGCCGTCGGCGTCGAGGAAGACGATGTCGATGCGCTCGGCGTCGCCCGGCTTGGAGCGCAGCATGATCCCGCCGGCCGCGTCCGAGGTGCGGACGTCGAAGCGCGCGACCGGCAGCGGGGCCACCTCCAGGTCACGGACATTGATCGCGCCGGCGGTGAGGGCGCTGATCACGGCCCGTTTGAGGGCCCGGGCCGCGCGCGAGCCGTCCCGCGCGGTGGTGACGGTGGAGCCCTTCTTCAGCGTCGTCGCGTACGCGCTGGCCAGGCGGACCACCAGCTCCGGGGTGATCTCCGCGTTGACCAGTCCGGAGACCCCGCGTGGGCCGAACAGCGACCGCTGCCCGCGCGACTCCCAGATGACGCTGGTGTTGACGACCGCCCCGGCCTCGATGGTCTTGAACGGGTAGACCTTGACGTCATGGGAGACGAACGCCTCCTCCTGGATGACGCACTCGTCGCCGATGACCGCGCCCTCCTCTATGCGCGCGGCCCGCAGCACGTCCGTGCTCTTGCCGATCACGCAGCCGCGCAGGTTCGTCCGCGGGCCGATGAGCGCGTTGTCCTGGACGACCACCCGGTGCAGGAAGGCCCCCCGCTTCACCACCACGTTGCTGCCGAGCACGGTGAACTCGCGCAGCTCGGCGCCGGCCTCGACCTTGCTGTAGTCGCCGACGACCAGCGGGCCCTTGAGGATCGCGTCGGGGTGGACGTCGGCGTCCTCGCCGATCCAGACCCCCGGGGAGACCTCGAACCCGCCGATCGAGACGTCCACCTGCCGGTTCAGCACGTCCGCCTGCGCGCGCTGGAAGCTGGCGATGGTGCCGACGTCCTCCCAGTAGCCGCCGGCGACGTAGCCGAACACCGGCGCCCCGGCGGCGACCAGCCGGGGGAAGACATCCCCGGACCAGTCGACCGCCTCGCCGGCCGGGACGTGGTCGAGGACCTCCGGCTCCATCACGTAGATGCCGGTGTTGACGGTGTCGGAGAACACCTGGCCCCAGGTCGGCTTCTCCAGGAACCGGGAGATCCGCCCGTCCTCGCCGGTGATCACGATGCCGAACTCGAGCGGGTCGGGCACCGACTTGAGCGCGACGGTGACCAGCGCGCCCTGCGCCCGGTGGTAGGCGACGAGGTCGGTCAGGTCGATGTCGGTCAGGGCGTCACCGCTGATGACCAGGAACTCCTCGTGGCGCAGCGCGTCCTCGGCGTTCTTCACGCTGCCCGCGGTGCCCAGCGGCGTGGTCTCCGTCGCGTAGGACAGGTGCATGCCCAGCTCGTCACCGGAGCCGAAGTAGTTGCGGATCATCGCTGCGAGGAACTGGACCGTCACCACGGTCTCGTCGAAACCGTGCCGCTTGAGCAGCCGCAGGACGTGCTCCATGATCGGGCGGTTGACGACCGGCAGCAGGGGCTTCGGCAGGTTCGCGGTCAGCGGCCGCAGCCGGGTGCCCTCGCCGCCCGCCATCACGACGGCTCTCAAGGGTTACCTCCCTATTTTCGCGCCGCGGCCAGGCGGGCGCGTTCCCCGGCCAGCCGGCGGGCCTGTTCTGCGTAGAGGAGGCCGGACCACCAGTAAAGAGCGATACCCCAGATGGCGAACGCCCACCCGAGCGGGCGGGCCGCCGTCGCCAGCCACGAGTCGCCGGCGGACAGCAGCAGGAGCGGAAAGGCGTACAGCAGGTTGAAGGTGGCCGCCTTGCCGAGGTAGTGGACGGGCAGCGTGGTGCCCACCCCGAGCCGGCGCAGCACGGGCACCAGGCCCAGCAGCGCGACGTCCCGGCCGACGAGCGCCAACGCGAACCACAGCGGGACGATGTCGCGCAGGGTGAGCGCGACGATGGTCGCGAAGATGTAGAGCCGGTCGGCCAGCGGGTCGAGAGTCACCCCGAGGCGGCTGGTCTGGTTCAGCACCCGGGCGAGCTTGCCGTCCAGGTAGTCGCTGACGCCGGCGAAGGCGAGCACGCCCAGCGCGGCACCGTCCGCCTCCGGGCCCAGCGCGAGCCAGAGGAAGAGCGGCACGCCCAGCAGGCGCAGACCGGACAGCAGGTTCGGGATGGTCCAGATCCGGTCGGAGGCCTGCGTCTCCGCCGTCACGCCGCGTCCCTCCTCCCCGACCCGGCCGCACGAAGACGGGCGCCGACGGCTCGCGCGCCGACCGCTGGACGCGGGTCGTCGGCTCTGACGCTAGCGGATGGGCGCCGGCCGGGTCGCCGAGTGGTCGCCGCCGTCCGGGCCCGGCGTGGCGCGGGACGGCGCGCGGCCAGGTGCGGGAGCGCGGAGCGCGGGCGGCACTCGGCCCGGTTCGGGCCCGCGCCGCCCCGCGTGTCACATGATCCGGCCGACCTTGTAGGTGGAGCTGTAGATCGGGCGGAGCGACACCACACCGCCGGTCTGCGGCGCGGCCCACATGTAGCCGTTCCCGGCGTAGATGCCCACGTGGTAGATGTTGCCCTCGGTCCCGTAGAAGATCAGGTCGCCGGGGCGCTTACCGGACTGCGGCACGTGGGTCGACACGTTGTACTGGCCCTGCGCGGTGCGCGGCAGGGAACGTCCGAGCTGCTTGAAGACGTACTGGACCAGGCCGGAGCAGTCGAACGAGTAGGGGCCCTCCGCCCCCCACACGTACGGCTTGCCCTTCTGTAGCGAGGCCAGGTAGACGGCCTTCTCCCCGATCGAGCTGCCCGGGATCACCGACGGGATGGCCTGGCTGACGGCCGGGCGGGGCGCCGTCGGCGCCTTGATCGTGATCGTGGCCGCGCCGGCCAGCGAGGGCCGCAGCGCGCTCGTGCCGTCGAAGACGGCGGTGATCGTCGTGGTGGTCAGCAGCCGCGCGGTGATCTGGGCCTGACCGTTGGTGTCGGTCGTCAGCGCCGTCGAGGTCTGCCACTTCGGCCCGTTCACCACGACGATGCGGACCCGCTGGTTGGCCAGCGGAGCGCCGCCAGCCTCATTGGCCCGGACGGTCAGCACCACCGGGGCGTTCGGCGCGACCGTGGTGTTGTCCGCCGTCAGCGAGACCTTGGTGAACATCGGCTCGGAGGACGCGATCGCCCCCGCCAGCGGCGCGGCGGCGGCCGCGGCGTCCGGCGCGTCCGTCCCGCCCTGGCCCGGCAGCACGGAGGCCGTCTGGGTCGCGCCCGGGTCGATGGACGCGGTGCCGTCCGGGGTGGCCGGCACCGTGGCGGCGAAGGCCGCCGTCGAGGCCGCGAGCGTGCCCGTGGTGAACGCGGCGATCGTCGCCGCCCGACGAGGCGGCTGGGAGGTGCGCCGCCGGGCGCCCGTACCCGATCGGGCGTTCGAGGGGCGCTGGCGCCCCTTGACGAACTGCTCCCAGTCCTCGGGCAGCCAGGCAATTCCACGACGGGGCAACGCGTGTCCTTCTCTCTACCGGCGCCTGTGAGGCGCTCTGCCGCGCTCGGCATCGCACACCGACCCGCCGGCCAGCACGGCCGGCGGGACCGGATCGGCCGTCCCGGCAACCGGACGGATCGCCCGGTCACCGGGACCGCCGAGGTCCCTCGTCCTGCCCCGCCTGTCTCGGAGGGGTCGTCGGGCCGGGGGCAGGACACGGCGCTTCGGCTCGACGCTTTACATACATCCGACGGTGCTCGGCACTCTCAAATAGCTGTGCACGCAGGTGCCGATGCTGAAGATAGTGGACTTCGGCACTTGCCCGACAATCACCCCCCTCACAACAATCGCCCACCTTTCCGGAACGCGAGGGTTCGATCACGACATGGAAATAGCCGCTCACTTTCCGTCGGATCAACACCCGGCGGGCGTGGGGCGGGCGGGCCGCGGCGGCACCCGGGGAGAGGCCGCTGATACCTGCCTGATATAGGCATTCGGGCCTCCCGCGCCGGCCGGGCGGATCATCAGGGCGACGCGCGCCGGAACGCCCCCGCACGGGCCGCCAGACCGCCCCGGACGTGGCCTTTGGGGTCCGGGCGCCAGCGACGGCGGGTCTGCGCGGCCACACCGGGCAATACGCGTGAAACAGAATGGGCGGGACGGGCTCGACCTTCGTGGGGGCGCGCGACCGCCGCGGAGCGCCCGCAAAGCACATTGGGGCCACCGCGAAACATCCGACGAAAGGTCGCCGGCCGGCTTAGCCGGTTGGGGCCGGCGGAGCGGGGGCGTTCGGCGCCGCGCCCGCGCCTGGCACGGGCACGGGCACGGGCACGCCTGGCACGGGCATGGCCGTAGCGGGCATGGCCGTAGCGGGCGCGACAGGCACGGGCACGACAGACGCCGGGGCTGCGGGTGCCGCCCCGACCGGCACAGGGATGGCGGGCGCCGGCGCGACTGGAGTGGGCGCGACTGGAGTGGACACGGCCGGCGCAGACACGGCCGGCGCAGACACGGCCGGGGGCGGGGCGCCGGCGGGCGGCGCCCCGGTGCCGGGCGGCTGGGCGCCCGGCACGGACGGGCTGTTCGCGTGCGCGTAGACGATCAGATTGCTCAGGTAGTGGTTCGTGTCCTCGTCGAACGCCCCGCCGCAGGTGATCAGCCTCAGCTCCGGCCGGCCCACCGGGCCGTAGACGCGATCGGTCGGGAACGCCTTCTTGGTCGCGTCCTCCGTGCGGTCGACCGTGAACGTCGTGCGCAGCCCGGTCGGCGAGGTGACCTCGATCTGGTCCCCGGCGCGCAACGCCCGCAGCCGGTAGAAGACGGCCGGCCCGGAGGTCGAGTCGTAGTGGCCAACCAGCACCGACGGGCCGAGCGCGCCGGGCGCCGGGCCCCGGTCGTACCAGCCGACCTCCTGCCACTTCTTCGGTACGGCCAGCGAGCCGTCGGCGTTCAGCCCGAGCCGGACGATCGCCGCGTCCACTCCGATCGCCGGGATCCGCACGTGCGTCGGGTCGGTGACCACGACCGGCGGGAGCGTCGGCACCGGCGTGGCGGCCGCCGGGCCGCCGGGAGCGGCCGTCCCGTCGAGCGCGCCGGCCTGCCCGATCGCGGTACCGAGGCCGCCGACGTCGACCCGCTCGGTGTCCGAGGGTGGGGCGGGATCGGACTCGGTCAGCCGGAACCCGCTCCCGACGACCAGTACCACGCCCGCGACGAGCAGCAGGCGGGAGAACGTAATACGCACCGGCGACCGCTCCGTCGCTCCACGCTTCACGACTGTCTCCGTCCAGCGACCGTCCATCGACACCGACCCACCAAGAACTACGCAAGGTGATGGTATCGAGCCTCAGTAGTAGCCGAGCGTAGTTGCGCGCCGCGTCGCGTGACGCGAACGCACCCACGCCACAACCACATCCGGCAAGGAGGGGCGAGGCGGTCGCGCGCGGCACCTCAACCCATGTCCCGCAATGGATGCCGGTCCCGTGCCGGTCGTGGCCGCGGCCCGTTCGGACCCGTCGCACCACGCCGTCTCGCTGCGTCCCATCCCGACCACTCCTCGCTATGGTGTCACTCGCAGTGACCAAGCAATAACCATGCGTGAGAGAGGGGACCAGATGAGGAAGGGAATGGGACGGAGCGCCGCGCTTCTCGCCATGTCGAGCGCGGCAACCGTCATCCTCAGCTTCGGACCCGGACTGACGGCCGCACACGCCGACATCTTCGACGACAAGGGTCGGTGCGACGACAAGAAGTCCGAGGAGTGGGACATCTTCGGCGACAAGGACAGGGACGACAGGGGCCGCGAAGGCGACAAGGAGGCCCGCGCCTTCGTCGACGACAGGAACGCCGACAAGGACGACAGGGACAAGGACGGTAGGGACAAGGACGGTAGGGACAAGGACGACTGGTTCAACGACAAGGACAGGGACAGGGACTGCCCGGTCGGCGTCGTCGCCGGTGTCGGTGTCGGTGCGGGCGCCGGAGCGGCCCCGGCCGGCGGCGTCGGCGCGGGCGGCGGCGGCACCGCGGACAGCGGCAACTCGCCGCTGCTGCCGATCGCCGGAGCCGGTCTCGGTGCCATCCTGATCGGCGCCGGCATGCGCCGCCGCGGCCACGGGTCGATCTGAACCGACCGTCCCCCAGGAGCCTAGGACGGATCGGCCGGTGTGGTCATGTCGCGCCGGCCGATCCCCCGGGACGACCTGAGCCGCTACGCGAGATCGACCCCCGCCACAGCGCCGGATCTCCGGTAGGGTAGCGTTCGTCAGTACGGGACGTGGCGCAGCTTGGTAGCGCACCAGACTGGGGGTCTGGGGGTCGCAGGTTCAAATCCTGTCGTCCCGACAAGGGAAGTTGCCCTCTTCATCGATCTTGATGGAGGGGGCCTTCTGCTTTCATGGGGGCACCATGGAAGATCTTTTAGGTTCCAGCCGAGCGGGGCGGTCGGGTCACGCGAGGATGGCGGCCTCGTGCCGAGCCTGGAGGATCTTGACGATCCGGTCCTCGGTCTCCGGCAGGACGTGCGAGTAGACCCCGGAGATGCCACGCCCCCCGCGGCCGTGCACCTTCATGCCAGGCACGAGTGGATCCCAGGCGGGGTGGCCGGAAGTTCCCCGTCGCTTGGGCTCGGCCTCGCGGCCGTCGCACGCGGGACGCCATACCCGGCGGTTGAACCCCGACCGGCGCAGAAGTCCGCCCCGGGGGCCGTACCAGACGAACGATCCTCGGTCGCCCCTCTTCGGCATCATGTCCAGGCGGGCATCGATCATGTCGAAGACGAACTCCGGGACGCGGGTCGTCCGCACGGAGCCGCGGGTCTTCGGTGGGCCGGAGGTCAGCCCTCCGCTGGCCTCGACCAGGCACCCCAGTGTCGGGTGCACGCGCAGCACCCGGCGTCACGGTCAATGCACGGCCCGTTGTCGTCGGGATCACGGTTGCCTTCGACCACGAGGTCGGTCCGCAGACCGGCCATCTCCGCCCAGCGCCAGCCCGTGCCGTACAGGCGCCAGGTCAGGTCCCGGTAGAACCCACACCGATCCGCGATCTTCGCGATGCCGGCGGTGTCGGTGTGGATCTCCTCGACGGCGTCCGCGATCTGGCCTCGAACATCTCCCGGCCCACCCGGGACGAGTCGGCCGGCGGCCTCGAGCAGTGAACGGCTCGGGAAGAACCGGGACGCCGTAAAGGTCAGCACGTCTTCCGAGTCCGCGGGGCTGGTGCTGAGGACGACCCGACTGGCCGTGCCCCAGGCTCGTGGGGCGTGGTCGGCCTGGTCCCGGGCGTCCTCGGGGCTGTCGGCAAGGCCGTGCCAGGTGTCGACCCGGGTCTCGCGGATGGTGCGCTCCTGCTGGAGGAGCACCGTGTAATGCTTGGGCAAGTTCTCCACTTCTCAGGGGGACATCTCGGCCGGGTTGCGGGGTACGGGTTGGTCACCCCCCGCGCCCGGCCGCTGTCATGCGGTCGACGCGGCGTGCGTCTTGTAGTGGCGACCCGCGAAGTCCTTCACGTCCGCCGGGGTGAACCTCCAGCCGGCGCTGCGGCTGAGCAGCACCCCGTTGAGACGCTCGTCCCGCGCCCAGGCGGTGACGGTGCGCTCCTTCACGCCGAAGATCTCCGCCACCTTCGGAGCGGTGAGCAGTTCGCCGTCCGGGATCGCGTCGAGTCGCTCGAACAGCCCCGCCAGCCCCGGCGGGCTGGCCGACTCGGACTTGGGCCTCAGATTGATCACCACATCTCCCCTCCTACCTCTGACACATCATGGTCAACGGCAGCCTATATCAGTGTAACGAGAGAAATCGAGAGACTTCAAGATCAATACTTCGGAGCCTCTCGCTTTACCCGTGATCTCCGCCTATCTCCCTGGGTGCAGGAGGATGTCCTGGAGGGCGGGGCGTCACGCAGTCTCTCGCCGACTGGGATGGGAGACTGTGGCCATGGCAGTAGGGCGAGACAAGTCGAGTGCGACCAGGCCGGTGGACGGACGCGGTCGCGCAGTCACGACTCCAGAGGAGTCCCAGCGGCTGTTCGACGCCATCGAGCGGCGCCGCATAGAGCGCGGCTGGCTCGCCGAGGGTTCCAGTCGGTACGCCCTAAGGGACGGGAAAGCGGCGCTCCTGACCAGGCTCAAGGTCTGGAGTGAGCGCTCGGAATGGACGCCGGAATCCGCGCTGCGAGTCGCGGTTCACGGCGAGTCGCCGACCCCACTGGAGGAGCTGCCCGCCCGCCTGCGCCGCGCGGTGGAGGCACGGTGCAGCGACCGTGGCACGGACCCGGCCGTCGAGATGCCCCCCGGCCTGTGGGCGACGCTGGCGGAGGGGCTGCTGCCCGGCCTTCCCAGCGTCCAGGACCTGTTCGCTGCCCTCGACAAGGGCTCCCTGCCGCCGGCCACCGTGCAGGCGCTGCTGGATGTCGATGGCGCGATGGAGTGGCTACCTCGCTCGGCCGAGCGAGTGGTCCTCGAGGATGCGAAGCCGGTCCCCGTGGAATCGGGCCGGCGGGTGGTGATTGAGTTCGACGCGACGCCGGCGCCGATGACCCTCGAAGAGTGGTTCCAGGTCTCCGGTCGGGCGGCTACCTCCGCGCCGCAGATGACGGATGAGCAGCGCGGCCAGCTGGCCGCCGTGATGCAGCGGATGCTGGACGACTGGGAGCAGCGACAGGGGGAGTGATCTCCGCCCCGCAGACCTTGCCAAGGACCCAGGTGAGTCTGCTGGCCGAGGTGCCGTCCAGGGCTGAGAGGTGCCCAGACGTCTGCCCTGACAAGGACAAGACGGGCCGACTCGCACGCCCGGCTGCACCAGCACGCCGACGATCACATCCAGGCCGCCCACCTCCACAACGCGACCCACCCGTCGATGCGACTCTTCACGCGCCCGCGAATCTCTCGAATTCTCTCTCCACACCGACATAGATTGCGCTTGAGTCCGAGTATACCGTGGTGTTACAAGATTAAGAGCGGGCCGTGGACGACGACCGCTGGGACGAGAGACACGAGCCGACCGGCTGGGGTGAGCACGCCTACGGCGGCCTCCTCGACGCCGTGACCGAGGGCCTGGACGCACTCGTCGCCTTCGCAGTCACCGACGCCGGGGTCTTCGAACCCACCGCGTCCGCCATCGCTGACCTGCTGGCCGAGGCCGAAGGCGAGCTGTCCTACGTCGACTCGCCGGACCGGCGCCGGGAGGCGCAGGACGCCGTCAGGGACATCCGCCGCCAGCTCGCCCTCGCTCGCGGCCGAGCGGGTGCTTGCCCTGACCACCGAGGGCATCACCCGGATCCCGCTGGAGGAGATGTGAGCGCGCTCGACACGCGCAGGCCGCTCTACGCCGTGGTTCGCCACGACCGTCTCAGCGACGGGACGATCTTCGCGAACGAGGGCCTCCGGATGTTCACCGACGAGGCCGAGGCCCAGCGCTACTGCGACAAGCCTCGTCGACGGCGGAACACCCGAGAAGGATGGAGACCGCGCGGGGAAGGGCGAGCAGGTCATCCGCGCGGGCGGACAACACTACGTCGTCGGCCCTGACGATGACCCACTGCCCGGATTCAGCGGCCACCCCTTCGCCTTCCGTCTCAACGACGGCGGCGACCTCGTCCATACCAGCAACCTTTGGCACCAGGGCGCCGTTCCGGATGAATACGCCGGCCGGCTTCCCGACAACGCCGAGCGGGTGGGTCCATGACCGGCTTCTACGGGGTCCAGGGAAATCCGATCAGCGACGCGGTCGGCGAGGCGCTCATGGCCGACATCGAGTCGCGCCGCTTCAGCCATGAGGTGGTCGACACCGACGCCGGCCCGGTCGAGGTGTCGACCATGTTCATCCCCCGGGACATGCGTTCCGCCGAGGACATCGAGCAGGGCCGTCCTCCGCTGATCTTCGAGACCGCGGCCCTGCTCGACGACAACGAGATCGCCATGGAGCGGCGCTCCACCGGCGCCGAGGCGGCCCAGGCGCACTTCGACGTCCTTAGCCGCGTGCAGAGCGGACGGCTGTGAGCGCCGAGGTCGACCGGGCCGCGCTGGTCGCGCACCTGCGCAAGGCGCACCCCAACCTGCTGTCCACCTCCGACGAGCCGCTGCCGACCGACGGCGACCTGGACACCGCTCCGATCGGTCTGCTCCGTGCCGTGCACAAGGCCAACCACCTGCCGCTCTACCGCCAGCACGACGGTGACGACTGAGCGACTAGTCCTCGATGGGGGTGCTGCCGATCACCTCGTACTCGGTGGGCTGGCCCTCCTCGTCGAGGGTCGTCACCAGCCCGCCGCGGACGCAGACCGCCGGCAGGTCCGGGTCGGCCTTGCCGTTGCAGCGGAACCGCAGCCCCCCGGCGGCCGGCAGCTCCTTCTCCGGCATCCCCTTGATCGCGGCGATGATGGTCTCCGGGGAGACCTCGCCGGAGATCTCCCCGGTCGCGGACTGGAAGGCGGCGAACACCGTGAACATGGCCATCGCAGCCGTGCGGCCGGTGTCGACGTCCTTGCCGTAGGTGGTCGCGACCGCGTTGATCAGCTGGGTCGCCGGGTTGTCCGTGCCGAGCGGCACCGTCGCGGGGACGGGCATGTCCTCCAGGAAATCGCCCGGCACCGCCTTGCGGGTCCTGTCAGTGATGCACTGCGAGACGCCCGTGACCGTCCCGGTGAATCCGACCGCCCGCAGACCGTTGAACGCGGCGATGCAGAACGCGTCGTTTCCGGTCACCTCGACGATGCCGGGGTCGCCGGAGGCGATGTTCTGCATCTGCGGAATCATGTCGGCCGTGCCCGGGGGGATCGGCACGACCGAGAGTTCGATGCCGGCCTCGTCGAACGCCGACGGAGCGGCGGTCCGGTAGATGCCCGTCGCGGACGGCACGTCGATCGTGACCGCTGTCACCTTCCCGGCGCCCTTCTCCTTCGCCAGCTGGATCGGGAAGTTGATCAGCGAGAAGGCGGAGTCGGTGATGGCGAAGGTCGACTCGCTGTCCCGCAGCGGGGCGCCGTTCGCGGAGTGGAACATCACCGGCACGCGAGCGTCGTGCAGAGGCCGCCAGATGCTCTCCACGATCGACGAGGAGCCGACGACGACGGCGACGACATCTTCCTCGACCATCCGGTTCGCGCAGTCGGTGCCCTTGGCCGGGTCGGCCAGGGCCTCGCACGTCACCAGCTCGATCGGCCGGCCCGCGATGCCGGAACGGCGCTCGTTCAGGTACCCGACGGTGGCTTTGGCCATGTCGAACTCGACGGAGAGGTCCGACACCGGACCCTTGCCGTCCGAGATCATCCCGATCCGCACCGGCGCGCCCTTGGCCTCGGCGATCGGCCCGAGGACGGCGGAGATGTCCCTGCTGGGGGTGCTGTCGTCCGTCGACGGGTCCGCGCTGCCGCCGCCGCATCCGGCGGCGAGCAGCAGGCTCGCCGCCACCGCCAGGACGCCCAGGCGGGTGGACACCGAGCGTCGCCGCGACCGCCTGCGGGGCATCCCGGCGGCCACATTCTCTGTATTCGGCATACATCTACCTCGTCTCGGTTGTGGTCGGCCGGGGCGGTTCGCCTCCACCGGCTGGGCCGCTCCGGGCGGCACGACGGCTCGTGACGCCGTCCGTTGGAGCGGCCTGCTTGCGCTGGTGGGAACGGGTCGCCGGGCCGCGCCCCGGCAACTGGACCTCGATGCGGCTCTGACGGGGTGCTGATGACTGACGGAGGGCGTCTGGTGGTATACGCGGCCGGCGACCGGATCAGCTCGCGAGCAGGCGGCGACCGGGGCGGGCGTCGGGAGGATCGGGCCCGGCGACCGGTGCGGCCGCCCTCGGTCCGGTCGGTCGGCTCAGTCCTCGGTCGGTGGGAAACCGCCCGCCTCGCGCCCGAGGGGCTGGCCCTCGTCGTCGAGGGTCGTCACCAGTCCGCTGCGGACGCGGACGGCGGGCGTGGCCGGGTCGGCCTCGCCGATGCGGCGGAACCCCAGTCCGCTCGCACCCGGCAGGTCCTTCTCCGGTACTGTGCTCACGGCCGCGGCGATGGACAACGGGGTGAGGTCGCCGGAGAGCCCTTCGGTCGCCGGCCAGCGGGCGGCGAGCACCATGACCGGGGCCGTCGTCCCGGGCCTGCTGGTCTCGATGTCCTCGCTGTGGGTGGTCGCGGCGGCGTCGAGCAGGCGCGTCTACGGGTTGTTCACATCGGGCTCCTGCCGTCCGAGATCAGCCTGATCCGGATCGGGGTGCCCTCGGACGGCGTGCGCGGCCGCGGCATTTCGGCGGTGTTGGTGCTGGTAGTGCTGCTGATGCCAGCAGTGCTGGGGGGCGAGACGTTCTCGCTGTCGTCGCCCCCACAGCCCGCGACGAGGAACGGGTTCGCGGTCCTGGCGGCTTCCGCCAGGAAGCCTAAGCCCGGCCCCCCCGTGCGTCGCCTCGCTGTACGCCTCCCGGCGGGACGTTGTCCTGCCGGTGGCCGCCCCGCCGGGCGAAACCCGGGCCGCTGGTGCGGCTGAACGTCATGTGGGTTCCGTGCGCGCTTCATGCATCCGCCCGTCCTTCGAGATCAGGGCCCTACCTGCTCTCGGTAGGGGCGGGCTGGCTCGGGGGTGAACCGAGTAGCCCGTCCGGGCCGTGGAGGAGGGGACCTGGTCAGGCCGATAGGAGGTGGATGTTTGCAGAGTTTTTGTGACGAAGTCAACATCTGGCCTGGCCGGGGGGAATCTGCTATCTGGTCACGAAGGTGCCACCAGGTGACCAGGCGTTAGGGTTCGATCGCCTCCTGAGCCTGTGGGGCTCCAGAACCCGGATTTGGGTGGTGACCTGCGCGTTTGTCTGCAGGACGGCGGGGCCTGTGTCGGGCAGGCTGGATGGTCGTGGTGTGGTCGCTGCTCTACGCCCTGACGTGCAACGCTCTCGGACTGATGTTGCTCCGCGTGCGCGGGGACACCGCGAAGGACGTGGAGCTCCTCGTCCTGCGACATCAGGTGGCGGTACCGTGGCCGTGACGTTCCCGGCAGCCTTCCCCACGGCGCCGAGCATGGTGTTCGTATCGGGCCCGCTGATGGACCTGGCGGCGCCAGCGGTCGCCGTGGGGGCGCCGACCGCGACTGGGTTCACCTTCATCGTGCAGCGCCGCGACGGGGCGAACGTGTCCGCCGGGGCGCGGACGTTCTTCTGGCTCGCGGTGGCCTGACGGTGAAGGGCAGCCGCGCTGGCGCTCGGGCCGATCAGCCGCGAGTCGACCGAAGAACCCAGACGATGATGGCCGCCGCAAGCGCGGCCGTCACCAGGCTCAGCCGGATAAACGCCGTCTGATCTATGTCGATCACGCTCGTTGCGGCCAGCGTCAGCAGTACGACGCAGGCGACGAGGAAAACGAATCCGGCTACGGGCAGCACCTGGCGGCGGCCATCGGGGGGAGCGGGGCCCGCGGGGATGAAGTAGGTCCCGACAGCGACATCGTTACGGTCAGGATGACATTCGGGGCAGTGGTGGTGGCGGTCCGGGCCACCGGGATTGGTCTCGCAGTGCGGGCCGCAGTCGGGGTGGTAGACCCCATGGGTCCATGATCCGCTGACGGCGGTAATGGCGCGCGCGAAACCATGAGCGAGCGGAGACTCGCCCTCGATCAGTCCAGCACCTCGATCGGCTCGCCCTTCGGCCAGCCCTCCTCCTGCGTCTCGGCGTCAACGTGCGGCGTCATGAGCCCACCTCCGCATGCCCCGCCGTTACCGACTCGTCCCCGCGCGCCGACCGCACCTGCTTCGGCCGCGGGGCGCCGGTCTCAGCCTCATGGAGCTGGTCGAGCATGATCCCGACATTCTGGGCGCTCATGCCGAGATGCCGGGCGGCGCGGGACTTGGCGCCACGCTGTCCGTGCGCCCGCTCCTCGTACCCGACGAGCTCGCGGATCGCACGGCAGTAGTCCAGGTGCGCCACTCGGCGCACCTCGTCCTCGCGCTCCCGCGCACTGTTGACCGCCGCCACCAGGGCGGTCAGCTCGTCCTCGCTCCCTGCCATTCGCCGATCTTAACATAGTCATGTGACAGATCTTCACATCACCATTTGATGAATCTTCACATGATAATTTACAGTTGGGAAGTCGGATCGGCCAAGCGAATCGGAGGCCCGCGTGATCGCCAGCCAGGACATCGTCCGGTGCAAGGGCTGCCACCGTCCGCTCCGCACGGCCGCCACCATCGCGACCGGGTTCGGCCCGATCTGCGCTCGCAGGCAGCACCTCGTCGCCGCCGGCTACAGCTCGGGCCAGATCACTGACGCCATCGAACTCGTCGAGCTGGGCGGCGTCATCCACCTCCGCGGCACCGGCGACCGCCGGGTCTACCTGACCGTCGGCAGCAAGGGCGTCGTGCACCGAACCGCGATCACCGGCCAGTGCAACTGCCACGCCGGGCTGATCGGCAAGCGGTGCCACCACGGTGCCGCCGTGGCGCTGTACGCCACCTCGGCCGCAAGCCGGACCGTGCGGGTGGCCTACCCGATGCCGCCAGCCACCTACATCGCCGCCGCCTGAACACCCCACGCCACCACGAGGGAGGCCACCGCCATGAGCGTCACCTTCACCGCCACCACCGCCACGGTCGGCTACCAGATGGTCTACTGCGACGGCGAGCACCGCGACACCCGCACGTGGCCGGCGAGCACCCCCATCGCCCAGATCGAGCGAGAGCACGCGGCGGGCTGCGTCGACCCCACCTGCATCGACTACCAGGGCGGCATCCTGGAGCCGATCTACGCTGCCCCGATCAAGCCCGTCGAGGTGGGCCAGGTGAACGCCCGGCGGGTGCTCGATGTCCTCGGCTACCCCACCAGCCCCGACGGGATCGGCTCCAGCGGCCCGTTCGAGCCGTTCGACAACGCCACCGGCGAGGGCGAGTGCGGAGGACTTCGCCGGGCGCGTCCTGACCGCCCTGGCCCTCTCCCCCGACGACGAGGGGATGCCGGGCACCGACGAGTACGGCGCTCGCGGCGCGCGGTGGGTGGAGTGCGGCCGGCGGCCCGGCTACCTCCAGGACACCCTCGGCCGGCTGCGTTCCCTCGCGGAGGCCGCCCGCACCCACGACCTGACGATCACCTGGGCGTAGAGCCCGCCACATCCAGAACCGAGGAGGAAGCCATGCGAGAGATCACCCAGGAGGAGACCGACGAGGTCTTCGGACGCCACGGCCAGATGGTCCCCAGCCGGGACCTCGGCGACGGCGACGTCTTCATGCTCAGCGGGCGGCAGCCCGATCGTCACACGGGCGTACAACTCTGCCTGTGACCGACAACGGGGGAACGCACCGGCGCGCCGGCCGGCGCTGGCTGTGGATCGTCGCGGGGATCGCCGCAGTGGGTGCGGTGTGCGCGGTGGTCGGGATCTGGCACCTACCCGGCCGGATGTATCCGGGGACCAGCGACGGCGCGGTCCAGGCCCGCGCCGCGTTGCAGGGCGGGCTGCTCACTGCCGCTGCCGCGCTGACCGCGGTAGCGGGCGGTCTGATCGCGCTCGACGAGACCCGGCAGGCGAACGCCGAGGTCCGGCGGGCGAACGAGAACACCCACGTTCGGGAGCTGTACGCCAGCGCGATCAGCCAGCTCGGCTCGGACAGTCTCGATGTCCGCCTCGGCGGGATCTACGCCCTGGAACGGGTCGCCCGTGACAGCGCCGCAGACCAGCGCACTGTCGTCGAAGTGCTCTCCGCGTTCGCCCGCGTCCACAGCACCGACCCCGCCCTACGCCCCGACGCCCCCGACTCGGCCAGCCCCATCCTCCACGCCGTCGACGTCCACGCTGCCGTCACCGTGCTGGCCCGCTTGCCCATCCTCAACGGCGTCCCCCGCGCCGATCTCGTCGGAGCAGACTTCACCGGCCCCGCCACGCTTCACCGCCTCCAAGCACCCGGCGGCATTCTCGCTGGCGTCTCCCTGGGGGAGGCGGACCTCAGCGGAGCGAACCTCGCCCGTGTGAAGCTCCGCGACGCCGATCTCACCGACGCATGTCTCATGCTTGCGGACCTCACCGAGGCGGACCTCACCGGAGCGGACCTCACCGGCGCAGACCTCACGAGCGCTGTCGGGTTGACGCAGGAGCAGGTGGGCGCAGCGTCGGGAGATTCGCGAACGCGCCTGCCGGCAGGGCTGATATCACCAGCGTCGTGGGTGTCGGGGGTGTAGGGAGCGCTCCGGGTGAGGGCACGAGTCGCGACCGGTTGGCGGCCGTCCCTACCCCTCTCAGGCCCCGCGCGCCTCGTCTCGGCCCTCGCGGACGCTCTCCCGGTCCAGACCGAGCGCGTCGAGCATCTCGGTGAGCTCGTCGGCGTCACCGCCGAGACTCTGCACGGCGCAGGCCGCGTTCCGCGCCGCCGGTAGGCATCCCGATCCGAGGTCGGCGAGAGAGTGAACCGCACCGAGGACGGGATCGGGTCGATCTGCCGGCCGATCGGTCCTAGGCGCATGCCGGCTCCTCGGCCGGGCCGGCGAGGTACACGCCGATCTCCCCGTCGACGTCGTGAGCGACCACCCCGGGCAGCACGGCCTGCGCGCGGGCGTCGCTCCACTCCTCCACGTGCGCCTCGAACGGGTTGCCCTCAGCCAGACCCTGCGGGTAGGGCACCACGGGCAGGGAGGCCAGCACGCCGCGGCGGGCGGCAGCGCGGGCTCGGCCCCACAGGTCGACAGCCTCACTGCTGGCCATGTGCTCTAGGACGTCGCCGAGGATCACCATGTCGGCTGCCGGCAGGGCCAGGGTGCGAACGTCGGCGACCAGCACCTCGCGCAGCTCCCGATCGCCGGCCAGCTCCCGCAGGTAGGTGACCCACTCGTGGTCACAGCGGACCAGGAACCCGGTCTCGCCGGGGCGCACAAAGTCCTCGTACGGGCCGTACTCGCTGGCCACCGCGGGGATGCCGAGGGCCGCCACCTCCAGCACGCGCAGCGGCGACTTCGAGCGGTTGAACACGTGCGGGCGCAGCGGGGAGGCGATCTCCGCGATGTCGGCGTAGTGGGTGGCCGAACCGGCCCAGCCGACCGTGAGCCGCTGCCGGCGGGGCCGGTCGCGGATGAGCAGCCAGCCCGGGATGCGGTTTGGCAACACCACGACGTTGGGGTTGATCTCGCGCATCACCTGCGCGAGAGCCTCGGTGGTCACCGTGACCAGCGAGGCGACAGCGGCGTTATCGCGGACGCGCTGCTGCACCGCCGAGTCGCCGAACAGACGGCGGCCTGGGTTCGTCGGGTGCAGGCCGAACAGGTTGTCGTCGATCTCGTAGACGAGCAGATGACCGTCCCGGGCCAGGCGCTGCCAGGTCTGCGAGGGCTCAGGCATACACACCCGCTGGCCGACGATGATGTCCGCGTCCAGCCACCCGGCCGGCAGGACGGTGGAGACGAGGGTGCGATGGCCGCGGGCCTTCAGAGCCTCCAGCGGCAGCCCCAGCCGGTAGTACCCGCAGGCGCTGGCGTCTGCCGCCCACCCGAACACTCTCACGGACAACGAGGCTAGCGACCTATCTCGTTACACTCCGCGAAGCGCGCCAAACCGAGTAGTATGGCGCTACTCCCGGGAATCCCCGTCGGAGGCCTTGCCGTCGGAGACCTCTTCCCCGGGGGCGGCGGGGCCCCAGTAGAACCACTCCTGCCCCTCGGCCACCCGGGTCAGGGAGACGTAGGTGCCGGAGAGCTGTCCGGCCTCGACGCGGCGGCGGATCTCCCGCATCCAAGCGTTGCGCACCCTGGTGAGGGCGCGGCGGCGCTCCGGGTCGTTCTTGCTGCCGCTGCCGGCAGGCCGCGGGATGTCCACCAGCGGGATCCGCCACCACCCGTCGGCCCCCTCCGCGACCCACGCGTCCACCGGCGCGACGAACAGGCCCCGGTGGACCTTCGCGGTGGGCGAGATCGTCGGCCGCTCGGCGGGCTCCCCCGGCCCGGGGGCGATGCTTCCCGGCGTCATCGCCGACCCACCTCGGTTCTGGCCGTAGTGCGTGTGTAGTCCACGACATGCGCGCGGGAGCTGGCGGCATCAGCGCCCGGCCTCGCTGGCGGCGGGAGCCGCCAGCACGCGGCGCGCGAGACGCACCGGCGCCCAGATCCCGATCGCCACCCAGGTCATCAGGCGCAGCGAGAAGCCGAGCCGGCGCAGTGGCCGCGCTTGTGCGGAAGCTGCGCGAGGAGACCTGTGTAGACCTGCACGGCGCCGAATCCGAGGTGCTATGGACCGCGTACGTCAACGACCCGCACAACACCGACTGGGCCTGGGCGGCCACCGCGGTGGCACCGTTTCATCTGGACCGCGAGGTCACCGCGACTGCGGGCAGCGACGTGCTCGACGCACGCTGGTGGTCCGCCGACAACCTGGACCAGCTCAGCGCCGCCATCACCAAAACGGGCGGGGTGCTGTACCTGGCGCACGAGGCGCTGTTGACACTCGCACTCAATGTCGCTTGGTAGTCGCCAGGCAGGCACCGCCAACGACAGCAGCCCCGGACTCACCGCGAGCTCCGTAACGGCGGCACTCGCGAACCGGCGCCGGGACTCCGCCGTCCCAGCTACAAGGGTGACCGACGGTAGGTCAGGAAGACCGCCCCGCTCTTCAAAACGGAGTGGTCGGCCAGCACCCAGATCCTCGGGTCGAACGCGGCGGTACGGGAGAACAGCGGGATACCCGTGCCGAGAGTCAGCGGCCCCAGCTTGACGACAAGCTCATCGATCTCCTGGTAGAGGGCGCCGGCGAGCTCGCCCCCACCGACCAGCCAGACGTCCTTGCCGTCCTGCCGCTTCAGCTCCCGCACCGTCGCGACCGGGTCGTCGGCGACCAGCTCCACGCCCGGGTCCGGGCTCACGGTCAGGGTTCGCGAGAACACCAGGTGCCGCAGGTGCGGGAAGGCGTTCGTCAGGCCGACCCGCAGCCCGACCTCGTAGCTGCGCCGGCCTTCCAGGACAGTGTCAAAGTGGATCCCCGCAGCGGTGACGCCGAGGGCCGCCCGCGCCGGACCGGGCAGGGTCTCCGGGTACTCGGTGGCGAGATGCTCAACGTAGTCCTGCGGCACCGGCCAGAACCCGTCGGGACCGGTGGGGTCGGCGCCGTCCGGACCCGCGACGAACCCGTCGACGGTGGACGCCACGAAGTAGACCAGCCTGCGCACGAACCACTCCTCAAGGTCGGAACCGACGCCGGTCACGGCCGACGGCGCGTCCCACGGACGAACCCACCCATGATTCTGACCAGCCGACGGCATGTCAGGCCGGGCGGCGCACCTCCTGGCCCGGCCGCGAGGCGCCGACCCATCTCCCGTTGCCAGGCCGCCAACATGACCAGCACCCCCGGCGACGGCCGCGGAACCAGCACCGGCCCCTCAGCCGCCCGCAGAGTGTCGATCATTGCCTGGCCCTGCGGGCCGGCCGGTGGCCACGGTCAGGGCCTCGACCTCCGTGCGGTGGCGGCGCTGCGCTGGCGTCAACGCCGTGACCGGCGCGGTCAACAGCGCGGCCACGTAGGCGTCGAACTCCGCGACCTCCTGCGCGTCCGCGAGCGCGAGGGAATCCACCGGCTCGTCCATCTCGAGCCGGGGGCGCCCACGCCGGGCAGCGTGCTGGGGCGAAGTCGCGGACTTCGACATGATGGGTCACCCTCCGGAGCGACGGCGGTGTCCCATAGATCGTAAGGACGCCAACACCAGACGCCCAGACCGGGAGTCACGCAGATGTAGTTCCCGCGGCTCCACGCCGCAGCAGGCCGACATGGCACGGAGAGCTGCGCTCACGCCTGCCACCACGCGCGCATGTTCGCGCAGTGTGGATGATTGCTCGCTATGAGCGCCAACGGGGGACGCAGGAGGGGGCCGCGCCCGATCTGGTTGATAGTCGGCGTCGTAGCTGTGGCCGCTGTTGCGGTGGCGTGGCTGGCCGGGCAGGGCGGCTGGGCTGCCGCGTTGGTCGTGGTGGCGGTGGCGATGCCGGTCGCGGCCTTCCTCGCGGACAAGGCGGCCGCCAGGTCTGGCGATCTGGACCTAGAGAAGGTCGCTGACCGGCTCGCCGACCTGGTCCGTGACCAGTGGGACATCGAAGCAACCCGCCGCGGGGTGGGCCGCCCACCGCTCGAGGTGTTCTGGCAGGCCGCCGGCGCCGACCTGGTCCACACCTGGCCTGAGCTGCAACAACAGGCAGCGACGGGGCGAAGCGGGCCCTGGATCTTCTAGCACGTCGCCAGCCCGGCCAACCGGTACCGCTGTTGGTCCCTCTAGCTTCCTGGGATCCTGACCAGCTGAGTCTCTACGGTTGGCTGGAAAACCAGATCCTGCGCGAGTACCCACACCTGTCCGCCGTAGATGCGGCCACCGGGCACAGTCGCGCCGCGGCGCTGCTGCACGCTGGGCTGATCCTTCCTGTCCTCGACGGGCTCGATGAGATCCGCGTGGGCGGCAGGGACCAGGCCCTGACTGCTATCAACGACGGCCTGCGCAGCAACATCGGACTCGTTCTGAGCTGCCGCGCCGAGGAGTTTCGTGCGGCCGTGCAATCCGAGCCCGACTGGCAGCCAATCCACCTCGACGGCGCCGCTGGCATCCGCCTAACGCCGCTCACTTCGGCAGTGGTCGGGGACTACCTTCTAGCCGGATCTGGCAACAACGGTTTCACCAGATGGGAACAGGCCCTCACCGCGCTGGCTGACCCCACCACGTCCCTCGGCCAGGCGCTTTCCACCCCACTAGCCGCCAGCCTCGCCCGCACCATCTACAACCCCCGCCCCGGCGAGTTCATCCGCGGATTGCCCGACCCCTCCGACCTGACCACGTTGCCGACCCGGCAGGCCGTCGAACAGCATCTCTTCGACGGCTACCTGCCTGCCGCCTACCGGGCCCACCCCGACCAGCCCACTCGCTGGACCGCCAGCCAGGCCACCCGCTATCTCGTCTTCCTCGCCCATCACCTCGAACACCGCCTGGAGACCACCGCCCTCTCCTGGTGGGAGCTGTCCCGGGCCACCCCACGAGCACTTTCGATCCTCGTGTACGGGCTCACCTCCGGGCTCGCATTCGGGCTCGCGGACAGGCCCGCGGTCGGACTCGCGCTCGGACTCGTGTTCGGGCTCGCGGTCGGGCCCGCGGTCGAACTCCTGATTGGCAGCGCCTCCCCCGGCCGCATGGCTCTGCGACCGCCGCGGCTGTTCGACCTGGCGGTAGGGCTCACAATCGGGGTCGCGGTCGGGCTCACGGACGGGCTCATGGACGGGCTGTCGGCCGGGCTGTCGACCGGACTCCCGTTCGGGCTCGCGCTCGGGCTCGTAGTCGGGATCAGACTTGACCCCACGGCGGAGACGAGACGGGCGACAGATCCCAGAACCATCCTGGTCCAGGACCGGGCCAGCGGGCTCGCAATGGGGCTCGTTCTCGGGCTCACGGTCGGGCTCACCGTGGGGTTCACGGACAATGCGCTCACGGCCGGGCTTCCGGCCGGGCTTCCGGCCGGGCTTACAGCTACCCTCACATTCGCGCTCGGCTCCGCGTGGGGACGGCTGGGGGTGACCCGCCTGTGGCTTGCCGCGCGGCGGAAGCAGCCGCTGCGCCTCATCGCCTTCCTCACCGACGCCCACGATCGCGGCGTCCTGCGCCAGGCCGGGGCCGTGTGGGAGTTCCGGCACGCCAACCTCCAGCGCCACCTTGCGGGTCCGCCGTGAGACCGGCGCACGACTGGTCCTGACGGCCGCGGTCAGGCTGCCCGCGGCCGTGACCGGTCCGACGTCAGCGGCCGATGGGATGCAGCCGGCGGGTGAGCGCGCCGCCCTCGACCTGCCCGCGCAGGAACTCGGCCAGGGTGTCGAGCGCGTCGCCAGGCGGCGGGCCGGCGTCGGATGGTGCACGGCGAACACGGCGTTTGGGAGCGGGACCGCATCGCGGCAGCGGGGCACCGACGGCCACCGCGAACAGCCTCTTCGCCGCGGCGTCGATCGCGTGGATGCCGGTCTCGGGAGGCGGCGCCAGGAGCCGCTCGTCCCAGGCATCGATCTCGCAGGGCGGCGCGAGCACGGCCAGCGGGTCGGCGCTCGTGGCGGCCGCGCGGAACGCGGCCAGCGCCGCGACGGCGTAAGTGCGGGCCGCACGCTCGGCCTGGCCGGACAGGTCCGCGGCGTGCGCCCCTGCAAGATCGGCCCGCTGCCGGGCGGTCTCGCGCCACAGCCCGTGGCGCTCGGCGGCCGGCGCCATCACCGCGGCGGGCAGGACGGACGGAAAGTCGGGCGGGCCCGCGGCGGCTTCGACCGCCGCGGCCTGCTGGGCGTCGCGAGCCGCTCGCCACTGGGCGCACAGGGCCCGGTAGTACAGGCGATGCCGCACGAGGATCGCGTCGGCTTCCGCCGGCCAGGGTTCCGCGGCTGGCCCGTCCGGATGCGGGGCGTGAATGTCCGGGTAGGCGGCGACGTGGACGGCGTGGTGATCGCGGTAGAACTCCCGGCCCCGCACGGTGATCCGGTAGCCGAGCGCGCCGGTACTTCGCTCCGCGAGCGGCGGCGCGTGCCCGTCGATCAACCGCCGCTCGACGGTCGTGGAGTTCCCCCAGCGCAGCAGGTCCCCGCGCTGGTCGGCCATCCACAGCAGCGCCAGCACCTCCCACGACCGGGCACTGAGGTCCGGCTTCGGCGTCCGGACCGGCATCGTCGAGGTGCCGGCGCGTGCCGCGGCCCGGCCCTGGCGCGTGAGGGTGACCGTGGTCATCCAACCCAGGCGGGTCGGTCGCATGCCGCGCGTGATACAGCACGTTCCACTCACCCGGCGGCACGTAGGGGATGCCCAGCGGACCCCGGCCGGTGTACTTGACCTGGATCAGCATCCGCTGGGTCTCTCGCCCCCACCAGTCCCCAGCTCGACCGGCAGCGACTTCTCCGCGTCGAGGTCGTACGGCCCGGCCGAGGCCGAGGAGCGGGTCACCCGGTAGCCGTGGTCGTTGACCAGGATCAGTTTGCAGCGCCGCTCGAAGGCGTCTCCGACCTTCCGCGGGTTCTTCACGCCGCCCCCTCGACGCCCGCACCGGTCAGCGCGACCCGCGCGTGCGCCATGTGGACCTCAGCCAGGTTCACGGCGGCCCACACATGCTCCACGCCCACCGTGGTGGTCGCCGGGTCCTCGGCCAGCGCCAGCAGCGCGGCGATGCGCGCGGCCCGCCCCGGATGCTTGGTCGCCCACGTCTGGATGTCGGCGAGGTCGCCGGTCTCGGGATGCAGTCGCGGTTCCCACCCGGCGCGGAACACCTCGAAGATCTCCCGGGCGGCCGGCTCCAGTTCCACCATCGTGATGCCGTCGGCGCGCAGCGCGGCGTCAAGGACGCCACGAACGGCTCCGGCCCAGACGGTGTTCACCTCGTCTGGCATCGCTGGCGAGTCCGTCGTCCGCGTTCCGGCCATCGGTGCGGGCGCGGCGAACAGCAGCCGCGGCAGCAGGCCCCGCAGGTGCTGGCGGGCGCTGGGACTGGCGATCTCCTCGGGCGTGAGGGTCACAACGAGAGCCATGAACGGCTCTTCAACGTGGACGTGCAGGTCGGGCTCCCGGTCGATGGACAGCGCCTGGCCGTCGTAGGCCCGCAGGAGCGTGAACAGGGCCACCCAGCCGTCTTCGGCGTCACCTGGGTCGGCGATGGCAGCGAGCAGGCCACCACTGGTCGCGAGCTGGGCCAGGGCACCTCCCTCGGCGGCGAGCAGCACCGGCAGCGCCCTCGGCTCGACGTGGCCGACGGTGATCCGCTGGTCATCGGGCTCGGGATGGCGGGCCAGATCCTCGATCGCCTCGATCACCCGCTCGTTGGCCTCCCGCGCCTGTGCCGCAGGCGCCTGGGCGGCCGCCTCCACGGCCGTCTCGTACCGGCGCTGGGCGACGTGGTGCCGCCGGAGTGCCTTCCGGTGGTCATCGGCGCGCGAGGCGTGCGCCAGGCGCTCGGCCTCGAGTAGTGGGGCGGCGACAGCACGCAGGACGGTCCCGGAGTGTTCGCCGGGGTCGGCTACAGCGGCGACGTAGAGCGCGAGCGGCTCGGTCCAGCTCGGCCCAGCCTTGATCCGCCACCGGCCGCGGGTGGCGGCGGACAGCGTCCCCAGCGCTGCCAGGGTGGCCGCACTCGCTGGCTTCTTCGGCGAGCTCATCGCCAGACTCGGAATCGAGTCCGCCAGATACGTCGTCACGTCCGGCAGCGCGAATGTCGCCAGCGTGCTGATGCGCCCTCCTGGTCAGGGGCCGATGTGGATATACGGTGCCCAGACGGCCGGTGAGTGGCCGACCGCGGCGCCGCGCAGCCGGTTTACCGCGTCGTGTAGCAGTTCCGCCGTACGGGAGGTGCCGGTGCCGCCGGCCAGGGCTGTGTACACGTCCTCGCTGACCTGTGGTGCGACGACGTCGTAGAGGGGCCACAGGGTGGCGATGACATGTCGGAAGCCGGCTAGGCGCAGCGAGGAGGCAAGGTGGATCGCTTCGTCGGGCAGGGCGGCCCCGCCGGCCGCTGTCCGGCAGGCGGACAGGAACGCCAGCTCAGCGTCGGCGGGCTTGAGGCGGGCGAAGTCCAGGACCGTGAGGGGCTCGTCGGCCAGCAGGACCGCCCCCTGTGACGGTTCGGCCAGGTCCTGGCGCCCGTGGCAGGCGAAATGCACCCAGGAGTGGCGGCCGAGTTCGTCGAGGACACGGCCCCGGGTCGCGCCGGGGCCTGTGACGACGGTGGCGCGCGCGCCGAAGAGCCGCTCCAAGGCGTCGGTCTCGGGCTCCACCGTCAGGTCGGGCGCGCCCGGCGTCTCGGGCATGGCGACGACGAGCACCCGAGGCTCGGGCGGTTCGGGCCGGGAGCGGGCGGTGATCAGGTCACGCAGAGTGGGGGTGTAGGAGGAGACGACGTGGTCCAGGGCCGACTCGTGGGTGCCGGGGCGCAGGGCCGCATGCAGCGGCACGAAGGAGAGCAGGCCGGTGGGGCACCACCAGAGCCGGCGCGCCGGCCCGACGGCGGCGAGGACCGGGCCGGTGACGGCTGTCCACAGCCATTCCAGCAGGCCGTTGACGCTCAGATGGGCGCGGACCACGGCCGCGAGGCCTGTTGGCGGCTCATCGAATGTGCCGAACACGTTGTCGAGGTGCCGGGCGAGCGTCGCCGGGTCGAGTTCGGGGAGTGGCACGACTCGCACTGCGCCATCGCTGATCACCAGGGCGTCGCAGCGCAGACCGCTGAAGTTGACGACGACGACCGGTCCTTCGACGGCCGCCGCGGATAGCTCCCGGAACAAGCGGGGCTTTAGGAAGCCGTCGAAGCCCGGCAGCGCCCGCGCCTCGGCGACCAGCTGGTCGAAGCGGCGGGCGAGCACGGAGCGGTCAGCCCTCGGCGGGGCGAGCCCGCCGAGGTCGTGGTCGAGCTGGGCGTCGAGCGCGGCGCGGACTTCGGTGAGGCGGTCCACGAGGCCGGGGCGTACCGCGCGCAGCGCGGTGAGGTCCTCTCGGGTGTCCAGAATCTGGGCCCACAGCACGGACCTGCCCGCTTCCAGCAGCTCGACAGCGCGTTCGGGGTGCCCCGCGGCGAGCGCCACGGCCGCCGCGGTGGACGCGATACCGGTCAGCTCGGTGAGCTTGCGCTCCTGGTCAGCACGGGGAATGCCCCGCCAGGCCAGCAGCGGGAGCAGCAGCACGGCCTGCTCCAGGCAGGCCAGCGACGCGTCGAGGTCGCCATCTTCTAGAGCGAGCGCGCCGGCCCTGTGCGCGGCCCGGACGCGCAGGGAGACCGGGGAGACGGCGCTTTCGGCGGCGGTCCGCAGGGCCCGCTGCGCGTCGGCGCGGTCCTCGGGGCCGCCGGTGAGGTGATGCCGGGCGATGAGCGCGTCGCCGAGGATGAGCAGGTGGCCGGCGCGTCGGGGGTCCCCGTCGGGGGTCGCCTCGACGCCGGCCCAGGCATGGACGACGGCGGCGGCGAGGTCTGCTTGCGAACCGGTGTGTTCGCCGCGCTCTAAGAGGACGCCGGCGAGGGCGCTGAGATAGCGGGCCCGGCGGACGTGGTCTGGAGGCAGGGCGGCGAGCGCCTGTTCCATGGCGCCTACCGCCTCGTCGAGGTCCTCGGGGCTGGCGGCGAGCGTATGGCGGGTGGTGAGGGCCTTGCTGAGGTTGATAAGCACCATCGGCCGCTCGGCCGCTCGGCCGCGCCGGGACCGGCGGCTGCCGCGGCGCGCAGCAGGGCGACAGCCTGATCGAGGTCGTCGCGCCGCCCGATGACCCGATAGCGGTACTCGAAGGCGTTGCCCAGGTTCAGCAGGGCGCGGACGGCCTCGCCGCTGCCGGGGATGGCGAGCGCGCGCGCCTGCCCGTAGGCCGCGATGGCGCGGTCGAGGTCGGTGCCTGAGCCGGTCAGGTCGTAGCGGACGAGGAGCGCGACGCCGAGGTTGTTGTGGTCGCGGGCGGTGACCGGGGCGGCACCGCCCGCGCGGCCCGCCAGCTCCGACAGGTCGATGGCCTCGTCGAGGTCGGCGGGGTCTCCGGTGAGCTCGTAGCGGTACAGCAGGGCATTGCCGAGCACGGTCCGGGACTTCGCCGTGCCCGGTGTGCCGGGCACAGCGTGGGTCACCGCCTCGCGGGCGGCGGTGACGGCCTCCTGGATGTCGTCGGGGGAGCCGGTGGACTGGTAGCGCTCCGTCAGCGCGTCACCGACGTTGGACTGGGCCCGCTCCCGGTCGGCGTGCTCCGGTGGCGTGAGCGCGGCCGCCTCCCGGAACAGCTCCACGGTTTCGTCCAGCAGCTCGGGGGCGCCGGCGTGCCGGTGCCACGTGAGGAGCGCGGTGGCGAGGTTGCCAAGCCAGTCCGCGCGTCCCGGATCGTCCGGGGCCATGACGTCGACGGCCGCACGCGTCCAGCGGACGCCTGCTTCGAGATCGACGGGGTTCCCGGCCTTGTCGTAGCGGTAGACGTGGCCCGTGCCCAGGACGGACAGCGTTCTGGCGTTGGTCTCCGCGCCTTCGTCGATGGCTCGGCGCAGGACGTCGAGGGACTCGTCCAGGTCAGCGAGCGCCCCGTTCACGTCGTAGCTCATGGCCAGGACGCAGCCGAGATTCGTCAGGCAGTACGCCCTGAGGTCGCTGTCCGCCGGCAGGAGCTCCACCGCGCGCCGGGCGGCGGCGACCCCCTCCGGGACGACGGCGGGGTCGCCGGTGAAGCCGAGCCGCTGGTCGAGGAGCACGCTGAGCAGGGTGTGCGGCAATGCGCGCTGGGCGGGCTGGGCGGCGTCCGCGAGAAGCCCTGCCATCTCGCGCAGCGCGGCGATCGCCTCGGTGTTGTCCGCTAATGAGAGCCGGGCGCCGGCGCGGGCGTGCAGCGCGGTAGCCAGCTGGTACAGCGCGCCCGCGCGTTCGGGCGTCGCGTCGGGGCGGGTCAGGGTGCCGAGTTGGGCGTATGCGACTCGTTCGTCGATGTCCCGGTCCTGGGCCAAATCCGCGGCCAGGCGGTGGGCCGCGAAGTTGTCTGCGAGCTCGGAGAGGTGTGGGAAGTCGCTCTCGCCCGGGCCGAGCTCGCGCAGCGCCTCGGTCGCCGCCTGCGCGAACGCGATGCCGCCCGCGGGGGTGTCGTCCTGGGTCACGACGGTGGCGAGCGTCTCGAGGAGGAAGCTGTGCAGTGATCCTCGGAACTCGTCACCGACAGCGGTCGCGTCGAGGGCCTCGCGCAGCAGCGCGGCGGCGTGGGCGAGGTCGTCGGGGTTCCCGGTGCGGGCGCCCCGGGTCGACAGATACCGGCCGAGCAGTCCCGTGGCCAGTGGGCGGAGCCGGTCGTCGCCCGGCATGACGGCACGGGTGAGGCTCATCGCCGCAACGGCCCGATCATGCACCGGTCCGGCGGTCGCGTCCCCGGTCGCGTCCGCGTCTATGTAGGCGAACCACCACACTTGGGCCAGGGTGAACAGGAGGTGGATGTAGCCGTCGCGCCACTCGACGTCGTCCCCGAAGTCCAGCGTCAAGTCCTCGCCCGTGAGTGCCGCGTCGACGATGTCAAGCACGTCGCGCAGCGCAGGGGGAAGGGCGTCGGGGTCCAGCTCGCGCAGCCGGTCGGCGGCGCTGATGCCGGCGGCCAGTTCCTCGGGGCCGAGGCCGGCGTGGAACCGATACCAGTGGTGCTTCGTGAGCGCGGCGAGCGCGACCGTGTCGTCGGGGTCGAGCGAGTCGCGCAGCAACGCGGCCTCGGTGACGGCTGCGGCTGAGGTGAGCGCCTCGTCGTCACCCTCCTCGTACGCCTCGATGCGCGCCCACAGCGCGGCGGACGCGCCCTCCCCCGCGACTGGCCTCATGCTCAAGGCCTCCCGAGCTCGTTGTGCCCCTGGGCTCAATCTACGGGCTGGACGCGGACAGTGATGGTCTGATACGTCAGGGAACCATGGGCGATGAGAAGTTTGACATCCTGCTCGACGCGTCGAGATCCGCCACGCCCCTCCCGGACTGCATGCCGGTCCTGGACCTGCCTCTGGGCTTCGGGGTGGCCGACGCGGCGGACGCGCTGGAGTCCCTCTTCGTCACCGACCGTTTCCTGCGGGAGGTCGCAGTCGGCGTCGGCGGGCGGATCGTGGGGATCACCACCCGCGACTACCTCGACGGGCTCGGCGCGCCGGCGGTGCGATCCGTGGGCGACGGGGACGGCGCCACGCTTCCAGGTGAGTCGCTGCGCTACGAGATCCTTCGCTACCGCTGCCCCACCTGCGGGGTACTGCGGCGCCGGATCCACCTCGACGCGCGGCTGGCGCCGGTGTGCCCCAACGGCCACGGCACCCTGGAACTGCAGCGGTGAATCTCGACGCCGCGACCCCGGGCCTCGAAGGCGGCCGGTTCTACCTGGTCGACTACCTGCCCACCTGCGCGGCAACGATCTTCGTCCTGACCCTGGTCTGGGCCGGCGCCCCCGGCAGCGCCCCCGACTTCGACCACGCCTGGCAGACGGCCGCCAGGCTCGGCGCGGGCGAGGTGCTGGCCGTCACGCTCGCCGTCATCCTCGGCGCGGCCCTCGGCCATCCGCTGCAGCTGGGCGTCGTGCGGCTCCTCGAGGGCGGCTGGCCGCGCTGGGCGGCTCCGGTGACCAGGGGCTCGCGGGCGCTCCAGCTGCGGCGTCGGGCACGGCTGGCCGCGCGGGCGGAGCTCCCGCAGGACGAGAACACCGAACCCTCGTACGCCGTGGTCCAGACCGCGGGGCTCGCTGGGGCGCGGCTGCGGCGCGGGTACCCGCTCGAGGATCTGGTTCGTCCCACTGCGCTCGGCAACGTCCTGGCCGCGATGGAGTGGCAGGCCGGCGAGCCGTACGGGCTCGACGCGGTGGTCACCTGGCCCAGACTGTATCCGGTACTCGGAGAGCCGACCCGGCTGATCGTGACCGACCGGCGCAACACGCTCGACGGGGCGGCCCGGCTGTCCGTGACGATGGCCGCAACCGCCGCCACGTCCGCCGCGCTGCTCCTACCGGCTGCCGGCTGGTGGGCATGCCTGGCCCTGATACCGCTCGCGATCGCCCGGCTCGCCTACGTCGGAGCCGTACGGGCGGCGCTCGCCTACAGCGAGTCCGTGCGCGCCGCGTTCGACTTGCACCGCTTCGACCTGTTGACGGCCCTGCACCTTCCGCTGCCAGACGACCCGGACCGGGAACGCGCGCTCAACCAGGAGCTCTCCTCGGCCTGGCGGCAGGGCACACCCACCACGAGCCATTACGATCACCCGGGCGCCGTGACCAGTACCGGCGGCCTCGGGACCCACGCGGCGGGACCGGCATCCTGAGGTCCCGCGGGGGCAGCTGTCGCCACACGGTCGCCTGAGCGGACAGCGCCAGCGGGCCTTCCACGTGCGTCCACGCCAGCCTCAACGACCGGGCCCGTCACCACATCGACCAGTCGCCGGGTATCGCCCTCCCGCTCCGGATGGCACCGTCCCACCGGTCCGGTCTACCGCGGGCCGAGCGCGAACACGAGGTGCTGCTCCTACTGGGACGGGGCCTGTCCAACGCGGAGATCTCCGCCCGGCTGCACGTCGGCGAGGCAACGGCCAAGACTCACGTCAAACGGATCCTGGACAAACTCGGGCTACGTGACCGCATGCAGGCGGTGGTGTTCGCGTTCGATCACGGTCTGGTGAGGCCGGGCCAGGGTCCAGTTCCCGGGACCTGACGTCCGACCCGGCGGTGTGACGGGACTCCAGCCGCCCACGCCGCCCGCCACGACTCGAACCCAGCCGACTCGAACACACCCTGGCCCGGCCGCCGG
This sequence comes from Parafrankia sp. EAN1pec, assembly GCF_000018005.1. Classification (GTDB taxonomy): domain Bacteria; phylum Actinomycetota; class Actinomycetes; order Frankiales; family Frankiaceae; genus Parafrankia; species Parafrankia soli. Next base: position 6,028,801 of record NC_009921.1, read on the forward strand.
TGCCAGTGTCGGAGTTCGCCCCCATGACACGGCCGTGCCGCTGGCGCCAGCGGCATGGCCGCCGAGCGGCATAACTCAATATCAACAAGAGTGGGAGACCAACCCGCGATCACACCTCGTCGAGGCGCGAAAGATCTGGACTAACGTAGCAAAGTCAATCTTTCCCTGACACCGACAACACGGAGCGTGCGCTGAGCCCCGTATGGCTTTCTGCGGCGACGATGGAGATGCCCTGGTAGACCGCGTGCCGACTGATGCCAGGCAATTCAAAGTGGACACCGAGAGTGACCCACCGGGCCCGAGGGCGAGCGGCTCAACCTGAACAAGCGACCTCTGGCACTCCCCGAGAAAACCACTCGAAGCTAAATCTAAAATTTTGTTGCGCCACCAATTACCCAACAAAAGCCCATAAAACACCGCCACGCCGCCGCGCCACCACAAACCTCAGATAAGATTAATGCGATGATTCCATTAAAGTTAAGGCGATTATTCGAAACAATTCGACCAAAGAAATTCTATTCTATAAGTCTATCGCTACCCGACTCAAATTTCGGCACGGACGGGGAAAATGATCGAGATCCTAGAGGGTGATTTCGGGCCACTCTGGCAGCGCGTCGTCAAGCATCCGTTTATAACTGCCGTCGCCGACGGTTCCCTAAGTAGAGAAGCGGCGGATCGCTGGCTCGTAGAGGATCACTACTTTATCCTTTGCTTCCGCAGATTTCTGGGAGGACTCGTCCTCAACTGCCAAGATCCAGCCGCAACAGACCTGCTATGCGATGGATTTGCACCTCTACGCTTTGAGCTTAGCCTGTTCCGGAACGCGGCGAAGGAAAGAGGGGTGGATCTGACGCGACGACCAAGCCCTTCGACGGTCAGTTGGTCCTCGTACCTCTTAAGCTCCCTTCAGGACGGATACACGACCGCACTGACCGTGCTGTATGCAGCCGAAAGAGTCTATCTGGAGGCGTGGCGGTCCGTTCACCCCTGGGCAGATCGAAGTACACCTTTTTGGCCGTTTATTGAAAACTGGTCATCGGAACCCTTCAAAATGTGGGTTGATGCCCTGGGGATGCTTGTCAGAATTAACCATCTTGATCCTCCAACTCGGATGATGAAAAATACTTTTGAGTGCGTCCTCCGCTACGAGTTGCAGTTCATGAACGGCCTGTTTGTGGGTGATTCATGGTAGGAAGGATCGCCGTGTTCGCTCGACAGCAGCCTGCGCCGCTCCACGACGCGGTGTTAATGCAGGCTCGCTAGGCCGCGGGCGAGTCTAGGATGAGGCTGTCTTATCTGGCGAGTACCCCGAAGATCAGATTGCGCGTATGGTCCAGCGCCGGGCAGCCTGCTCCTCCACCCGGGCTAGCTCAGCACGTAGGGTGGCGGATAATTCCGCGCATGGCACGATTCGGACCACCGAACCGCCGACACGCAGTCCGGCGAGACCAGCGAGTGGTCATGGTCCTCACGCCGAAGATTGAGACCATGACCGACTACCCGCGCGACGTGGTGGTGCTGACGCAGGCGTACCTGGCGGAGGCCCACGCCGCGGCCGGCGGGACACTTCCCGTGCGTACGTCGAACATGCGCGGGCAGGGCTCACTACCGGTGTTCAGTCACCGAGGGCGTTGCGCTGATGCAGCAGGCCGGCGATTCGTTCCAGTTCCGCACTCATGTAGACGATCTTTCCGCGGGGCCGGTAGCGGAAGTCTGGGTACGGCCTAGCCTGCACACGAGCTGGCACCGGCGGGTGTGGCGGCCGAGGGTCGAGTCGGGCGCACCGGTGGGGGACGCGGCGCAGGCACCGGACAAGCTGCTCGCACTGCCCCAGGGCGGTGGCGCAATCCGCGGCCTCGGCGAGACGTTCACCCCGGATCTCCATACTGGGACGGGCAACCTGACGGTGCCGCTCGCTGTTCCGGCCGGCCGCAACGGGCTGGAGCCCACGCTCGGGCTGGCCTACAGCACTGGCAACGGCAACGGTCCCTGCGGGCTCGGCTGGACGCTGAGCCTGCCCGAGATATCCCGCCGGACTTCCCGCGGCGTTCCCACCTATGACGATGACGTCGATACCTTCATCCTGTCCGGCAGCGAGGATCTGGTGCCGGTCGCGGACCCCACCGACGGTGTAACCCGGTACCGGCCGCGCACCGAGGGGCTGTTCGCCTGGAACGTCCATATCCGGCGGCCTGCCCGCCAGCAGGACTACTGGGAGGTCACGACCAGGGACGGAAGGGTCAGCCGATACGGTGTCCGCCGGCCGGCGGACGCTGACCCGTCCTGGCGCGACCCCGCGGTGACCGCCGACCCCGACGCGCCGGCGCGGGTCTTTTCGTGGATGCTGACCGAGACCCGGGACCCGCTCGGAAATGTGATCGTCTACGAGTACGGCGCGGACGCGGGCGAGTCTGGGGGCCGTCGGTGGCGGCTGCCGGTGCCGCGGGCGATCCGTTACGCCGACCACCCCGGGCCCGACGGCGCACTCCGCTTCCTCGCAGAGGTCACGTTGGAGGACGAGGTTCGGGATGACCCGTTCTCGTCGTTCACCGCCGGGTTCGAGATCAGGACGAGTCGGCGCGTACGGGAGATCACGACCGCCGTGCGTGACGGGGACCGGCACCCGGTCCGACGCTACGAACTGGGGTACGAGTCCGACCCGCACACCCGCGTGTCACTGCTGACCAGCCTGGCGGTGGTCGGCTTCGATGACGACGGCGGCGAGCACCGCGACCTGCCGCCCCTATCGTTCCGCTACAGCCGGCTCGACCTGGTCGACCGCCGGTTCCGGCCGGTCACCGGCGTCGAACCGCCTCCGAACGCGCTGTCCGAGCCGGACTGCGAACTGGTCGACCTCACCGGCGACGGGCTGCCCGACGTGCTGCGGCTCGACGCCGCCCCCCGCTACTGGCGCAATCTGGGCGGCGGACGGTTCGACCGGCCGCGGCCGATGATGGGCGCGCCAGCCGGGCTCACCCTGCGCGATCCGGGGGTGCGGCTGCTGGACGCCGATGGTGACGGGCGGGCCGCCCCCGCTGACCTTTACCGACCCTCGGGTGCGGTGGGCGGACATGACCGGCGATGGGCTGACCGATCTCGTGTTCGTCCATGAAGGCAGGGTCGAGTACTGGCCGAATCTCGGCCGCGGCCGCTTCGGCGGACGGCGCCGGATGGCCGGCGGCCCGCGGCTGCCGGCGGGCTACGACCAGACCCGGTTGCTGCTCGGTGACGTGGGCGGCGACGGCCTCGCCGATCTTGTCCACGTTGATCGCGACAGCGTCAGCGTGTGGTTCAACCAGAGCGGCAACGGCTGGAGCGAGCCGGTGACGGTGTCCGGGGTTCCGGCCGCCGGCTGGGACGTCCGGGTCGTCGACCTGCTCGGCACGGGTACCGGCGGCGTGCTGTGCGGCCGCCGGGCCGGGCCGTCCGGTTCCCCGTCGATGTACTTCCTCGACCTGACCGGCGAGGTGAAACCGCGACTGCTCACCGAGGTCGACAACCACCGCAGCGCGATCACCCGCGTGGAGTACCGGACCTCGACGTCGTACGCGGTCGCGGACAGCCCCCGCTCACACACCCGGTGGCGCGCCCCGCTTCCCTTCGCGGTGCCCGTCGTGTCTCGGGTCGAGACCATCGACCAGATCTCCGGCGGCCGGCTCACCAGCACCTACTCCTACCGGCACGGCTACTGGGACGGTGCCGAGCGGGAGTTCCGCGGCTTCGGCCGGGTCGACCACACCGACAGCGAGACGCATCACCAGAGCCGGGGCGTCGACCAGCGTGCCGGCGCGCCGCCGGGCTCCGTCGAGGAGGCGTCGTTCTCACCGCCGACGCTGACCCGCACATGGTTCCATCTCGGGCCGGTGGACACCGACACTGACGACCGGTGGGCCGAACTCGATCTGTCGGCCGAGTACTGGGCGGGCGATCCGAACGTGCTCGGCCACCGTGACCGCGTCGACGACTTCCTGCGAGGGCTGCGCGACCCCGCCGGCCGGGTCGATCGGACCGCCCGCCGCGACGCGTTGCGCGCCATGCGCGGCCGGGTACTGCGCACCGAGGTCTACGCGCTGGACACCACCGAGCGGCGCGACCGGCCGTACACGGTCACCGAACACGCCTACCAGCCGCGGCAGGAGCCGTCCGCGGGCGCCACCGGACGACCGCCGGTGTTCAGCGCGTTCGAGGTCGCCGCACGCACCACCGAGTGGGAACGCGGCCTCGACCCGATGACCAGCTTCACCTTCACCGGCGACCACGACGCCCACGGCCAGCCTCGCCGGCGGACCACCGCCGCGCCGCCGCGCCGCGCGACCCGCCGCCAGCCGGTCACGGTGGCGCCCACCCGCGCCGGAGCGGGCCGCGTGGTGTGGCCGGACGAGACGAGGGTGCTGGCCACCCATACCCGGACCAGCTATGCCGAGCCCGACGAGGACGTTCGCATCCACGACCGCGTCGCGCGGACGCGCACCTTCGAGCTGGTCAACCCGCCCGCCGTCGACCACGACGGCGGCGACGGCGGCACCGCCGCGCTGCTGGCCGAGCAGACGCGGATCGCCGAGGCCGTCCGGGACGTCTTCGACGCGTTGGCCACGGCCGACGAGCGACATCGGGGTGGCGAAGGTCAGCACCCCGGTCTCGCGGAACCGCTGGAACTCGAACGGTGCGAGATCCGCCAGGGAGAACGTCTGGCTCAGGTTCAGCTTTCGCCGGTCGTTGTCGAAGGCGAACTGGGCGAGCTGCTCGATGTCCTGCAGCAGCCGGGCCGAACCGGTGAGCCCACGCCGGTCCGGTACCGACGCCGCGCCGGCGGGGGCGCCCCCGCCGGCGGGCCGCGGCACGGTCGCGGTGTCCTCGGTCGGCGTCCAGTAGTCGTTCTGGACGTAGTTGGGGGACGCCTGCTGGCGCTCGAAGGAAAGCTGGCTCTGGGCTAGCAGCGCCGTGCCGGTGGCCTGCTGGAGGAAGTGTTCCCCAGGACGCCGCTCATCCATTCGTAGAGCTCGGCACTGGTGAACTTGCGGGTCAGGAAGTCGGTCACCGACTGGGCCTCGAACGCCTGGAGGCCGGCGATCCGGGCCTCCTGTCCGACGATGGCCTCGTGGTCGAGCGCGAGCAGGATCGCCTCCTGCGCGACCAGGCCGTCCTGGGTGGCCGTCGCGAGCTGGAGCTCCCACTCGTCCTGGCGGCGTTCCTGGCTGGCGCGCAGCGTGTTCAGCGCGATGTCCTGCTCGGTGCGGTTGAGGCTCGTCGCGTTCACGGCCCGGCCCACGGCAAGCCCGCCAACCGTCGACGCGGCGGCCGCACCCGGGATGGAGGAGACGGAGGCGACAGCCTGCGCCGCCGTGATGGCCGCGTCCAGTCCCACCATCCAGTCACGGTAGACCCGGGCCTCGTCGTAGTCCCGGACGAGGCTGCGCTCCCATTCGTTCGGGCCGTCGTCGATCCACTGCTGGAACGTGGTCGCGCGTACGTCGCTGGCGGCCTTCTGCCGGCGGGCAAGCTCGGTGCCCTTCTGGGCCTCGCTGACCCGCAACGACTGGAGGGCCTCGCCGGCCCGAGCGACGTCCAGATCCAGGCCGGCGGTCAACCGGCCGTAGGCCTCGGCGTCGCGCTTCTCCAGCGCGCTCAGGTAGGACGCCTCCACCTGGGCGGCGGTGGCGGCAAGCTGCCGGGCTCGCTCCAGCAACACCGTGAAGTGGTACGGCGTGGGTCGCGGTGGGTTCAGCGCGGGGATGACCAGCTGACCGCCAGCGCCGATATAGGGCATGCCGGCCGACGTCGACGCGGCCGCGTCCGGAGGCTCGACCGGACGGCGCAGGCCGGCGATGTTACGGCCCTGCCGAAGCTTGCGGAGCTGGTTGTCAACCCGGGTGAGTAACGCGGTCAGCACGGGGCTCGGGACCGCCACGCCCAGGCCCGGGCCCGCGAGGTTCGCCAGCTCCGGCGCGCGCAGCAGCGACCGCGCCGTCAGGTACAACGACCGGGCCCTGGCCCGGGACTCGCCGGTGTCCCGGGTGAACTCGAAGTCCCCGTATTCCAGGAAGCAGCGCGCGATCGAGGTGAAGGTGTACCGCGTGTAGGGATTGGACCACTGACCGGCCAGGGCGTGCGGATTGACCTCGTCGCGCAGCCAGTGGATGCCACGCGACAGGGCGTCCGGCGCGTTCCCTTCCTGCTGAAGCCCGTAGTAGATCTTGCGTTCGTCCGAGGGTACGAAGAAGTCGGGCAGGTCAGTCTGGTCGAAGGCGTAGATCGTGCGGTACCAGTCGAGCGCGGCCACGTAGTCGCCGCCACGTTGCAGGTTCTGCGCCACCAGCAGCGGCACATAGTAGAAGAGCTCCTGCAGGTAGTTCGGAAGTCCCGGGTGTCCGACCGCAAGGGTGATCAGCACACGCGCGGACAGGTCGCGGATGCGGGCCAGGTCAGCCGCGGTCGGACGGTCGGTGTACCCGAACGCCAGCAGGCCGTCGCGCAGGCCCTCGTCGCCGGCGGTGTAGGGCAGGGGCCGGATCGGGAAGTTCACCAGCGTCGGCCGGATCGTCGCCAGGAACTCGTTTGCCGCGGTCAGCACGATGTCGCGACGTGGCCGCTGCTGGCCGCGCAGCGCGGTGACCAGCGTTCGGAAGGGGGGCGTGGGGCGGGCCGTCTCGGGGACCGCGGCGCTGGTGTCGCGGACCGAGGGGGCGAGCAGGTCCTGGGGATAGGTGAACAGGAACAGGGCCGCGCGCCAGGAGTCGTAGCCCCCCATCCACGCCCATTCCTCGTCGAGACTGGCCGCGCCGCCCGGCTCGATGGTCCAGGCCAGCGCCGGGTGCGCCGACGGCAGTCGGCCGGACCGCAGGCCGAGGAACAGCAACTGCACCGTCTCGATTGCCTGGTCCACACGGGTCGTCAGTTCCGTGCCGCCGCCGCTGAAGTCGACCAGCAGCAGTTCGGTCAGCCGGTCAGCCTCCTCGGCCGGTCCGGTCGTGCCGAGCAGCGAGATCAGGCCGTCCCGGCACCGGGGCAGCGCCGCCTGCTCGACCTCGCTGACCGCCGTCCGCAGGGCTTCGCGGACCGCGCTCTCCTGGTCCATCCGCGCCTGCAGGCGGTCCAGCCAATCCGCCCGCTCGACGGCGCTGGCGCGCCACGCAACCGGCGACCACGGCCCGGTCGACAGCACGAAGTGCTCCGGCGTCAGCGCGATCGCGGCCTCTGCTGCGAGCCAGTCCGCCCTCCGCTGGCGCTTACGCACCTGCGTGAGCAGGTGGTCGAGTTCCCGCCACTCGTCGTCGGTGACGATGCCGGTGGCGGCCATCTCACGCAGCCGCACCAGCCGCGCCAGCTCCGCCGGGAGCAGATGGAGCGCGTCCAGTTCGGCATCAATCGAGCTCGCGCGCCGACGCCGCTGGTCGAGCTCCGTCAGCTCGCTGAGGGGTGCGCCCACGACGTCGGCGACGACCCTGTCGAATACGTCGGCCGGGGCAGCCCCGCCGAGTGCCGCCCGGCTGGCGCGGACGGCTGCGAAGGTGGCGTCGACCCACTGCCGGCGGGCGGTCCACAGGTCGAACGCCGGATCACCGGCCACCCGGTTACGCAGGTCGGCCGCGACCAGCAGGTCGGGATCGATCACCAGTGGCGTGGTGGCCCCCGGGGGGGCTGGATGGTCCGCCGCCGCCCACAGCCGGCGCTGCCGGGCCTCCCGCCAGCGCGCGAGCAGCGGCGGTGCAACAGCGACGAGGCGCGCCGACACGATGCCTCGCCGGGGCGCGGGACACAAGGCGCGGTTCCACAGGCTCCGGCGGCGGTCGCCAATCCCTGGTCACGCCACAAACGAAAGGCGCTCCTCCGGGGCCGCAACGGGATCCGGATCTCCTCAATCCCTAGCCCTGATCGTCCGAGCTTCCTTGGACGCGGTCGGCGGCGACGCACCCAGCAACGAATCCGAGAGTGAGGACCGACAGTGGACGACTTCGAAACCCTGGCCCTGAGCTACATCACGGCGTGGAACGAGACCGACCCCTCCACACGGAGGGCAGTCGTGGAGAAGGTCCTGGCTCCCGACGCCCGCTACGTCAATCCGATCGCCGCAGCCGAGGGCCACGACGCCATCGACACGACGATCATCGCGGTGCAGGGCCAGTTCCCCGGCCTGACGATGACCCCGCCCGGACCAGTCGACGCCCACCACGCCCAAGCCCGCTTCACCTGGGGCCTCGGGTCGGCCGGCGCCGAACCTCTCGTCGTTGGGTTCGACGTGATCGAATGTGGCGCAGACGGCCGCATCACCCAGGTGCTCGGCTTCCTCGACAAGGCTTGATCTTTAACCTGTGCGGCGTGGTCGCGGGGTCGTGGACTTCTTCGTCTGCCGCCGGGTTCGGCCGGGGGCAGCAGACGCGACCAGGCCGCAGGCACACGGGCGGCGGCGCTGCCGGTCAGTTGCGTTGCGCGGAGGGACAGCACGGCGAAGCCAGCTGATCTGTGTGCAGACCGTGCCTGGCCGGATATGGTCTGACTGGTTCACCTTGCGCCTCTACTCGCCGCTTTAGGATGCCGTGTCCCATCAGAACCCGCGCTACCCGCCCTCGGTGCCGCTCGTCGTTGATGCCCTCGGACGGGTGACGCCCGCCGACATCGACATCACCAAGCCGAGCGTCGCCCGCGTCTACGACGCCCTGCTCGGAGGCAAGGACAACTTCCCGGCGGACCGGGCCATCGCCGACACGCTGATGGCGCTCACCCCGAACGGGGCGCAGGTGCCGCTCTACAACCGGGCGGTGCTCGGCCGGGGCGTGCGCTCCATGGCGAACGCGGGTATCCGACAGTTCGTCGACCTCGGGTCCGGGCTGCCGACGGTGCAGAACACCCATCAGGTGGCGCAGGCGATCGCCCCGGAGTCCACGGTGGTCTACGTCGACAACGATCCGATCGTCCTGGCGCACGGGCGGGCGCTGCTGGCGGAGAACGACCGGACCACGGTCATCACTGCCGACATGCGGGAGCCGAATTCCGTGCTCGCCAATCCGGATCTTCTGACTTTGATCGATTTCGACCAGCCGGTCGGACTTCTGCTGGTGGCGATCATCCACCACCTCAACGATAACGAGGACCCGGGTGGCCTGGTCCGGCGGTACGTCGACGCCCTGCCCTCGGGCAGCTACGTCTTCCTCACCCACTTCGTCGACGGCGGGGCCGAGACCGCGGAGATCGAGAAGGTCATGCTCGGAGACCTCGGCACGGGCCGCTTCCGCTCCTTCGAGGAGATCAGAACGTATTTCGACGGTTTGGAGCTGCTGGAGCCGGGTGTCGTGTACAACCCGTTGTGGCGGCCCGACCCCGGCGACGACGTGCCGGACCCGCTCACCCTTGCCGCTAAGATCATCGGCGCGGGGATGGGACGCAAGGTCTGACAGGGGCTGACGCCCCTGTGTTATCAAGGACGACCTCGGTCGCCGTACACGACACGACGATCGACCTGGCAGTGAACCGCCCCGGCAGCGCGGCGGAACTTGGCCGGTCATATCGAGGCGGCCGCTGGCCGGCATCAGTCCTGCCTGAACGGATCGCTTGCCCTTGCCCAGCGCTGCTGTCGATCCGCCGCAGGGACCACAACGGTGCTGCTACCCACCTTTCACCGCGCCATCGTCAGCTTCCCCGTAGCGTCGACAGAGCCTCCGAACGAGGGACGATTTACCCGCAACGAAGGGCGCCAACGATGGCGGACGTATCGGTACGACTGCAGGCCGGGGCAGACACAGAAATCGTTTTGAACCTGTCCGTCCTCCAGGCGATCCGGCTGGTCGAGGCCATCGCGAGCAGGGCCGCGGACATGATGTCCGAGCCCGGACGGGCACAGGCCGACCCACGTTGGCTGGTGCCGCACACCAGTCCGCAGACGTCAGCCGCGGCACCACTCCGGCCGGGCCAGTGAAGCGACAAGGTTCTGCGACTTCACTCGCCAGCGTGGAGCCATCGGCTACCCCTCGTCAGCGCCAACGGCGTGGACCAGTGGCTTGTCGGCACCTGGGGGAAGTCGCGCTGGCGCATCCAGCCCTGGCGCCTCCGAGCGCCGACGACGAACGGTCACCACCCCGATTGACTCATGGACGTCGCCGAGTTCGGGAGTCAGCGAGGGCCATCCGCCGGCGGCGCGAACAGACGCAGCAGGCGTGCTTGTTTCGGCTCGACCGTCAGCAGCTCGCTGGTCACCCGCGGGAAGATCTCTGCCGCCTCCCATTGCGCGGCCCGCACGCTCGCCGGACCTTTGATCTTGAGGCCTCGGGCGCGGAGATCGCCGAGTACCCGCTGAGCGTCGAACAGGTAGACCGCCGTGATGATCCAGGGTCGGGATCCACCGCGTGACGACACCGCCGGCGAGACCGGACCGGTGAAGACCAGGTAGTAGTCCAGCGCGGCCGACTCGGTGACGTCGAGCAGGTTTTCCCGCTTGGGGTACCACTTCACGTTCACGGTCCGCCCCTGCAGCGGGCCGGAGGTGAAACGGCCGTCAATCGCGGCAGCCCTCGCCGACCGCTCGAGCTCCACCCCGAAGACGCGCGCCGCGATCCACTCACTGAGGTGCCCGGCCGTCACCGGTCGGTCGATGACGGCGGCGATCTGGGCGTCGAGGGCGTTGCGCTGCTGCAGCAGCCCGGCGATCTGTTCCAGGTCCGCGCTCATGTAGACGATCTCCTCATAGGGCTGGAATCGGGCGGTCGAGGCGACCGCCGGTCTGCACTCAAACTGGACACCCGGCGGGCCGTAGAGGCCGGGGTGAGTCGGCGCTGGGGCCGTAGTGGCTGCGTGGAAGGATCGTGACCCGTAATCGATGACGGCGAGTGTGGCGTGAGCTGGTGTGCGCGGCCCGCGCACGGATCGGTGCCGGCAGACAGTCCGCTGCCGGGCGACCGGTCCTTCGTGGACGGCGACCTACGTCTGCCGACCCGTGTCGAGCACGGCCGCGAGCATCATCATCTCGTCCTCTGAGGCACTCCCGTCCGAGCCCCGCGGTCGGGGCGCTGCCGGCCCATCACCAGACGCCGGCGCCACCTGGCCGTCCGGGCCGTTCCCGCGGAACGCCTGCAGTAGTCCAACGGCGCGCTGGTAGGTGCGCTCCGGCCCGATCAGGATGATGACGAGCAGCACGAGCAGGGCTACAAGGAGCCAGGTGGGCGCACTCAGCAGGCTCACCGCTACACGTCACCCTCAGAGGAGGCCGTTCATGGCAGTCACGGCGCGCACGATCCTGCCTGGCGGTCGCAAGCCTTTCCGACTGCTCGACCGGGCCACAGTGGCCTTCTCCAGACTGCAGACCAGGCGAGCGGCCTCCTCATGACACTCCGCGACGACTCGGACGAGGTCCTGGCCGAGGTCGTGGGCACGAATGAGGTCGGAGCCGCGGGCGAGATCGCGGGCACCGACGAGGAGGCCGGCAAGGCCGCCTGCTCGGTCGAGCTTTCTGGCGCAGGCAAGGCCTAGGCTGCGGGCGTCGTCGGCAGCCTGTGTGAGGCGGCAGGCTAGATCGTCGGCGAGGGTGCTCACATCGTCGAGGTTGCCTACGCTGTAGCCAATGTGACCGTTAGGGCGCTTGAGGTCGCGATCAAGGACTGGATCCCGGACTCGGTCAAGATCGAAAGCCAGGGTGAGGGCGCGAGCAAGGCTACTGGCACGATCGCTGATACCGGCAATTTCCACGGCGAATGCGCGGACGCTCACGGCGTCGACGTGATGGGTATCGCTGGTGAGGGCTGCCGGGTGACTCATCAGGCTTCACTCCCGGCAGTGCGAGGCCGTAGGCCACCAGGAATCCGGTTGATCGAGCTATGCGCGTGCGCGAGCGCGTAGCGGGCGCGCTCGACCCCGTCCTTGCTGAGCTGGTAGTAGCGTCGCCGTGGGCGCCCCTGCTTGCTGGGATCGATGTCCTCCCAGGTGCTGGTCAGCCAGCCAGCGGTCTCCAGGCGAGCGAGGATCGGGTGGATCGTGCCCGTCGCCAGCCCGGCCTCCTGGCTGAGCTCGAGCCCGTACATCGGCTGTGTCGGGCGCTCGAGGAGCGCGCGGAGGACGAGCTGCGTCGGCAGCGTCATCTTCGGTCCGGATCGTGCCATAGGTGAACTCTAGCTAGCCCCCTAGCTAGAGTTCGCACCACCCCCATCGGACCATCGCCCGTCGACTGCGTCCGTGTGCCGGGAAGCCGCCCGAAGCCAGGCCACAGTGAGTCATGATCGAAACATGCCAATGGATCCGCCCTGCTTCCGCATGGCCAGCCACGCGGCGGCCCGGCGGGTGCCCGCGTGAGCGGGTTGAGGACTGTGCGGCGCGTGGTCTCGGTGGCGCCCCTCCCCCGGATGGTGCTGCTTCCCCGTAGGGGCGAGGACCTGCCGGACGACTGCGTGCGGACGATCCCGCCCTGGCGGTGGCCGTTCGGCAGAGGGTGCCGCGGGTGCGTCAGCGCGCGGGCTGGAGTCGGCATTCCTCTCCTTGCTCCGATCCACGGGGCAAGCGGGCGATCCCGGCCGGGCCGAGACCCACGTCCTGCCGGTGAGGTAGACGGTGGGCGCGCCAGAGGGGTCGGCGGCGGATGAGGGCTGCGGTGCATGCCAGGTACGGCCCACCGGAGGTTGTGGGAATTCAGGAGGTCGACAAGCCCACGGCCGGCGTCGGTGAGGTGCTGGTCAAGGTGCATGCGGCGACGGTGAACCGCACCGACTGTGGCTACCGGGCCGCCAGACCGTTTATCGTGCGGTTCTTCGCGGGGCTGGCCAGGCCGAAGGCGATGATCCTCGGGAACGAGTTCGCCGGGGTGGTCGAGGCCGTCGGCACCGATGTCACCACCTTCCTGGTCGGGGACGGCGTCTTCGGCTACAACGAGGGTCCCTTCGGAGCCCACGCGGAGTACTTGGCCGTCCGTGCCGACGGCCTGCTCGCGCACGTACCGGCGGGGGTGGCCTTCGAGCAGGCCGCCGCTGCCACCGAGGGCGCGCACTACGCCCTGTCGTTCATCACCAAGATCCCGGCCTGGGACGGGGCGCGGATCCTGGTCAACGGGGCGACTGGGGCCATCGGTTCGGCGGCGGTCCAGCTCCTGAAGTGCCGCGGCGCCCAGGTGACCGCGGTATGCGGCCCGGACGGCGTCGACCAGGTGCGAGAGCTGGGCGCCGACCGGGTCATCGACCGCACGACGTGCGACTTCACCAGGGACGAGCATGTCTACGACGCCGTCTTCGACGCGGTCGGCAAGAGCTCGTTCGGCCGGTGCAGACGGCTGCTGCGTCCCGGCGGGGTGTACTCCTCGACCGAGCCCGGCCGGTTCGCGCAGAACCTGGTGCTGGCGATGCTCACCCCGCTGCTGCGTGGCAGGAAGGTGCTGTTCCCGCTCCCGTCGATCGACAGGAAGACGGTGGAATACATCCGGGACCTGCTCGCTTCGGGACGGTTCCGGCCGCTTCTCGACCGGCGGTACCCGCTGGAGCAGATCGTGGAGGCCTACCGGTACGTCGAGTCCGGGCAGAAGATCGGCAACGTTGTGATCGCGGTCCGGCCCTCGGAATGAGGCCCCCTGCCGCGGGGATCCTCAGCCGCCGGCGGACCTCGCGACGTCGAGCGCGCGGTCGAGGTAGACCTGTCCCATATGGCCCTGGCCGGCGGCGCGGTTACCTCTCGAATTGCACCAACCGGACCGCCCACGGTTCACCAGGACCCGGCGGCCGTCGGCCAAGTGGAGCTGTTCAACCTCGCAGCGGAACACCTTCTGGGCGATCCGGCGCCGCTCGGTCTCGATGTCACCGTAGGCGGTAGAGATCGCGTGGAGTTGGCGAGTAGGCACTGGTCCGGAGGTCTTGTTGGCGAGCGTTGACTGGGCCGTCGCCGTGGCTAGTTGACGATTTTCGTGGTTAAGGGACCGTCGTTGGATTGTGGTGGTGGGCGGGGCTGATGTGGATGGTGGCGGCGGACAGGCGGCGGATGTGGCGCAGCAGGTGGGCCTCGGCGGCATGGGCGAGGTCGTGGGCTGCGGCCAGGGTCAGGTGCGCATCGACGGTGACGTCGGCTTCGGCGCGCAGGGTGTGACCGATCCAGCGCAGCCGTAGTTCGCGGACGGTTTCGATGCCGTCGGTGTGCAGAAGTGTCCTGGTGGCTTCGGCGACGAGGGCGGGGTCGACAGCGTCCATAAGCCGGGCGCCGACGACGCGGGCGGCGGAGCGCAGGACCCCGAGGATCGCCAGGGTGATCGCCAGGCCGATGACGGGGTCGGCCCACCGCCAGCCGGCCGCGACGCCGGCGGCGCCGAACAGGACCGCGAGGCTGGTGAAGCCGTCGGTGCGGGCGTGCAGCCCGTCGGCGACGAGGGCGGCGGAGCCGATCTGGTGGCCGACGCGGATGCGGTAGCGGGCGACGGTCTCGTTGCCGAGGAAGCCGACGAGCCCTGCCGCGGCGACCGCGGTCAGATGGTTGATGGGCTGGGGGTGGAGCAGGCGGTCGATCGCGGCCCAGGCAGCGACCAGACTCGACAGGCTGATCATCACGAGGACGGCGAGGCCGGCGAGGTCTTCGGCGCGGCCGTAGCCGTAGGTGAACCGGGCGGTGGCCGGGCGGCGTGCGACGGTGAAGGCGAGTAGCAGCGGGACGGCGGTGAGCGCGTCGGCGATGTTGTGCAGGGTGTCGCCTAGCAGTGCCACCGATCCGGACAGCGCCACCACGACGGCTTGGAGGGCGGCGGTCAGGCCGAGACCGGCCAGGCTGATCAGCAGGGCGCGGCGGCCGGCGGTGTCGGCTTCCACCACGCCGTCGATCTGGTCCGCCGGGTCGTGGCTGTGTCCTCCGAGCATGCCCGACAGGCTGTGACGAAGCCGCGCCCACCATCCGTTCGTGTGGCGGTCATGCCCGCCTTCGTGCGCGTGCCCGCCAGGAGGATGGCCGTGCTGGTGAGCATGGCCGTGGCCGTGCATGGGGCGCTCATGCTCGTGGCCGCTGTTCACGGTCCAGGACGATAGACGAAAACGATCAATGCGGCGTGGTGGCATCTGCCAGCAGGTCGCACCCGCATTCGTGGTGCATGACGCGCGCCGCTGACGAACCTGGCTGCGCTACTGGCTGAGCCCCGCGGCCACCACAGCGTGCTGTCGAATGGTCAGAAGTTGGTGTTCGCGAGCCAGTTTGTCCAGCGCTCCTGCTCGCCGAGGACCTCCAGCCGGCCGTCACCGCCAGGGATCCGGCGCAGCAGCGCGAGCAGCAGGTCGGCGGCTGTGCCACGCACCGCTACGTCGCCCTTCTCATGAGCGTGCTCCCAACCGATCCCGTCCGCGCCGCCGCGGATCGCCCACTCCCCTTCGATGCCGAGGCCCTCGTCGGTGGCGTGCAGGTGGACAGTGGCCCCGTCCGGAAGAATCGCGGCCCCGGGCCGCGCGGCGAGCAGGCAGAGCCACTCCGAGATCCCGTCGGCGGCGAACGCGGCCTCAAGCGGGTGCCCGACGCCCAGCGCGAGCGCGGCGTCCACGCGGTGGATCATCGCCTCGTGCATCCGCCGCCGGACCCACCAGCGCGCCGGCCGCGGGCCGGTGAACGTCCATACCGGCACGTCCGGATCGACGGCGACGGCCTCCAGCAGCAGCTGCGGGCTCTCCTGAAGCCAGGCGAGCGCGCCGCCGCGGTCCGCCGGCGGCTTGCCGCCCTCGATCGTGCGCGGGTCGAGAACCTCGGTGGCCCGGGTCCGAACCATCGCGGCCGCCCACCGGTCAAAGCGCCCGACGTGGCGCATGAGCTGGGTCAGATCCCAGCCCGGGCAGGTCGGGACAGGTCTTGACAGGTCGGCCTCGCCGAGCAGATCGGTGAGGAGCCGGTTCTGCGCCAGCAGGCCAGCGGCGTAGTCCACAGCCGGACCATAACGTCCTCAAGCTGCCGAGACGAGCGGTCAGCCGCCTCGGGCCGCGACAAGCGCGCCGCGGTTGCCCTTCGTCGCCTCGCTGTGCGGGATCGCGGGGACGAGCGGGAAGGCTCCTCGACGGCTTAGCGTCAGCTGCTGCCGGTAGGAAGCGGAGCAGGCGCCGCAGGCCGTGATCCATCTCAAAACGGGCGGGCTGACCCGGCCGACCGTCAGCCACCACCTGAAAGTCCCTTTCGACGCCGGCCTGATCAGCCGGGGCAGACGTGGTGTCTGGGCCTACTACCAGCCAGCGCCCGGCGCCTTGGATGAGCTGGCCGCAGTGTTCGGCCCGGCGCGGTAGGGACGATCCTCACGTGGATGTCGGTGCCGCTGGCTGATCGCGGGGTGCGGTCAAGTGTCGGACGGCCGCGACGGATGGTGATACCGACGCTGCGGGCACAGCCGCCGAGGTCGGTTCCGGGGATACAGCGACGGGTGCGACTATGAGTGGCCTGCCTGATGTCCGACACACGCCGCGGGACCTGCTGCCGATGCGACGCTCCGGTCCATGAGCGGTACGAGGGCCGCAGCGGGGCGCGTCGTTTCGGCTCCACCAGCGCGGCACACATGCCTGGCCACGCCCCTGCTGACGGCTACCTGCCCGACCCGGTGTGGGACGAGCGCCCGGCCGCCCCCCTGGCGCACCTGCTCACCCGGCACGGCGTGCGCACCCAGGTGGACCTGGTGAGCAACTGGCAGCTCGACCCGGGGCACCGCAGCGCCCTCCTGGCGTCCGCCGAGCGACGCACCCGCAGGGACGGCGTGGGCCCGGGTTGGTACGTCACCCGCCGCGGCGCGACCGAGCCCGAGGCCGGGCCGATCCGCCTCAAGGGCGACGCCTGCGAAGCTCTGCTGGGCCTACCAGTCGATGCCGAGGAGATCCTGCCGCTCTCGCCGACCTCGCATCGGAGGAGGACTGATGTGCGCCGATGTCACCACCCGTCCGGGGTGCTCCGGCCTTGATGTCGCCGAGGTCACCCCCGGCTACTGGACCTGGGGCTGCCTCCTGCACGCCGGCCGCGGCGCCGAGTGCTTCTCGAGCCGCGAGAGCGCTGAGCGGGATACCTACTGCTCCGGACATGACCACCCCGACTGGGCCGGGGCTCGGGCCCGTGTCCGGTGGGCGATGGCCGGGTGGGCGTGCTGGGGCTACGCGCCCCGGTAGGCATCCACTGGGGCAGCGAGCTGGTGCAGGACCCGCCGGGCCGCCTCGGCATCGCAGTGGAGGCGGCTACCCGCACACCTGGTGAGATCCGCGGCGGGCTCAGCGATAGGTAGATAGATTAGAAACGCGGCGATGATCCCGGGGGTAAATCGCCCCCGGGTAGTGGCGGTCTATCCTGCGAGATTGGCGCCGTCGAACGTCCTCACTCTACGGCCAGCCTATGGCGTCAGAAATGCCTGACGCGATCTCCGGAGCCCAATCCTTCAGACCATTCGCGTCACACACCGGGCCGATGCCCGGAGGGTCCTGCCGGGCGCGCTTCCTCGCGGCGCGTTTCGGCGGGCGGGACCGCCAGCCCTCCAGCGCGATCCGCGCCAGCCGATGCAGTTCCTCGTCGTCGACGAACCAGCCGCGCAGCCCGTCCTGCCGTGCTCGTTCACGGAACGCCTGTTGACGACCGTCGATCGACTCGGTCTCGAGGGTTCTGACGAACACGATCCGGTCGAGGCCGGCCTTCTGCGCGGCGGCGTACTCCAGCTCGAGGTAGGACCGGGACGGCAGGTCGACGACCTGGGAGCCGTACTCACGGCCGATGAGCCCCAGGTATACGTCGCACGCGCCGACCTGCCGGCGGCGCTCCTCGGCCGGAGGGTCTTTGTGCCCGGTCGAGCCCGAAGGAGCGGCCACTCGGCAACCCGAATCGCGCACCGCGGCGTACGCGGCGGCGGCGAACGATCGCGGCCGGGGCGACAGCTCGAGTTCCTCCGCACAGCTCACGAACACGACTGGGGAGACCCTACCCATGATCATCATCATAGTGCGGAGGCGGCGAAATGGGGAGAGCGTGTCGCGCGGCCGACGTACAGCCGACCGTCGTCCGCGGGGGCGCCGCGCCCGGGATCAGCGGGAGCGCGCGGCGGAATCGGCCAGAACCGGCCGATTGTCCCGTCGGCCAGCGGGAGGACAGGAGAGTCCGTCCAGGGGCCCTCTCCGTTCCTGATTCCAGCCATCTTGGACAGCACCCAGCAGCGCTGCTCGACCGCGACCCCGTAATGCTGTCCGGCCGGATCACGGTAGATCTCGCCACGCTGGAACCGCGTCGCCCTTTGCACCCGGAGGCGGTCCCTGCGACGGCAGTTCGGGACCAGATTCGAGTCTCTGTGGACATCGTGTGGATTCAGCGACCCCAACCATGCAGGCAACGACCTAAACACGCAGGTAGTCGACATGATCAGCCCACATTAGCGAAGATCACGCAGATCTACGCGGTACCAGCCAGATCCAGCGGATGGTCATGTCTCAAACGCTGCTCAGGGGCGAGAGAGTCCGTGTTTCGCCTGGTAACAGCACGATCTCCCTCGCGCCGATGATGGCACGGCGACCCGGCACCTGGGCAGGCCCGTCGATCACGCAACTGTTGCCGACGCAGTCGACCGCCTTCAGCCATGATGAACAACCATGGCAAAACGCCGCCCTGACCCGGGGCGGTTCACACTGAGGTCAGCAGTGCGGCCATGTACTCGGCCGGGAAGTTGGCCTTCAGGTAGGCGGTCCAGAACGCCACCACGCCGTAGCCGGCGGTGTGGGACTTGTTGAACCTGTAGCCGGAGAACGGCACCAGCACGTCCCACAGGGCCTGCGCGGCCTCGGCCGAGTAGCCCCGCCCGGTCATGCCGGCGGTGAACTCCGCGTGGTGAGCGTCCAGCACGTCCTTCTTCTTCTTGCCCATCGCCCGGCGCAGCAGGTCCGCGCGGCCCAGGCTGTACCCGGCCAGCTCCCGGGCGATGGTCATCACCTGCTCCTGGTAGACCACCAGGTGGTACGTCGCGCCGAGGATGTCCTCCAACGGTCCATCCAGCTCGGGATGGACCGGCACGACCGGCTTGCGGCCGTTCTTGCGGTCGGCGTACTCGATGTGGGATTTCGCGGCCAGCGCCTCGTCGTCGTACTCCCACCGCTCGCCGTCCCAGGCGACGCGCCGGGTCGGCCAGTCGCTGCGCCTCGGCCCATTCCGGCCCTGGTCGAACTGGGCGGCCTCGCCCCACTGCCCCTCGGGCAGGCTGGTCAGATCGCCCTGGAGCTGGTCGGCGGCCCCCTCCGGCGTGCGGCCGAGCCCCAGAGCGCCCCACCGGGCCTGGCCGTTGGTCGTCGCGATGCCGGGCAGCCACAAGCGGTGGGAGAAATAGTGGGTCGGCTCGTGGCCTTCCTGCGGGCTACCTGCCCCCACCGAGAGGGCGGCGAGCTCGTCGAGTGCGGCGCGGGAGTCCGTCACGTCTCCGCCCGCCGCGCCCGCGGGCTCATCGACGGCAGGAACGGGCTCGCACCTGACGTGGGCTGCCCGGTCAGCCGGGCGATCTCTCCGTGGTCGTAGGGGTCGCAATGCGGGTTGTGGGTGCAGATGGTCGTGGAGCCGCTGTGCGCGACCGGCCTGGAGACGGCCCGGCCGTCCGCAGTCCTCAGATGCTGGCGCAGCAGCGGCGTGCCGAAGCTGGACGGCATCGCCTCGGTCACCCCGGTGACCTCGCCCGAGTCGTCCATCCAGTGGACGGCCCAGTCGCCGGGCGCGAGCTCGGTGTTGGGGACGAACGGATGGCCGAACGCGTCGCTGAGCTGCTCGGTCTCTTCGCCGGGCGCTCCGTGGCGCCGAAGCACGCGGATGGCGCGCGGGTCGTCGGTGACGTCGTCAGGGCGGGCCATCACCGCTCCCTGTGCGTGAGTGTGGGCATGGCGGTCTCCTTCTGGTCAGAGGGGTGAACCAGGGGGCCGCCGCCGGCAAGGCTGTCACGGCCCCCTGGCGCGGACTACCTAGAACGGCGGCTCGTCGGCGTAGCCGCCCGCGGGCTGGGACCACGGGTCGTCGACCGCGCCACCCTGACCGGAGCCGGAGCCGGAGCCGCCGCCGGCCTGGCCTGCCTGCTGCTGGCCGCCGCGCCCATTCGAGCCGCCCTGGCCGCGTTCGGTCTTCGTGACCTTGGTGGTGGCGTACCGAGCGAGGGGCCGATCTCGTCGACCTCCAGCTCGATGACGGTGCGCTTCTCCCCTTCCTTGGTCTCGAACGAGCGCTGCTTCAGCCGGCCCTGCGCGATCACCCGGGTGCCCTTGGTCAGCGACTCGGCGACATTCTCGGCGGCCTGCCGCCAGATTGAGCAGCGCAGGAACAGCGCCTGCCCGTCCTTCCACTCGTTCGCCTGCTTGTCGTAGATGCGCGGGGTGGAGGCGATGGTGAAGCTGGCGACCGCGGCGCCGTTCGGGGTGAAACGCAGCTCAGGGTCGCTTGCGAGCTGGCCAATAACAGTCAGAATCGGTTCTCCGGTCATGTCACGCAACCTTTCTCGGCGGTCGACCTACTGGGCGTCGAGGAAGTCCAAGTTCGTCAAATGATCGGTAAAGGCGCGGAAGGCTTACTCCAAGGTGATCCCTAATCCGTGCCGCTCCCCACCCGAGTTCGTAGAGATGCTTAACCTCTTCGGGGTCGATCGGTCGGAGGACCCTGGGGCCCGGGCTCCTTCGCGCACTGGATGCACGCATGCACTGTCGACAAAAGCGGTTTCCACTCGGGCCGATGTAGGTGTTTTCCTTGCTGTACGGATGGCCAGCGCGACACACGACCTTGGCCGCGTTTCCATTATGGCTTCGATTGAGGTTTTCCCCAGGGGTAACTGCTTCGAGGTGCGCAGGATTGCAGCACAGACAGTGAGGGCAACGGCCCGGAGGGCAGCCGGTTCCATTGTGGCAGGTGTGATCGATATGTAGGCCGCGTGGAATCGTCCCATTCACCTGTTCGTATGCCCAGCGGTGCGCGAGGACCGACGCGTCTTTACTCGGACGAAAGACACCGTATCCTGAATTCATCTTCCCGCCGGTCCACGGCCAACACGCGCCGGGGCCCCCAGATTTATCGACATGGCGGCTGAATCGTTGACTTGCTGGAGTAGCAGTCCTCGCCATTCTTATGCCGTCGCCCTACGGATCCGAGACACCCGCCGCTGCTTGGATGCGGGCGAGCCCGCCCGCCGGCCGGCCGGTGCAACCGACCTGCGCGCATCCCCGCAGGCCACAGGGCTGTGTCGTACGGGAGGTACGAGCGGGCGCGCGGGCCCCTGGGGATGGCAGGATCGCCGCACGAACATCCGCGACGCATCGCCACCGGCCGTTCGCGCCCTACCCGCAGTTACTCCCGAAGGGATGTCCCCGCCGTGCCTGAGAAGACTCCCCACCGCAGCATCGAGTCCTGGGCACGCGAGCTGCCCGTCAGCTTCGTCGAATGCCGCACCATGGGGCACCGCTGGCAGCCCCACACCGCCACCTGGGACCGCGAGGCCCGCGCCTACCACGTCATCCATGCCTGCGACCGCTGCGACACCCATCGAAAAGCCTGGTGGACCCGCAACGGCGCGGTCACTTCCGCCGGCTACGACTACCCCGAGGGCTACCTCACCCGCGACGTGGGCTACATCGGCGCCGACGGCCGCGGTGTCCTGCGCACCGAGTACCTCGCCCGGATGTTCGATGCCAAGCCGCCGCGGCGCGCGGGCAGTGCTGGCGCCGGCGGGGAGGCCGCTGCCGCATCCTGAGAGTGTCCGCTCGTCGCCATCGGGCCACAGGCTGACCTCGATGTTCACGCGACCCTTGGACAGGACGAAGAGCCAGGCGGTGGGTCGCAGCGGATAGGGCGTTTCATGCCGCTGCCTCGCGGATCAGGGCCACATGTCGCTGGACGGTGCGCGAGCTGATACTCAGGCGTCGAGCGATCTCCCGAGCCGAAGGTCCCTTGCCGTGTAGCCGCCGGATCGCATGGTGTCGCTCAGCGATGCTCATGCGCTCCGGCGGCTCGCCAGCAATGGCCCGCTCGACGGCGACTTCGTCGATGTCGCTCTCTCCGCGCCAACAGGCAAGGCAGTAGACAGTCCCGTTAACACGGGTACGCAGCTCGTGCCCGGCGTGCTCGTCGAGGTACTCCTCGCGGGTCAGTCGCAAGCCGCGCTCGTACTCCCTGCGGCACTTACGGCAGCGCCTCTTCCCCTGCGACCTGGTGTAGCCGTGCTCGGCATACGAGTGGTTGCGTCGGCAGTGGGTTCGTGCGACGTCGTCGAGGGTCCGCCAGGTGCGCCCGCGCCTGATCTTGCGGATCGCTTCGCCCGAGACCTGGTACTGGGCGGCCAGGTCGCCCTTGCGCGCACCCGCGGCAAGCTGCTGCGGCAAGCTGCTTCCGAATCTCCACCACCTGGGCAGGCGTGAGCTTGGCAGCGGGACGGCTCACGCTGCCCACCGCTCCCACACCTCGATGCCAGCCGGCCCTCGCCAGCTCCATGCAGCCGTAGGTGCCATGCGTGGCGTGCCCGTCGGGCAGAGCAGCACGCCGCCGAGTCCGCGGCACGGCCCCGGCTTGTCGCAGGGCACGCAGTACGCGATGCACCCGTCGGCGCCGAGGCTGACCATGTGGGCGTTGCGCAGGTGCCCGGCACGCGGGCCGTTGATCCGCCACATCGTCGGGGAGACTGGGTACTTCTTCTCAACGACCTCGGGAGTGCGCTCGCACCAGGCTCGGACGTGCCGGTCGGCGCCGGCCGCGTCGCCGTGGACGAGGGTGAGCTTCTGGCCGCGGGTCCGGGCGAGGTGGCGGACCTTCTCCAGGTCCCGCCACACGGCCTGGTGCTCGCGCCAGACGCGGACGCCGGTGCACAGGAGCCTCACAGCACCCACCGGACCTGGCTGCGACGGACGATCAGGCCGCAGGTGGCGTAGGGCAGCAGGACAACGATCATGCGACTGTCCGGCGAAGTCCGGCGGTCACAGTGCTCCACCCACCAGCCACGGCCGGCGGCGTCCTCGGCGAGCACCTCGACGACGTGCGAGCCCCAGCCGGAGCTCCACACCTGCTCGCCCGCCGAGCGGTAGCCGATGCCTAACTGCCGGTGCGCCGCGTCGTCGGTGATCTCGATGGCGACAATGTGGCCGACCGGCAGCGAGTAGGGGCCGGGGGCGCGTGGGGACGCCAGCCACTCGCTGCGACGGACGGGCTCCCGACGCCGCGTCACGCCGGTGGGGACGCTCAGGTCAGCGGTCATGACGCACGCGCACGCGGGAACGCGGCCTGGGCCCGGTTGCTTGTCGCCACCTTGGCGCAGAACCTGGCGTACCGCGTGTCGTGGGCGGGCTCGTCGTGCAGCTCCACGAGGTAGTGGGCCCACTCCCGATCAACCTGATGGGGAGGGTCGTCCGCCAGGGTCACGGTGCCGTGGGAGAACTCGTCCAGGGGCGGGATCTCGCTCATTGTCAGCGCCTCTTCTCGCCGACCCGCGACCACGGGCTCGGCGTCACGTCCCAGTCGAGGCGCGGGTGGCCCCGTCCGCGGCGCTCGGCGTCCGCGTCCTGCGCAGTGGGCTGCCGCCAGTCGTCGTAGCCGATGTCGCGGACCACCCGCTCGAACGGAACGGAGTCCGTGTCGGCGGCGAGCTTCGCCCACCTCGTTTCAGCGTCTCCGGGCCCCCACGCCTCGCCGCCTTCGACCTCGTCCGCGAAGATTTCGACGGGGAAGGCGTGGTTCTCGATCTCCGGACGGTGCTCGCGGACCCACGTCGGGCTCAGGGTCGTGTAGTGGATGCCGTGCTGGCGGGTCACAGGGAAGCTCATGCCGCAGCCCTCTGTGGCATGGCGCCCGCCTTCCGGATGAGCGTGAGCATGTGCCTGGTAGTTCGAGTCCTCCGGCGTCGTGACCCAGGCACATCAGCCGGGGCTCGAAGACCGCGGCGCCGACGACGGCGGAGAGGTTCGTGCGGCCGACGACCGCGGACACGAGCACCTCGCCCGGGGCGAGGCAGCGACCGAAGGTGCAGACGTCGTCGTTCACGCGGCATCACTTCGTCGAGCAGTGGTTTCCAGGGCGGCAAGCGCCTGCGCGAAGTTGTCCCACGGCCTGATCCGACGCCGGCAGCGGATCAGTTCCTCTCCCGTGACCGTCCTGTCGAGCGCCTGGCTGATGCGATCGTCGAGGAAGTCCCGGTAGGCCCGGATCACACGGTCGGGATCAAACCTCGACACGTCGACGATCTCCATGATCCTGGCGCCCCACGATCCTGGTGCCCCACCAGATCGAAAGCTCGGGCTCCTCGTCGGTTTCCAGCCTGACGTACCGACGGATCTCGCCGCCGACGGTGACGTCCAAGATTCTGATCAGGTTGACGGGACAACTCCCCCTGCCGTCCGCCATGGGACGCACCGGGCCTCGGGCGAGCAGCGCCAGGGCTCCCGGCTCAGCCTTCACCTTCCGTGCAAGGTTCTCGGCGGAGACGAGCGGCCACTTCGCCGCAGGTCTCCGCGTCGTCGTCGACGAGGACGTGCACTCCGGGCACCCATTCCAACGGCGCATTGACGGCTGAACTCTTCATCGATTCCTCCACGCGGCGTCCTTCGCCGCCTTCTCGGCCACCGCCTGGCGGATTTCGGCGGCACGGGTGCGGCAGTTCTCAGCCCAGGCGGACGCCTCGGAACTGAGGCCCGTCGCCTCCCACTTGATCGCCTCGACGTCATCGCGCAGCGCGGGCAGGTAGGGCAGGACGTAACCCGGGACGGTGGCCAGGTCGCCCAGGGCGGCCAGCGCACGGGCGGAGGCGGTGGCCTTGGCCTGCGCGCCGATCCCGCCGAGCAGCACCCGGTTGTCGATCACGCGCGTGACTGCCCAGTTGCCGCGCCCGGAGCGGGCCAGACGCAGCCCTGCCACATCCTTGATCTCACGCGCCGCTTCCGGGGCGGACTCGACGGGCTCCCGCCAGTGGGCGAACTTCCCGTTAACGCTGTCGACGCGCCCGGCGAGGCTTTCCCGGGCGAGCTGGCAGCGGCGCGGCTCGTCGGCACCGCCGCCCGTTCGTATGTCCACGGTGGTGCTCCACGCGGCGATCTCGCGCAGCGCGTGGCAGGCCCAGCACGCCTCGATGTTGGTGGCGTGCCCGGCGGTGAGGGTCGAGGCCGGGTAACGCTCCTGGTAGGTGCGCCGGGTTCCGGCGTCATCCTGGCCGATCTGGAGTCCGTCCTCCGGCAGCGGCGGCCGGCGGGCACGATTGCGGTCACCCGTCCGCCGGGCCGCACCAGCGACCAGGCGAGGTCGACGTGGTCGATCCACGCGGTGGCCGCGCCGGACAAGGCGAAGGGCGGGTTCATCACCACGGCGTCGAATAGCCGGGCCTGAACCTGGACGTGGCGTCGGGCGACGTCCTCGAAGCGCTCGGCCTGGACGGTCACCAGGCCGCTGCCGTCGTCGATCGCCTCGGCGCGCTCGATGTTGGGCTCCACGGCGACCACCTCGACGGCCGGGTTGACGCGCCGGACGGCCCGCACCAGCGCGCCGTCACCCGCCGAAGGCTCGAGCACCCGCGCGTGGACCGAGAGGCCCGGGATGACCGTGTACGCCTCGACGACGAGCTGGGCAAGGGTGTCGGGGGTGGCGAAGTAGCCCTCGACCCGGCGCTGAGCCTTCGGCAGGGCCGGCGCCTGTGCGGTCCAGCCGGCCGGCGAGGCGAACGGTGGTGCCGTCAATGACGGCCGCGGCGAGGGCGGACCGCACCTCGTCGGTGATCGGGCTCACTGGAGCGAGCTCCCGGCGGCGTGAGCCTCGGCCCAGTCCATCGCCGCCTCGATGCTCGGCAGACCCTCGATCCCGCGGTCGCGTCCGCTCGGGTCGGACACCGCCACCCCGACACTGTCGTCCCGACACAAAACGGTTCACCGCCCGCTGGACAGGCAGAAGCCTGGTCAGCGGGCTTTTCGTGCTGTCGGGACCCACCTGGCCGATCCCGATTGAAGGGCTCCGCCTCGTCCCCGTTGGGACCTCGGGACCTGATCCGTCAGGTGCCGCGCCGCTCGGCGGCTCCCCGCTTCCGGGCCACGACGAACCGACGGCACCGGATGCAGGAACGTCACGCTGTCGTCAGCGCGAGGTATGTCCACCCGACTCCCGTTGTTTACGATCAGGCTCCCGACACCTCCTCCTGCATGACTGGATGCATGTCCGGGGTGATGCACTCTGTCGGGAGCGAGCTCATTCCGCAGCCGTGTCTCGATGGCCAGGGACGCCGGCTCAGGCAGGAACCGGCCGACGGGCCCCGGGGGATGAGCTGGGCACGGGTGCTCTGGGACACCGGCCTGCTGCTGCCCGTACTGGACGGTCTGGACGAGATCACCGGGCCGGCCCACGGACAGGCAATCGCCAGTCTCAACGAGGCGCTACGGCCCGGAGTCGGGCTGGCACTCACAGCCCCGCACCAGCCCCCGCATCGGGCCGCGACAACCCCAGCAGGCGGGGCACCCGCTGCGCAGTTGTCCGGTGCGGCCGGTATCGAACTCTGTTCCCTGGACGCCGAGGTGGTCACCGACTACCTGCGGGCCTCAGCAGGCGGCCCAGCCGGCCGTGCCCGATCCCGCCGACATGCGAGGACAGCGCGGCTCAGTCCCGGGGCGTGAGGGGAGCCGTCCGGCACCACACATCCCGAGGCCGCGGGGTGGGGTCTAGCGGTGGCGGTCGGGACGCTCGCGGACCCGGATCGAGATCTCGATGGGCGTGCCGGCGAAGCCGAAGTCCTCGCGCAGTTTGCGCTCCAGGAAACGCCGGTAGGCCGGCTCGAGGAATCCGGTGGTGAACACGACGAAGCGCGGCGGGCGCACCCCGGCCTGGGTCGCGAACAGCACCCGCGGCAGCTTCCCGCCCCGCGACGGCGGCGGCGTGGCCGCCACGACCTCTCCGATCCAGGCGTTGAGGCGGCCGGTCGGGATGCGCGTTCCCCACGAGTCGAGGGACGTCCGCAGCGCCGGGGCGAGCCGGTCGGTGGCGCGGCCGGTGCGGGCCGAGATGTTCACCCGCGGCGCCCAGGCCACCCGGCCCAGCTCGCGGACGATCTCCTGCTCCAGGTCGAGACGGCGCTCGGTGTCGAGCGTGTCCCACTTGTTGAAGGCGAGGACGAGGGCCCGGCCGGCGTCGGTGACCATGCTGATGATCCGCTGGTCCTGCTCGGTGACCGGCTCGTCCGCGGCGAGCAGGACGATCGCGACCTCGGCGGCCTCCAGCGCGGAGGCGGTGCGCAGCGACGAGTAGTACTCGGCGCCGGAGGCCTCCTTCACCCGCCGCCGCAGGCCGGCGGTGTCGATGAACATCCAGGTCTCGCCGCCGACGGTGACGAGCTCGTCCACCGGGTCGCGGGTCGTGCCCGCGACGTCGTGCACCAGCGAGCGCTCGCTGCCGGCCAGTTTGTTGAGCAGGCTGGACTTGCCGACGTTCGGCCGCCCGATCAGCGCCACGCGCCGGGGGCCGTCCTCCTCGGTGAACCGCTCGCGGGGTGCCTCGGGCAGCACCGCGAGGACGGCGTCCAGCAGGTCGCCGCTGCCCCGGCCG
Organism: Parafrankia sp. EAN1pec; assembly: GCF_000018005.1. Classification (GTDB taxonomy): domain Bacteria; phylum Actinomycetota; class Actinomycetes; order Frankiales; family Frankiaceae; genus Parafrankia; species Parafrankia soli. The sequence goes on from NC_009921.1 coordinate 6,056,242, forward strand.
TGCAGCGCGGACACCGGGTACGGCTCGCCCAGCCCGAGGCTCCACAGCGCGGCGGCGTCGGCCTCCGCGCGGGCGTCGTCGACCTTGTTCGCGGCGAGGATCACCGGCCGGCCCGACCGGTGCAGCACCCGGGCGACGGCCTCGTCGGCGTCGGTCGCGCCGACGGTGGCGTCGATCACGAACAGCACGCCGTCGGCGGTGTCGAGCGCGGCGCGGGCCTGGTCGGAGACCCGGGCGGCGAGGCCGCGGGCGTCGGGCTCCCAGCCGCCGGTGTCGACGAGGGTGAACCGGCGGCCGTTCCACACCGCGTCGTAGGCGACCCGGTCACGGGTGACGCCGGGGACGTCCTCGACGACGGCCGCGCGGCGGCCCAGGATGCGGTTGACCAGCGTCGACTTGCCCACGTTCGGCCGGCCGACGACGGCGAGGACGGGCTGCCCTCCCGCCAGCGGGAGGGCACCGCCCACAGGGCCGTCGTCGACGGACGCGGCGAGATCTTCGGTGTTCATGACGGCTGCACTCCGCTTGGGCTGGACATCTCGGTGAACTGGCTGCGAGCTGTCCTTCCGCGGACGGCGGACCCGTCCGGCGCACTCGGAACAAACAGCGATCCGGTAGAACTTACTCCGCCGCCGACGAATCCCGGCTCTCGCCGGCACGCACCGTCGCCAGATGATCCGCCAGCCGGACCCGGATGTCCTCCGCCACGGCGGCCAGCGCCCGCCGCGAACGCGGGTTCGCCGGCACCTCCACCTCGAACGGCTTGCCGAACACCACCCGGACCTTCACCGAACGGCGCGGCCACTTGGCGCCCCGGGGCAGCGCGGCACCGGTGTTGATGCAGGCCACGGGAAGGACACGGCAACGCCCGTGCACGGCCAGGTAGGCGATGCCGTGCTGGACGGCGGCCATCTCACCGCTGCCCCGGGTGCCCTCGGGGAACACGCCGATGGCGCCGCCGCGGGAGAGCTCGTCGAGCGCGGTGTGCAGGGCGTCGCGGTCCGGGCGGCCGCGGTTGATCGGGATCTGGCCGACGAACAGCAGCAGCCTGCCCAGGATGCCCTTGTACATCTCGGACTTCACCAGGCACCGCACGGTGCGCGGCGCCTCGATGACGACGAGCGGCCCGTCCATCCAGCTGCTGTGGTTCCCCGCGAAGATCAGAGGCTCGCCATGCGGGACGTTCTCCCAGCCCTCGTGGACCACGTTCATCACCAGGTGGTTGAGGACCTGGCGGACGGGCGGCTTGAGCACGCGGTGGGTGATGTCGTTGAACGGCTTCGACGCGGCACCGCGGTGCGCCGGCGCCCCGGCCGAGGTCGCCGGACGGACCCGCTCGGCCCGGGCCCCGCTCGTCGCCGACTCGACGCCGCTCGGAGCTGGCTCGACGGCCTTCGGCGCCGGCTCGACGGCCTTCGGCGCCGGCTCGACGGCCTTCGGCGCCGGCTCGACTCCGTCAGCGGCCGGAGTCGCCGGAGCCGACTCGACCGCGGCGGGCTCGACCGCGACCGACTCGGCCGCCGCGGGCTCGGCCGGAGCGCCGGTCCCGGCTACCGGCTCGGTCACCGGCCCGTCCGGCGTGTCGAGCCGGCCGTCGGCGGCGGTCATGAGGTCGTAACGAGCACGTGCTCGCCCTGGCGCAGGACCTCGTCCACCACCTCGGGGACCGACAGCGCGCTGGAGTCGAGGACGATCGCGCCCGCGGGAATGGACAGCGGGTCGACCGTGCGCGAGCTGTCGAGGGCGTCACGGCGGTCGAGCTCGGCCAGGGTGCGGGCCACGTCGTCGACGCCCTTCTCCCCCAGCTGCCGGGACCGCCGCAGCGCGCGCACCTCGGTGGACGCGGTGAGGAAGACCTTGACCGGGGCGTCCGGCGCGACGACCGAGCCGATGTCGCGGCCCTCGACCACGATGCCGCCGGCGGCGAGGGCCTCGGCGATGATCTCGCGCTGCTGCGTGACCATCCGGGCCCGCACGGCGGGCACGGCGGCGACCGCGCTCACGGCGTTCGTCACCGCCCGGGTGCGGATCTGCTCGTCGACGTTCACCCCGTCGACGGAGATCGACGGGCGGTCGGGATCCGTGCCGACCGTGAGGACGGTGCGCTCGACGACCTCGGCCACCGCGGCCGGGTCCTCGATGTCGATGCGGCGCTCCAGGGCGACCTGGGTGACCGCCCGGTACATCGCCCCGGTGTCCAGGTAGCGCAGGCCGAGCCGGCGCGCGATCTCCCGGGAGACGGTGCTCTTCCCGGAGCCGCCCGGGCCGTCCACCGCGACCACGAGACCGGCGGGGGCGGCCCCGGCGGTCACCGGGCCCGGTGCGGAGGGCGCCACCGTCGTCCCGGAACCCCCTGTCCTGAAAGCATCGTCGTGGCTGCCGGTGGCCGAAGCCCCCGGCGAAGCGGACCCGTCGTCGGGGCTCACCCGTCTCCTCCGTCCGGACGCGTGTCTGTGCGACCCGCATGTTCCTTCGTCCACGCCAGGCCGGCGGCGTCTCGGACCCGGGCCGACGGCCCGGTCGCGGCCGGGGCGGCGCGGCGCGCCCACCCCGACTGTCTCCGGGCCGGAAGTCCCAGGCTGGTGGTCCCTAGAACACCTGCCGGACGGCCAACCCGGCTCAGGCTACTCGCTGGTCCGTCACGAGCGCCGATATGCCGTCCATCCGGCCCGCGTCAGCCGTTCGACGAGTCCGTCCGCGCCGTCCGGATCGACCGCGATCTCGACGATGCCGGCGGGGGCGTCCAGGCTGTGCTCGAACGGCCCGACGTCCTCGATGTTGACGTCCCACTCGCCGATCACGGCGAACAGCGCCGCGAGCTGGCCGGGACGGTCGTCGAGCACCACACCGACCCAGCCCCACGGAAGTGCCCGGGCACCGGCCTTGCGGGGCAGCAGCGACCGGCCGTGCCGCCCGCCGTGGATCGCCGCCGTGACCGCCTCGACCACCTCGTCACGGGTCCCCTCGGCGAGCACGTCCGCGAGGTGGGTGAACTCCCGCCCCAGCCGGCGCACGCGCTCGGCGATGGGCCCGCGGTTGCCCTCGATGATCGACGCCCACAGGACGGGGTCGCTGTCGGCGAGGCGGGTCGTGTCGCGGAAGCCCTGGCCGGCGAACGGCAGGTCGTGCGAGTCGAGGCCGAGCAGGCTCCCGGCGAGCACGCTCGCCACCAGCTGCGGAACGTGCGAGAGGACGGCCATCGCGGCGTCGTGGCGCTCGGGGGTGGTGCGCACCGGTGTCGCGCCGCAGGCGAGGGCGAGGGCGGCGGTCGCCGCGATCGCGTCCGCGCCGGTGTGGGCCACCGGGCAGACCGCCCACACCCGCTCGGCGAACAGGTCCGCGCGGGCGGACACCGCCCCGTGCCGCTCCCGCCCGGCGATCGGATGGGCCGGGCACCAGGCCCCGAGATCACAGCCGAGCTGGACGGCCTCGACCAGCGGGCGGGTCTTCACGCTGCCGGCGTCGCTGACCGTCGTCGCCAGGCCGCCGCGCTGCAGGTCGCGCAGCTCGGCGGCGACGGTGGGCAGCGGGGTGGCGATCACCGCGTGGTCGACCCGTTCGCCCTGCCATGGCCGGCCGGCGCCCATCGCCTCGGCGAGCTTCACCTGGGCGTCGTCGGAGTCACGCAGGAACACCTCCACGCCGCGCCCGGACAGCGCCAGCCCGATGCTCGTGCCGATCAGCCCGGACCCGACGACGGCCACCCGGCGCAGCTCGGGCAGGTGCGCCGGATCCCACGCGGACGAGCCCCCTGCGGCCGCCTCGACCCCCGGGCGGACGTAGGGCGGCGAGAACCGCCCGGCCGCCGTGGGGGGCTCGCCGGGACTCACAGCCCGGTCGCCTTGTAGAGCGCCCCCACCTCGTGCCGGGTGAGATGGCGGGCGCGGCCGGCCCGCAGCGTGCCGAGCGTCACCGGGCCGAACGAGACCCGGACGAGGCGGTGCACCGGGTGCCCCACGGCCTCCATCATGCGGCGGACCACGTGCTTGCGGCCCTCGTGCAGGGTGAGCTCCATCATGACCCGGGACGCGGCGACGTCGACGATCCGGGCGGCGTCGACCGAGACGGGGCCGTCCTCGAGGGTCACCCCCGAGCGCAGCCGGCGCGGGACGTCGCGGCGGACCGGGCCGCTGATCTCGACCAGGTAGGTCTTCGGCACGCCGAAGGACGGGTGGGTGAGCCGGTGGGCGAGATCGCCGTCGTTGGTGACGAGCAGCAGGCCCTCGCTGTCGCCGTCCAGCCGGCCGACGTGGAACAGGCCGACGGAGCCGAACTCGGTGAGAAAGTCGGCGATGGTCGGCCGGCCGCGGTCGTCGGACATCGCCGACAGCACACCGCGCGGCTTGTTCAGCGCCAGGTGCACCAGCCCGGTGCGGGTGACGACGCGCTCGCCGTCGACCTCGATCACCGCCGTCTCCGGGTCGACCCGACGGCCCTGCTCGCGGACCACCTCGCCGTCGACCCGGACGCGACCGGAGTCGATCAGTTCCTCGTTGTGCCGGCGAGAGCCGATGCCGGCGGAGGCCAGCACCTTCTGCAGGCGGATGCCCTCGGACGCCGGGTCCCGGCGGCGGGTGTCGGGGGACTCGGATTCGGTGCCGTTCATGACGCCACGATGTCATCGACATCGTCCACACCCGGCAGCAGGGGTGCGAGCGGGGGCAGTTCGTCCAGGTCACGCAGGCCCATGCGTTCCAGGAAGTAGTCGGTGGTGCGGTACAGGATGGCTCCCGACTCGTGGTCGTGGCCGCATTCCTCGACGAGGTTGCGGGCGGTGAGGGTACGGATGACGCCGTCGGCCGAGACCCCGCGCACCGCGGAGATCCGGCCGCGGCTGACCGGCTGCTGGTAGGCGACGATCGCCAGCGTCTCCAGCGCGGCCTGGGAGAGGCGGGCGGACTGGCCGGCCAGCACGAAGCGCTCGACCCACGGGGCGCACTCGTCGGCCGTGTACAGCCGCCAGCCCCGACCCACGTGGCGCAGCCGGAAGCCGCGCCCGTCCCGCTCGTACTGTGCCGCGAGCTCGGCGAGCAGCGCCTCGACCCGCCGGGCGGGGATGTCGAGTGCGGTGGCGAACTCGGCCACGCCGACCGGGTTCTCCGCGACGGTCAGCACCGCCTCGACGAGCGCGATGTCGGATGGCCGCTCGCCCGCGGGCGGAGCCGGCGGCACCCGCGGGCCCGGCGACCGGGGCGGAGCCGGCGACCGGGGCGCGGGAACCGCCCCGTTCGTGCCAGCGGGCGCGCCCGTGCCGGTGGGCCCGTCGGTGCCGGCGAAGCCGTCGGCGCCGACTGGCCCGTTGGTGGAATCAGGGGTCACGCGGTCGGTCTCCTCGGTCGCCTCGGCCGGCGGCGGCCGTCGAGCGGATCGTCCTCAGCTCCGGTGCCCTCCCCCGCTCCGGCACCGGCACCCGCACCGGCGGCGGCGGTGTCCCCGGCGGGGGTGAAGGGCTCGTCCGGCTCATCCTCGCCAGAGTAGAGCGAGGCACCGACAGGACGGTCGTCGTCCTCGGGGCGCGCGACCCAGCGGACGATGAGCTCACCGAGCGGGCGCTCCTGCTCGAAGACGATCCGGCCCTCCCGGAACAGCTCCAACAGGGCCAGGAAGCGCGCGACGACCTCGATCGTCTCGGCCAGGCCCGCACACAGCGCGGTGAACGACGCGGCACCCAGCTCCCGCAGCATCCCGATCACCGCGATCATGTGCTCGCGGACGCTGACCCGGGGCAGGTGGACGTGGTCGGTGGCCACCTGCGGGGGGAGCGGCGGCTCACGCAGCCGGGCGGCGAGCGCGGCGAGCTCGGACGGCCCGATGCTGATCTGCACCTCGGGCAGCGCGGCGGCGTAGCGCGGCTCCAGCGGCACCGCCCGCGGGACGAACCTCGACTCCAGCGCCATCATCGCGGTGAAGATCGCGGCGGCCTCCTTGTAGGCCCGGTACTGGAGCAGCCGGGCGAACAGCAGGTCACGGGCCTCCAGCAGGGCGAGGTCCTCGGCCTCGTCGTCGGAGATCGCGCCGGGCAGCAGGCGGGCGGCCTTCAGGTCGAGCAGCGTCGCCGCGATCACCAGGAACTCGGTGGCCTGGCCGAGGTCGAAGTGCTTGCCCAGCCGCCTGATGTGCGCGATGAACTCGTCGGTCACCTGCGACAGCGCCACCTCGGTGACGTCCAGCCGATGCTTGGCGATCAGCGAGAGCAGCAGGTCGAAGGGGCCGGAGAAGTTCTCCAGCTCGACGACGAACGGCTCGGTGCGCCCGCCACGCGCGGTCGGCGCGGCGGCCCCGGCGGGCGCGGCGGCCTTCATCGGCCTGGCGGGTCCGGTGGACCCTGTGGGAGCAGTGGGCCCGTTGGGCGCCGGTTCGTCCGCTGCCGGGCCGAGCACGCCCACACCGGTGGCCGTGTCTGTCCCGGACGAGCTCATACGGCCACGTTACGCCCTGTGACGTATCGTCCCGACGTGCACACCGGCCGCACTCACCTGGGCCCGCCTACGGCAGATCGATCCCGATCAGGGAGCCCAGGCCGCGGATGAGCGGCCAGATCAGCTGACCGATCACCGACGGGAACCCGGGGAACAGCACCGGCAGGATGATCACCGCGAGGAGGATCACCACCCCGACGTTGCCCTCGGTGAGCCGGTAGTTCGCCTTGCGCCAGCCCTCGGACTGCGGGCCGAGTAGGAACAGGATGCGCCCGCCGTCCGTCGGCGGCACCGGGACGAGGCTGAGGATGCACAACGACCCGAAGGTGATCGCCATCCACAGCAGCAGCTCCACCGAGAAGGTGCCGCCGACGATCTCGGCCGCACGGTCCCCAGTGTCGATCACTGCACGCTGCGTGAGCGCGCGTGCGCCGGCGAGCGACGCGAGCGCGAGCAGCGCGTAGGAGAGCGGGCCCGCGAGCAGGGCAGCGGCCACGTGGAAACGGCGCTTGCGCCAGACGTCGTTCATCCGGATCGGCTCCGCCCACCCGGCACCGCCGATGAGCACGCCGACCCAGCTGAACGGGCTGATCCGCTGGGTGCCCACCCCGGCGGTCAGCCGCCCGGAGCGCCTCGGGATCGGGTCACGGGCCAGCCGGGCCGCGAGGATCTGCGCACCGTCGTGGACGACGATGCCGATGACGAAGGCGAGCACGATCCCGAGCAGCGCCGCGGGCTCGGCGAGGTGAAACAGCACGGCTTGTCGTCCGTCCCCGATCCGTCGTCCTAACCTCCAGGACCCGCCGACCGGGTCCCGCTGCCTGCCGGCCCACCGGCTGGCCGACAGGTCAGCCGGGCGGGCCGGCCCGGGTCACCCGACCGCGGGCGGCGTCGCGTAGCGCGCCATCAGTTCCCGGGCCAACCGACGGTATCCGGCCGCACCGACAGATGTCGGCGCGTAGGTCGTGATCGGCTCCCCGGCCACGGTGGTCTCCGGGAACCGTACCGTCCGGTTGATCACCGTGTGGAAGACCTCTTCGGGAAACCGCTCGACGACCCGGGCGAGCACCTCGCGAGCGTGCAGCGTACGAGCGTCGTACATGGTCGCCAGGATGCCCGCGAGCTCCAGGCGGGAGTTCAGCCGCTCGCGCACCTTGTCGATGGTCTGCAGGAGCAGCGCCACCCCGCGCAGCGCGAAGTACTCGCACTCCAACGGGACCATGACGGCGTCGGCGGCCGTCAGGGCGTTGACCGTGAGCAGGCCCAGCGACGGCTGGCAGTCGATGAGGATGACGTCGTAGACGTCCATCACCGGGGCGAGGGTGCGGGCCAGGCTGTGCTCGCGGCCGACCTCGGTGACCAGCAGCACCTCGGCGGCTGACAGGTCGATGTTGCTCGGCAACAGGTCGAGGCCCTCGACCTGGGTCTCGACGATGGTGTCCTGGATGTCGGCGTCGCCGCCGAGCAGCAGATCGTGCACGGTGACCTCGAACTGCATCGGGTTGATGCCCAGGCCCACCGAGAGCGCACCCTGGGGGTCGAAGTCGACGAGCAGCACCCGCCGGCCGTACTCGGCGAGCGCGGCCCCCAGGTTGATCGTGCTCGTGGTCTTGCCCACGCCGCCTTTCTGATTGCACATGGCGACGACCCACGCGGGGCCGTGTGAGGTCAGCGGGGGCGGGACGGGGAACACCGGCATCGGACGCCCGGTAGGACCGGGCTTGCCGACGCCCTCGTCGGGTTCCTCGCCCCCGACCTCAAGCCGGCCGTCCTCGGACAGGCGGGGCTCGCCGACCGTCACCTCACCGTAGTAGCGGCGGCCCGGCGGACCGGTGACCGCGGCGGAGTCGGAACGGACCACGGTGTACCTGCTCCTCACGACTGCTCGGACAGTCCCTGCGCGAATGTCTCTGGTTCAGGTGCCTCTGCTTCGGGTGCCTCAGCTTCGGGTGCGTCTGCATCGGCTGATACCGCGTCAGCTGTTACTGCTTCGGCTGTTACTGCTTCCCGGCGGAGGTCTCCTCCTGTGACGAGCAGAAACGGACCGGTTGGAGCGTACCGACCCGGACCCGGTATCGGCGGCCTCGGGGCCCGCCAGTCGGCGTGTCGCGTTCCTCGCCTCATGTGTGACTCGAACTTCGGTGCCCACCCGGCGCGTTTCGCGGTGATATCTGCGGTACTTCATCTTGCGCTCCATGTACCCGTCGCGCACGCCGGCGCGCACCCGGCGCGCAACCGGCGCCGCCGGGCCGGACGTCGCGGACACAGAGCCGCTCCTCCGCCCCACCGGCTCCGGTTGCGCGACGACATTGCGGTGAGATGACGGTCGGGTGTTGGCTGACGTCCAGGTGAGTCGGTGATGACACGGCGATGGTGAAAGGGAGTGCCATGACGGATGGCCCGCAGGCAGTGACGGTGGAGGCGGTCGTCGCGGTCGAGAAGGGCGCGCCGGTGGCGCTGACGCGGATCATCGTGCCGCCGCCGGGCCCCGGGGAGGCCCGGGTCCGGGTGCAGGCGTGCGGGGTGTGCCACACCGACCTGCACTACCGCGAGGGCGCGATCAACGACGACTACCCGTTCCTACTCGGCCACGAGGCGGCCGGGACGGTCGAGTCCGTCGGCGATGGGGTCACCTCGGTCGTCCCGGGTGACTACGTGGTGCTGGCCTGGCGGGCGCCGTGCGGGACGTGCCGGTCGTGCCTGCGCGGGGCGCCCTGGTACTGCTTCGACTCCCGCAACGCCGTCAACCCGATGACGCTGCAGGACGGCACCCCGCTCTCCCCCGCTCTGGGCATCGGCGCCTTCACGCCGCTGACACTCGTGGCCGCCGGGCAGTGCGTCAAGGTCGACCCGGCCGTTCCGCCGCAGGCGGCGGGCCTGATCGGCTGTGGGGTCATGGCCGGCTTCGGCGCCGCGGTGAACACCGGACGGGTAACCCGCGGCGAGACGGTCGCCGTCTTCGGCTGCGGCGGGGTCGGCGACGCGGCCATCGCCGGCGCGTCGGTCGCCGGCGCGCGCCGGATCATCGCCGTCGATGTGGACGACCGCAAGCTCGAGTGGGCCCGCGGGTTCGGCGCGACCCATGTCGTGAACTCCCGGAACGAGGACCCGGTGGAGGCCGTGCGGGCGCTGACCGACGGCAACGGGGCGGACGTCGTGATCGAGGCGGTCGGCCGCCCCGAGACCTACCGGCAGGCATTCTTCTCCCGCGACCTGGCCGGACGGCTGGTGCTCGTCGGCGTGCCCGACCCGTCGATGACCGTCGAGCTGCCGCTCATCGAGGTGTTCAGCCGCGGCGGCTCGCTGGCGTCGTCCTGGTACGGCGACTGCCTCCCGACCAGGGATTTCCCGATCATCATCGACCTGCACCGCGGTGGCCGGCTCGACCTGGCCGCGTTCGTCACCGAGACGGTCGGCATCGGGGACGTCGAGCGGGCCTTCGAGCGGATGCGGCGCGGTGACGTGCTGCGCAGCGTGGTCCTGATCTGAGCGCCCTCCCGTTCCGGTGAATCCGGACGGGTACAGCGGGCCGACGAAGTGCCTCAGGGGCAGGCCGGACGGGTACGGTCGTGCCGGGTCGGCCGGTGCACGAACCGGCGCGGAGAGGAGTTTCCTGTGGCGGTCAGCGGCGGTCAGCGGATCGATCGGGTGATCACCCGCGGTGACTTCACCCTCGACGGCCAGTCGTTCACCGTCGACAACAACGTGTGGCTCGTCGGCGACGAGCAGTCGGTGGTCGTCGTCGACGCGGCCCACGACCCGTCCGTCATCGAGGCCGCGGTGGACGGCCGGCGGGTGTCCCTGATCATCGCGACGCACGGCCACAACGACCACATCAACGCGGCTGCCGAGCTGGCCGACCGGGTGCGCGCCCCGATCGCGCTACACCCGGCCGACGCGGTGCTGTGGCGGCAGGTCTACCCCGAGCGCGGGCCGGACGAGGCGCTGCGCGACGGCCAGGTGATCCCGATCCCGGGCGGTTCCCTGCGCGTGCTGCACACCCCCGGCCACTCCCCGGGCGGCGTCAGCCTGTTCGGGGAGATCAACGGAGACCCCGTGCTGTTCAGCGGGGACACCCTGTTCCGCGGCGGCCCGGGGGCGACCGGCCGGTCGTTCTCCGACTTCCCGACCATCCTGGGCTCCATCCGGGCGAAACTGCTCACCCTGCCCTCCGGGACGGTCGTGCACACCGGCCACGGCGACGACACGACCATCGGTGAGGAAGCCGTGGACTACGACGACTGGGTGCTCCGCGGCCACTGAGCTATTCCGGTGCGGCGATCACCGTGAAGCCGTCGGCGGCGCGTTCGAAACAACCCGCGTTTGAACGTGAAGGCGGCGCGCCTGTCGTGCGGTACGCGGTGTGCGGGGCCGGCCGTTCCCGCGGGATTTCCCGCCGAGATCCGAGGCGGGATCAGAGCCGATCAGAGTCGGGATCAGATCAGCGTTCGTGCGCCGCATTCGCCGGGCTGATCGCCTTCGTATTCGCCCGGGCATCGGCGGTAACGAACCACCGGCCGAGGCGAAGGCGAAGTCCGCGAAACCCGGACAGATCATGATGACCGGCGCGACCGGCCGGCAGAACCAGCGGATCGGCTGATCCGTGCACCCGGCCCGGTTCACCCGGTCGAGCTCGATCTGTCGGGTGAGGCGGGCCGGGTGGCGGCGCGGAAGGGTCAGCCGGCTCGGGCGGCTCAGGCGGCTCGGTCCTCCCGGCGGAGCTGGCGCAGCTGCCGGCGCAGCCTGATCTGTGGGATCACGCCGATCAGAAGCCCGACCAGCAGCCCCGCGGCGGCGGAGGCGGCCAGCGCGGCGGCCACCGACATCACCTGGGTCGACCCGAACAGCCAGATGCTCACCCGCTGGTCGTTCTTCACCACGAACACGATGACCGCGATGGCGATCAGCAGCACCAGCACGGTGATCGCGTAGGTCGAGTAGGCGACGCCCCGGCGGGCGGCCCGGCCTGCCCCGCGACCGGTGGGCCCGGTACCGGTGCCTGGCGCGCCGGGAACCGCTCCGGGCGCTGCCGGCGGAACGGCGCCGGACGCTGGCGGCGCCGGCGGGACCGCGCCGGCCGGCGGGTACGAGCCCGGGACGGAGGTCGGCGGGCCTCCGACCGGAACGCCCGCGGCCGGCCCGGAGGCCACCGGACGCGGCTGCTCGCCCCCGCCACCTGGCTGCTGTGGTGCCGTCATCGCCCGCCCCCTACCCATCGGTACCTGTCGGGCCGCGCGGTAGAGAGTCGCTCCCCCGGCCGCCTCACCCCGTGCCCGAAGTCTAGGACGGCCGGTGCCATATGCTGAGCAGCGCGGACGAGTTGGCCGGACGGTCGCGTCGGTACCGGGGCGCGAGCCCGGGTGCCGCCGAGGAACGTCCGGGCTCCACAGGGCGGGGTGGTGGGTAACGCCCACCCGGGGTGACCCGCGGGACAGTGCCACAGAGAACAGACCGCCGGTGCCGTCATGGCGCCGGTAAGGGTGAAACGGTGCGGTAAGAGCGCACCAGCGCCCGGGGTGACCCGGGCGGCTAGGTAAACCCCACCCGGAGCAAGGCCAAGAGGCCCCGGCCGGTCACGGTCGCGGGCTGCGCAGGCGTCCGAGGGCTGCTCGCCCGAGCCTGCGGGTAGGCCGCTGGAGGCCGTCGGCAACGGCGGTCCTAGATAGATGACCGTCACCGGCAAGCCGCGAGGCGACCCGGAACAGAACCCGGCGTACAGGCCAACTCGTCCGCGCTACCAGCGTAAACACCCGGATCACCCGCCCTACCAGGGCGTTTGACATTGCTACATCTTTCGTGCCCTTATGCTGCCTCTCGACTGTCACGGTCCAGAGACGGTCCAGAGATCAAGAACGGCCACCCGATCGGGTGGCCGTTCGTCGTTCCATCTCAGGGCGCCGCCTACGGCCCCCGGAACGGCCACGGCCCGCCGGCGGCGGCCGGCGGGTCGATGGTCCCGCCCGGGTGTGCGGTTTTTGCCGGCTCCGCCCCGGACGGAGGGCCACCCCCGGCGCCGAGGTGACGCCGTCGGCGCCGGGGGCAACGTCTCTGGGCCGCCGGTCCCGGGGTGGGGCAGCGGGGCCGGCGGTCGAGGCGGGGCACCGTCGGCCACACAGTCGCCACTCCGGAAGGGCCCGGCGGCACCCCGACTTGACTTTTTACCCCAGGGCGGGCTGGTCAAACCCCCACCCCGGAGCTGGTCCGGAGCGCGGGGTTGAACAGTTCCGGCCGGTCGATCCGCAGCAGCGCGAACTTGGCCCGGTTCCGGTGCGCGGCGGTCGCCCGCATCTCCGGCGTGCCGAGGATCTGCGACACCGCGATCCGCCGGCGGGCGTCACGCGCCCTGGCGGACAGGTCACTCCGGGGAGACCCGGTGCTCGTCGAGCGAACGTTCATGATGGCGGCTCCTTCATAGGCGGCGAACACGGCGGGCCCGTACTCGCGTAGGTCGATCTCCAGCCGGCGGACGGTCGGCAGCTTCCCGCCGGAGCGGCGGTACCCGCCCGACGGGGGCGGCGGGTCCGACCGGATGATCCGGCCGGAGAACGACTGGGCACTGATCGCCCCGTCGCGGATAAGCTCGAGCACCGCGCCGGCCAGCGCCCGGTACCCGTCGGCCACCCCCGGCACCGGCGGGTCCTCCGCCAGCCCTGGCGGCAGGCCGAGCGCGGCCAGGACCTCGAGCCGGCCGTCGAGGTCCGGCACATGCCGGCGGATCGTGGCGGCGGCGTGCTGCTGCACCACGGCCGCCGTCGAGGTCGGGGTGAGGTCGTAGCTCACGGTGTCCTTCATGCGGCGTTCCTCTCGGCCTCGGCGGACACCGCGGCGTCGAGCAGGGCGCCGTGGTGCTCGCCCCGACACCGGCACGTGCACCCGCGCGGCCCGCTCCCGGCGAGCAGGCACCCGACGGTGCACAGACCGGTGTCGAGCAGGGTCCGGGCGGTCGTCGGGGTGACGATCAGGATGGTCGTGGTGGTCATGAGGCGGCCTCGGGTGCAACGTCGGGTCGGCACTCGTGGCAGAGCCCGAACATGATGCCCCTGTCCTCAGGCCGGCCGGCGCGGACCCCGGACGGTCAGCCGGCGGTGCCGTCGGCGCAGAGGCGGGGGCGGGTGACCTGGAACGCGGTCCCGGTGAGATTGATCTGGACGAAGGCATAGCAGTTGAGCGGCTGCGTGCTGTTGGTGGTCAGGTTGACGGGTTCGATCAGGCCGCCCGCGTCGTAGCCGGTGACCTTCCGCAGCGCGCCGATGAAGCCCTCGCGGGTGGGGCAGTCGCCGGCCAGGTCGAGCCCACGCAGGAACATGTCGCTGTAGACGTACGCATGCAGGGCGAACTGCTGGTCGGGCTCGACGGTTTCCGGTGCGTAGCGGTCGCAGGTTCGCCGCGCGGGCGGCCTGCACGACGTCGGCCATGTCCTCAGGGGTCGTGAAACCGATCAGCGCGTCGGCGCCGGCAGCGGCCAGCTCCCGAACCACCCTGGCCGGGCTGTCGCTGCCGCGGGCGTAGGAGATGGCATCGGTCGAGGTCAGCCCGATCGACTGGAACGCGGTCTTGTACCACGTGACGGCACCCACCGTGGACGCCGGAGTTCCCGTGGTCAGGATGCCGACCCTGCTGCCGCCGTTGGCCTGAACGTAGCGGCCGACGGTCTCAGGGGAAGCCTCGTACATGTCGGAGAACAGGTTCGGGTATTCGGCCCAGGACTGCAGACCGAAGCCGACGACAGGAACCTTTTGCGCCGCAAGGCTTTCCAGCGAGCTACCGAGAGCGGTGGTGACCGTCACGAGACCGAAGACCCCTTCGTCCCGGAGAAGTTCCTCGGTGACGGTGGCGCTCTGGGCGAGCGTGTTCGTGTCGTCACGCCACTCGTAGACAACCTTGCCGCCGTGTATCCCGCCCTCAGCATTGACCAGGCCGATTCTGGCGTCCACTCCGGACCGGGCCGAGGCGATCGCGGTGCTTCCCATGCCCGACTCGGAGTACACCAGACCGAGCTTCACCTGGTCGGACGTCACCCCGGGGCTGGCGCAGGCGGCTCGTGGGCTCCCGGCACTCGGACCCGGGGAGCAGCTCGTCAACCCGGCGACAACGACCACAGCCGTGAGCCCCGACAGCGTCCTGACGCGACCTAAACCAACACTTTCCTCCGCGGAAGACAAACTGGGGATGGCGTTCTACGGTGCGGCGAGCCACGCCGTCCATTCCTCAGAAATTATACTCCGTCTAAATTATCGATCTAATTCAACCGAAAAGGAGGCATAGTCGGAACACGCAAAGGAAGGTTGTGAGTACAGAACGCAGGGTCAGGTAGTAAGACGGGGCGACCGCCAGGTCCGGAGACGTTCGTCGAGGTCGTCGAGGAGGGAGTGCCATCCGAGGTAGCCGCGGGCCTCGCCGACGAACCGCTCGGCGCGCCCGCCGATGACGATGCTCGGGCGGTGGCGGGAGATGTTCAGCGCCTCGTCGACCAGCTCGACGGCGTGGTCGAGGTCCCGCCGCTTGGCCGCTGCGGTGGCCGCGGCGATCCGGGTCATCGAGCGGAGCCCGGTGGCGCCTACGGCGTCCAGGTGGTGGATCGCCGCGTCGGTGTAGACGCTCGCCGCGCCCGGCATACCGAGCTCGACGTACGCGGCCGCCGACAGCTCTGACAGCGTCAGCACGTGCAGCGTGTCGATCGAGAACCCGGGGCGGCCGAGCTGTTCGGCGCTCAGTGTTCCCGCGATGCTCCAGGCCCGGCCGACCGCCTCGTGCACCGCCCACCGGTCACCGAGAGTGCCGTGCGCTCGAGCCTCGATGGCGGCGGCGCGGGCCGCGGCCGGGCTCCCGCGGCCGACCAGGGCAGCTCCCGACGCGGCGAGCGCGACCGCGTCCGCCGGCCGGCCGGCCTTGCGCGTCAGCGACGACTGCCACAGCCGCACCCAGCACATCAGCTCCTCGTCGCGGGCCTCGGCCGCGTGCACGAATGCCTCCTCGAAGGCGAGGACGGCGCCGGGCAGGTCGCCGAGGTCGTGCCGGGTGGCTGCCCAGAGGGCGACGAGCCGGCCGGCGGCCCGGTGCAGCCGCAGCCGCGTCGCCTGCGGAACGACGTCACGCTGCAGCAGCGAGCGGACGACGGGGAGGTGACGGCGCAGGTGGACGGCGGTCGCCCCGATCGGGGCCCGCTCGTAACCCGCGGTGAGCTGGGCGACCCTGTCGTCGAGGTGGTCGAGCACATCGCTGGACGGGCTCATGCCGCCGCCTCGCGGGACGAGGAGGTCCAGCGGGAACAGGACGCCGACCGCGATGAGTCGACGCCGTGAGGTGGCGTCCATCGATTGCGTCCTCCGCTGTTTCCTCCACCGGCTCCGCTGGATCCACCGAGTGGCACGGTGGCGGGCGTCTGATGTGTCCGAGGTGGCGTGACCCGGGACGGCGTCATCCGAGGTGGTGCTGTCCGAGGTGGTGCTGTCCGAGGTGTGATGGTCCAAGGCCCCCGTGCTTGGCGCATGTCCCGAATCCTGCGAGCCCGGAGGCATTCCGTCACCCTCAGGTACCACGCAAGGACACAGATCGGCCTCACAGCCGTACGCACACGTGTCCGACCGCTCCGTCCCTGCTGGTCCCGGCCCAGAACGTTCGGTCCCGGCAGGCCGTTCGGTCCCGGCAGGCCGTTCGGTCCCGGCAGGCTCGGTCCCGGCCGTGGACGGTTCGCGGGAACCGGATCGGCGCGGCGGACCAATACGTAATGTGAACAGACACCCACCCGGAAACCCGGCGGCGAATTCCGGCATCAGCGACGACCGAGCTGGTGAGGCGGCATGACGGTGATCCCGACCGACGCCGACCTGCTCGTGCGGTCCGTGCGTGAGCCCGAGGTCTTTGCCGACCTCTTCGAGCGCCACGGTGACCGGGTGCACCGGTACCTGGCCCGGCGGGCCGGGCCGGACCTCGCCGAGGACCTGGTCTCCGACACCTTCGTCGCCGCCTTCGAGCAGCGTTCCCGGTTCGACCCGACGCGCGGGCCGGACGGCGCGCTGCCCTGGCTGCTGGGCATCGCGACCAGGATCTTGCAGGGCCACCGGCGGGCCGAGGCCCGGCGCTGGCGGGTGTTGGAGCGGGCGCTGCCCGACCGGCCAGAGCCCGCGGCGGCGGACCGGGTCGCGGACCGCGTCGACGCGAACGCCGCCGTCCAGTCCCTGGTCCGCGCGCTCGCCGAGCTCCCCGACGGCGAGCGGGACGCGCTGCTGCTCCTGGCCTGGGGAGACCTGCGGTACGAGGAGATCGCGACCGCCCTCGCCGTGCCCGTCGGCACCGTCCGGTCGCGCATCCACCGGGCCCGCAACCGGCTGCGCGCCGCGCTGGCCGACGACCGGCCGGCCGCCGATCCGCCGGCCGCCAGGTCGGCCCCGACCCGCTCCGACTTCCGTCCTTTTCTGGAGAGTGAGCCATCATGACCGACGACCTCGACCTGCTGACGCGGCTCGGCGCAGACGTGCCGCCGCTTTCGGCGGAGGGCCGGGCCCGGGTCCGGGCACGGCTGCTCGCAGGCGCGGCCGGGACCGCGAACGCGCCCACGCACGCTGAATCGAACGCGGTAATGGGAGCGGACTGCACGCGTCCGCCGCGCCTGGATGTCCTGGAGCGGGTCGACGACCCGGGCACGCCGCCGCGGCGCCGGCGTCGCGCGCTGCGTCTCGGTGTGGTCGGGGCGGCCGCGGCCGCCGTGTCGCTGACCGCCGCGCTGGTGCTGCCGGGATCGGCATCCCCCGCCTACGCGCTGAGCGAGGAGCCGGACGGGACGGTGAAGGTCCAGATCAACGAGTTCCGCCAGGCCAAGCAGCTGGAGGCCGACCTGCGGGCGGCCGGGATCAACGCGGTCGTCGACTTCGTCCCGATCGGCCAGACCTGCCAGCAGCTGCGTGGCGGCGGTGCACCCCCGGCGGGCAGTGACGTCGCGCCGCCGGCGGAGGGTGGTGTCTCGAACGGCGGCCAACCCCCGGATTCCGCACCCGGCGCGGTGGCCGAGGGCGCCGATCCGGCCGGGACCGGCGCCGCCGAGCGGGGAGCGGTCGGCGGCGACCCGAACGGATCCGGCGCGCGGGACCGGAACGGGCAGGACCCGAGCGGGCAGACCCAGGCGGGAGCCCCGGCCGAAGCCGGAGAAGAGCCCGCCGTCCTGACCGTCGGCGCCGGGCCGGAGGAGTCGACCGCGTTCGAGGTCACCCGGGGTGCGCTCAAGCCCGGCCAATCACTGGTGATCGTCGGCAGCTACGACGAGGCGGACCCGAGCCGCCCGGGCACGATCTCCTCGGCCGTCGTCGAAGGCCAGGTCGCGCCGTGCGCCCCGGTCCGCGTCGGCGGGGCGGGGGCGCAGCCCGGGCTCGGCAACGGGGTCGCTCCCAGCGGTGCCCCGGGTGGCGCACCCGGCGGCACTACTCGCCGGGAATGACCAGATGGGCGACGTGGTGGGTGTCGTTGAAGCCCCGCAGCACCGCGGGTCCGTCGGAGTACCAGTCGACGGTGGTGATCGACACCAGGTCCAGGTGCAGCCGGTAGAGCACGGTCGGCTCGGCGGCGAGCGCGAGCTGGGTGAGCCCCTTGATCGGGGTCACGTGCGAGACCACGAGGACGCGCCCGGCGGGATACTGGGCCATGATCCGGTCGCGGGCCGCCGCGACACGGGCGCCCGTGCTCAGCAGGCTCTCCCCGCCCGGCGGCGGCACCGCCGGGTCGGCGAGCCAGGCGTTCAGCTCGTCCGGGAAGCGCTCGCGGACCTCGGCGAACGTCATCCCCTCCCACGCGCCGAAGTCGGTCTCCCGCAGGTCCTCGTCGATCAGGTAGTCGCGGCCCAGCGCGTCCGCGGTCTGGCGGGCGCGCTTGAGCGGCGAGCTGATCACGGCGTCGAACGGCTCGCCGCGCAGCCGGTCCGCAGCGGCGGCGGCCTGCTCCAGCCCGAGGTCGGTGAGTGAGGCCTCCACGGTTCCGCTGAACCGCTTCTCCACCGACAGCGGCGTCTGGCCGTGACGGAGCAGGACCGTCGTGGTCGGCGGAGCGGGCGGGGCCATCCAGCCGGAGAGCCGGTTCGTGGTGGGCGCCTGGTGCGGCAGCGGGTCGGGCGACTGCGGGACGGAGGGTTCCCAGGACCGGCCGGCGGCGGCGGCGTCCATCGCCTCGTTCGCCAGCCGGTCGGCGTCGCCGTTGCGGGCCCGGGGCACCCAGACGAACCGGACCCGCCCGAGCCCAGCGGCGATCTCGGCGGCCTGGGCCGCCAGCGGGCGCATCGACGGGTGCTTGATCTTCCAACGGCCGCTCATCTGCTCGACGACGAGCTTGGAGTCCATCCGGACCTCGATGTCGGCGCCCGGGTCGAGCTCCGCGGCGGCCCGCAGGCCGGCGAGCAGGCCCTCGTACTCGGCGACGTTGTTGGTGGCCGTGCCGATCGAGGCGGCCCGCTCGGCCAGCACCTGGCCGGTGCCGGCGTCCCGGACGAGGGCGCCGTACCCGGCGGGCCCGGGATTGCCGCGGGATCCTCCGTCGGCCTCGACGACCAGTCTGCGCCCAGCGCTCATGCCGCCACTCCCCTCTGCTCGTCCGGCTCCCGCGAGTCTGCTCGGCCGGCTCCCGCGAGGGGCTCGCCCACCCCTCGGAGGGGAGTCACCCCTCGGGGGGATAGAAGACTTTACCGGCCGCTCGGCGATGTGGACAGCGGACGGCCGGACGCGTGATGTCAGCGGGTGGTCACAGCCCGGACTCGGCCGTCCTGACCAGGATGCGGCGGCACTCCTCGCACCGCACGACCTCGTCGGCCGGGGCGGCGGCCACGGCGCGCAGGTCCCCGCCGGAGAGCTCCAGGTGGCATCCCTGGCAACGGCGGCGGACCAGCGCGGCGGCGCCCACCCCGGCGGAGGAGCTGCGGACCCGCTCGTACAGGACGACCAGCGGCTCGGGCAGGACCGGCGCGAGGGCGTCACGCTCGGCGCGGCACTTCGCCGCCTCGGTGTCGATCTCGCCGAACTGCTCGTCGCGCCGCTCCTCGGCGGCCCGGCGCTCGGCGGCGACCCGCTCCTGCTCGGCGACCAGGCCGGCCAGCCGGCTCTCCAGCGCGTCGACGGCCTCCATGCGTTCGAGGGCCTCGTCCTCGAGGACGCCCTGCCGGCGGGCCAGCGAGGCGAGCTCGGCCTGCAGGTTCTCCAGCTCGCGCGGGTTGGCGACCTGACCGGACTCGAGCCGGGCGCGGTCGCGGTCGGCGCGACCGCGGACGAGCTCGATCTCGTTCTCGAGCTTCTGCTGGGCACGGCCGATGTCGGCGATTTCCGTCCGTACCCGGACGATGTCCGAGTCGAGCCGGTCGAGGGCCTCGGAACGCTCGGCGATGGTGGCGAGCTCAGGCAGGCCGCGGCGGCGCACGGCGAGCCGGTCGAGCGCGGTGTCCAGCGCCTGGAGGTCGAGGAGGCGAAGCTGGGTTGCGGGATCGGCCTTCATGGACTCCTCGCCTAGAGCCTTTCTTCCCGGCGTGCGCCGGGCGCATGGGATGGGACTGGCAGGCCGGTGGCGGGCTCGCGCCACGTGGGCGCGGCGCTCACATGCAGCTGCCAGGGATCGGTGACGAGTGTGGACACCGAGGTGCTCACCGTACGTCCCCGGGCCGCGAGGCCGGCGCGCAGCCGGTCGGCGGCGCCGGCGAGCCAGGGCCACTCGCTGGCCCAGTGCGCCACGTCGACGACGTCGAGCGGGTGGGCACCGACCACGTCGAGGGTGTGATGGTGCCGGCCGTCCGCGGTCACCAGGACGTCCGCCCCGGCCGCCGCGGCGGCGCCGGCGAGCTCGCCGCCCGCGCCCCCGCACACGGCCACCCGGTGGACCCGCCGGTCCGCCGCACCGGTCGCCCGCACGCCGCCGGCGGTCGCCGGCAGGGCCCGCGCCACCCGCTCGCAGAAGGCGCCGAGCGGCTCGGGGGCCGGCAGGACGCCGACCCGGCCCAGGCCGCGGCACTCGGTGCCGGCGTCGGTCCGCCCGCGGGCCCGCGCGTCGGCGCGGGCCCCCGCGCCGGTCGATCCCGTTGCCAGCGGGTGGACCTCTCGCAGGCCGAGCGCAGCGGCGAGCGCGTCGCTGACGCCCGGGTCGGCCACGTCGGCGTTGGTGTGCGCGGTGAACAGCGCGACACCGGCCCGGACCAGGGTCGCCACCACTCGCCCGCCGGCGGTCGTCTCGGCGACCGTGTGCGCGCCGTGCAGGAACAGGGGGTGGTGCGTGACCAGCAGCTGGGAGCCACTCGCCGCCTCGGCGGCGACGGCGGGCGTCGGGTCGACCGCGAACAGGACGTCGGTCACGGGGGCGTCCAGGTCACCGACCGAGAGGCCCACCGCGTCCCACGACTCCGCCCAGGCCGGCGGGAAGCATGCTTCGAGAACGGAGACGCAGTCACGGACCGTCGCACCAACGGAGGTCATCCCCGCGACCCTACTCGGATGGTCAGCAGACGGTCAGCCGGCCGGGTCGACCGGTGACCATCGCGCCGGTTCCGGACCGGGTGCCGTCACTTCATCCCGGCATGACCCGTAACGTCACCCCTGGCGTAGGACGTCCGCACGGGGTTACCACGCCGTGGAGAAGGAGCTCGAGTAATGGCTGACGTGTCGGTACGGTTCCAGATCGCCGGGGATTCGGAGATCGTCCTGAACCTGGCGACCCCGCAGGCCGTACGGCTGGTGGAGGCGCTGATGGGCAAGGTCGCCGACGCCATGGCGGCGCCGGAGCGGCTCGCCGTCGGCACATCCTGGCAGCAGGGCCCCCCGGCGGCGCCGGCGCCGCCGGCGTTCAACCCCGGGCAGCGACTGCCCCAGTAGCGCCCCGCACCCAGACGCCCTCGGCGGCACGCGAGCGTCCTCGGCGGGACACCGGTCGTCTTCGGCGCGACACCCGGCCACCCCCGGCGGCACACATCCGGTTGCCTTCGGCGGCACACAGAGCTGACAACGGCGCGAGCAAGCGTGCTCGTGCCGCGGGTAGTCGCTGCCATCACCAGGAATCCGACAACAACGTCGACGCAACGCGATACAACTCCGCAGAGCATTCTCTACGAAAGGACACCCGATTAGCCATGGCGGGGGACGTACCGGCCGACGAGCGGATCCTCATCACGCTGGATGACCCCGACCCCGAGGCCGACGCGCGGCGCGGCCTGGTCGGTCTGTCGCGAAACGCCGCCGGTGGCGCTGAGGGTGAGCTCCCGGATGGTTCCGCTGGCGACGTCGGTGGCTCCGGCGGAACCGGTGGCGCCGGCCCGTCCGAGATCTCCGGCCCGAGCGGCCCGGGTGACCCCGGTGCCCAGGACGTGACCGAGGACCCCCGCCACCGTGAGCGCGCCATCCACCGCTACGGCCGCGTCCGGGTGGTGGGCCGGCCGCTGGCGACCGCGGCCGTGGCCACCGCTCGCGGGGTCTCCGCCGGCACCACCCCGGTGGACGGGACCGTCGTGTCGACGCTGAGCCTGCCCGGCGGGCTGGACCGCACCGAGGCGCTCGGGGTCGAGGCGTTCCGCCTGCGCGCGGGGGACGACTACCGCCGGCGCAAGCGCTCGCGGCCGCGCGACGCCGCGCCCTGGGACATGAACCGGCCGTGCACCGACATCGCCCCGCCGCGCGGCTCTGCGGGCCCAGGCGCCACCCCGCTCGCACCCACCGTGCGCTCGCTGCTCAACGGGCTCGGATCGGACGCCTCGGGACCGGAGGCGACCGGGTCGCCCTCGGGCGCGGTCGGGACGGGCACGGCCGGAGCGCCGTCCGCCGGAGCGCTCAGCAGTTACCTGGAGGGCTCCGTCGCGGTCGGGCTCATCCTCGTCGAGGGGCCGACGCCGGCCCTGCAGCTCTCCGCCGCGGAACGCACGAAGATCGTGGCCGAGGTGCAGAACGGCCTGTCCTGGTACGCGACGCAGAACCCGGCGGCCGAGCTGACGTTCAGCTACGACATCCAGATCGTCCGGCTGCCCACCCCCGCCAACCCGTCCGCGAACGACCTCGAGGCCCTCTGGCGCGACCCCACGATGAGCCGGCTCGGCTACGCGGCGAACTTCGACGGTGTCTACGACTATGTCGAGGCGCTGCGCGCCCGGCTGCGTACCCGGTGGGCCTACTGCGCGTTCGTCACGAAGTACCCGCTCGGCCACTTCGCCTACGCGTCGGTCGGCGGCCCGCGGATGGTGCTCGCCGCCGACGCCGACGGCTGGGGCCCGGACAACATCGACCGCGTGTTCGCGCACGAGACCGGCCACATCTTCGGGGCGCCGGACGAGTACGGCGGCGCCGGCTGCGACTGCGGCGGGAGCTGGGGTCGGTACGGGGTACCCAACGGCAACTGCGACTCCTGCGCGCCGGCGCCGGTCGACTGCCTGATGCGCGCCAACACGTTCGCCCTGTGCCGGTACACGCCCGCGCACATCGGCTGGGGCCACGGCGTGAGCGGCAACCCGGTGCTCCTCCAGGCGAAGGGCCTGGGCGTGCGGGGCAACTTCGACGTCGTCGCGCCGTCGGCCTACGCCGGCCTCACCCACGTCTGGCGGGACAACGACGCCGCCGGCGCACCGTGGCGGGACCCATGGCAGACCGCGCAGGCCCTCGGCCGCGTCGACGCGGTGACGATGGTGCAGAGCACCCTGGCGAACCCGGGCCCGCTGGAGGTGGCCGTCCGCGTGGGCTCGCGGCTGTTCTTCCTGTGGCGGGACAGCACCGGGGCGTTCCAGTGGCGCGCGCCCGTCCAGCTCGCCCAGGGCGTCGGCGGCGTCCCGTCGCTGGTGCAGAGCAGGCTGGGCGGCAAGGGCAACTTCGAGCTGCTGGCCCCGGCCGCTGATGTCGGCATCATGCACATGTGGCGCAACCACGACGTCTACGGCTACCCGTGGAGCGCGCCGAAGCTGTTCGCGGCCAACCTGGGACGGGTCGACGCGGTCAGCCTGATCCACGGGACGCTGGGCGGCGGGGCCGGGATGCTGGAGGCCGTCGCCCTGGTCGGCACCCGACTGGTGCACCTGACGCGCGACCAGGCAGCCGTCTGGCGCACCGGCGGGATCTTCGCCGAGGGGGCGTCCGGCAACCCGGCGCTGATTCAGAGCGTGTTCCCGGGGGCGCGCAACTTCGAGGTCGTGGTGCCGTCCGCCGGAACCGGGCTGATCCACTTCTTCCGCGACAACAACCGCGCCGACCCGGTGTGGAGCGGCCCCCGCCCGTTCGCAGCGGAACTCGGGCATGTGGACGCCGTCTCGATGATCCAGAGCAACTACGACGGGAACCTCGAGGTGCTGGCCCGGGTCGCGAACCGGCTGTACCTGCTGTACCGCTCAGGCGCCGCGGCCGTGTGGTCGGCGCCGCGCCGCGTCTTCTGACCCACCGGCGGGGCGGGCCGTCAGACTCCGGTCAGCGGGGCGGCTCGCCCGGAGCGGCGGGATCGTCCCACCGCCGGCCCTCCCCCGGGCGGGTCGGCTTGCTCCGGCCGCGGGCGAGCCAGCCGTCGACGAACAGCCCCTCCTCGGGGGCGAGCGTCTCGCGCAGCGCCGGCGGGACGTCCGCCTCGAGCACGGCGACGACCCCGGCGAGCTCACCGGTCGCACCGATCCGGTCCGCGGGCAGCACGACGAGCGCGAGCCGCGGTGGCAGCCGGGACGTCACCTGACCCCAGCCGGCGACCAGGTCGAGCACGGCCCGGGCCGCCTCGGGATCGGGCCCCAGCACGAGGAGCAGCTCGCGCTCGGTCCCCCACGTACCGTCGCGGTTCTGATCAGGCACCCGCGTCCTCCGTCCTGCGGGCTCGCGCCCGCGCAACCGCTCCCCCGCCGTGATCGCCACCACCCCCGTAATGACAGCCGACACCACCAACGCGGATGGACGCGGCGGCCGGTACAGGACAGGCTGGGAGCATACGGGCCCGCGCAACGGGTCGGTGACGCTCCGGCGAAGGGGGTGAGGGAGACGGATGGGTGAGCGCCTGCCACTGTTTCCACTCGGCACCGTCCTACTTCCAGGTCTGCTGATGCCGCTGGAGATCTTCGAGGAACGCTACCGCGTACTGATCCGCGAGCTGCTCGAGATCCCCGACACCGAGACCCGCCAGTTCGGGGTCGTCGCCATCCGCCGAGGCCGGGAGGTCGGCCCGGCCGTCCCCATGATCCACGAGGTCGGCTGCGCGGCGCTGCTGCGCCGCGTCGAGGCGCACCCGGACGGGCGCTTCTCCATCGTGACCGTCGGCGGCCCGCGCTTCCGCGTGCGCTCCGTCGACGAGGGCGACCGCCCCTACCTCGTCGGGGACGTCGACTTCATGACGGACCCGGTCGGTGACGAGGCCGACGCGACCACCAACACCGCGGTGGTGGCCCGGCTGCTGCGCGAGTACACCGAGCGGCTCGCCGCGAGCGGCACCGTCGAGATCAAGCTGCCCGACCTGCCGACGGACCCGACCGCGCTGTCCTACCTGGTGGCTGCCGCCATGGTTACCGACATCACCGAGCGGCAGGGGCTGCTGGCCGCGCCCGACGCCGCGACCAGGCTCCGGGCCGAGCGGGCGCTGCTGCGCCGCGAGCTGGGCCTGCTGGAACGGATCACCACCGTGGGCTCGAACGAGCTGAGTCGCATCAAGCCGAGCTCCAACTGACCACGCACGGTCACTGAAGGCGTACGATCAGCGCCGCCGGGGCCATCCGGGCGCGGTGCCGCCCGCCCACAGCGCCACCGACAGCACGAGCAGCGCGACACCAGGCAGGATGAGGTAGAGCCCAGTGGCCCGCACCTGGAAGTCGACCAGGTCGCGCAACAGCGGGGTGGCGTTGGGCGGCAGCGCGTCCAGCACCTGGCCCGAGCGGCGCAGGTGCCCGACCCAGCCGGCGAGCAGCGAGCCGCCGATCCCGCCGGCGGCGAGGCCGATCGGCACCGGCCAGCCCGCGTCCGCCGCGCGCAGGTAGGCGACCAGCCCGCCCACGAGCCCCGCGACCGCGCAGATCATGGCGAAGTAGGCGTCGATCGTACTCTGCACCCCGAACACCGACATCGCGCCAGAGAGCACCGCCTGGACGTCGAGCCGGGGTGCGCTGACCGACCAGAGCAGGCCCAGCAGCGGGCCGACCAGCAGCATCGCGAGTGCGCACACGAGCCCGGCGAGCAGCCCCACCCGGCTGGTGATCGGCTCCGCCACCGCCGGCTCCACGGGCGGCTCCACCGCCGGATACCCGGCCGGCTCCCCGGCTTCGGTCATACCGCGGGGTTCGGCGATGCCGCCGGTCTCGGGCTCCGCCTCGGGACGGGAGCACGCCCGCGCGCCCCGGCTGTCGCCCGGCCACTCTGCCACGACCCGTCCGTCTCCTCGCCTGCCGTACCGGTCCACCTACCCGGAGCCCCGGGGGGCGAGTCGACCGCCGTCGACGCCAAGCCCGGGGGTCGACCGTACCCGCCTTCTCCACGGCCGCGCCCGCCACGCCACTGAAGCGGCCGCGATGCCCGGATGCCCGCTCAGGACCGGCCGGCGTGCCGCAGCGACCGCACGGCGACGACGAGCGCCACCGCTGCGACCGCCGCGCAGACCGCGAGATCGACCGTCACGTGCACCCAGTCCACCGCCGGAGCGAAGCCCTCGGCGAGCGCGTCCACCGCGTAGCTGCTGGGCAGCAGATCACGGGCCAGCCGGCCGATGCCGGGCAGCCGGTCGGCGGGGATCACCCCGAGGAAGAGCACCACGCTCATGCCGAGCTGCCCGGCGACCGTGGCCAGCTCCGGCTTCGGCGCCAGCAGGCCGATCGCCGCGCCTATCCCGGCCAGGCTGGCCCCGGCGAGCACCGTCACCGGGATCAGCAGCCACAGGCCGCCCATCGGCAGCCCGTAAAGGAGCGAGCCGACCACCACGGTGACGACCGTGCCCGGCACCGCGAACGTCGCGTACGACGCGGCCGTGCCGAGCACCACCGCGGCGCCGGGGATGGGCAGCGTCAGGTAGTAGTCGAGCGCCCCGGCCGCGCGCAGGGCCCCGAACCGCTGCGCGAGCAGGTTGAGCGCCACGAAGGCCACGACGAGCACCGTCGAGCCGGCCACGACGGAGGCCGCCGCGGAGTTGTCGCCGACGTCGACGATGCCCCGCAGCAGGATCATGATCCCCAGGGACTGGAACGCGGCGACGAACAGCAGCGGCACCCGGGCCACCCGGGCGCGGGCCAGCTGGCCCCGGTAGACGGCCGACACCGCCGCCGGGAAGGCGGTCGGCGGGGGCAGCGGCACGGGCGCCTCCTCGGCGTCGGCCCCGGCCGCGGCCCCGCCGGATCCGGCGGCTGCCCGGCCCTTCCTGCCGGCCTTCCGCCTGCCCGTCTTCCCGCCCGCACCACCGGGTGAGCGGTCCTCAGGCGGCACGGCGGCCACCCCGACACCCATCGCGGGCGGCAGGCCGGCCGGACCCGCGGGGGTGGCGGGGTGAGGCGTCGTCAGGGTCATGTCCGCTCCAGATCACGGCAGGTTCCGCCGAGAGTGAGATACACGTCCTCCAACGACGGAGTCGCGAGACTGAAGTCGTCCAGGGCGGCGAACGCCGGCCCCGTGGTGAGGCGACCGAGGGCGTCCCTGGCCTCGGCATGGGCCAGCCGGGTCGTCCATCGGCGGCCGGTCACCCGCGCCGTGGCGGCGAGTCGGGCCACGGTCGGGTCGTCGACCGGCGGGTCGTGCCGCCAGACCAGGTCCAGCCGGACGTCGTCGGAGACCGACGCCTTGAGCCGGCCCGGCGAGTCGCAGGCGATCACCCGGCCCGCGTCGAGCACGGCCACCCGGTCCAGCACGGTCTCGGCCTCCAGCACGTTGTGTGTGATCAGCACGACCGTGGTGCCGCGCGCGGAGCGGCGGCGCTCCAGCGCCGTCCACACCGAACGGCGGGCCACCGGGTCGAGGCCGGTCGTCGGCTCGTCGAGCACGAGCACCGGGCGCTCGCCGACCAGGGTGGCCGCGACGCAGGCGAGCCGGCGCTGGCCGCCCGAGAGGCGGCCGAGCGGGCGGTTCACCACCTCGCCCAGGGCGAGCTCCTCGATCACCTCGTCGCGCTCCCGGCGGGCACCCGCCCGGGACAGGCCACGCAGCCGCGCGGTCGTCTCCACCGCGACGCCCACCGGCAGCTCGGCCAGCGCGAGATCGTCCTGGCCCAGGTAGGCCGCCATCCGGGCGGCGGTTCCGGGACGGCTGACGACGTCGTGCCCGAACATCGTGATCGATCCGGTGTCGGGGCGGAGCAGGCCCATGAGCTGGCGGACGAGGGTGGTCTTGCCGGCGCCGTTCGGACCGAGCACGCCGAAGACCTCGGCCGGACGGACGTCGAGGTCGATCCGGTCGTTCGCGAGGACGGCGCACTCCCCGGCGCCGTGCCGCCGGGTGAGGCCACGCACGGCGTAGCTCAGCACGGCTGCCATTCTCGCAGCCGACACGCCGAGCGGAGGCCGGGGGCCGATGCCGCCGACGTCACACCGGCGACATCTACCCCCGGTGTGACAGCGGGGTCACGCACCCGGAGCTCCCCTCCCACCGCCTCGCGCCATGCCATCGGACGGCCGGGATCAGACCGCGCTGCTCATCCAGACGACGATGTCGAGGATGCGCAACGGGGTCACCGCCGGGCCGCCCGGCGGCACGAGGCCGGTGAGCCGGCGGAACTCGTCGGCGTTCTCCCGCAGGTCGTACTGCATGGCGCGGACGAGCAGCTGCATGTACTCCCGCCACGACCGGCCGTCGCGCGGCGACGGGGGGACGCAGTCCTCGTGCTGGTAGAAGATCCGCACCTTCGAGTCGAACAGGGGCACCAGCGCCGGGCGCTTGCGGTGCAGCACCTTGGCGATCAGCGAGCCCTTGACGTCCCGGTCCGCGACGTCAGGGTCGTCCAGCGGGTCGTAGAGGGCCGCGACCAGGTCGAGGGTCACCTCGTCCGCCTCGATCAACTCGATCCCCGGGGGGAGCCGGTCCAGCGCCCGCTGCAGCAGCGGGGTCAGCGCGGTCAGCGTGTGCATCCGGTCGAGGTCCACGTTCACACCGAGCAGACAGGGCGACAGCAGATCACCCGTGCACAGCAGGTCCGGGTCGCCGTTGGTGACGAGCCCGTCGTAGTAGGGGTACGCGTACCGCAGTCCCCGTTTGCGTGGTCCCAGGTACTCCTCGAGCAGGCTTTCCGCGTCGAAGACCTCCCGGGTGCCCCTGGCCAACCTCACCCGAGTGCCCCCTTCGTCATCAGGCGGGCCGTCCGTCGCACGGCCGCCGGTCAGGTCCCCGCCGCCCGGCCGTACCGGTGGACGTCCCATGGACCTGGTGCAATCCTGCCCTGTCCCGGTGGGGCGGTGGAAGACGACCCTCCTGACGGCCGCCGTGCCGGGCCGATCGCGGCGGTCGGCGGCTCCCCACGCGCGGCGTGGCGGGGGCCTCGCCGCCCGGCCGTGCCCGCCCCCAACGTGCCGGGTGGGCACCTCGGGGGGTGGGAGCACCCGTGGCCCACGGCCCACGGCACCCGGCCCACGGCACCCGGGACCGCGGGCGCCCGCTCAGCGCTGGTCGGGCTGCAGCGGGAGGAAGCGCACGGTCTCCGGGGAGATGCCGGGCGGGGCCGGGTCGACGACCCGCACCCCCTCGATGTGTCCGAGGTCGACCAGCCGGGCCGCCGGCGCCCGCACGACCGCGCCGAACAGGCAGCCGCACCGCGCGCGCAGCGCCGTGGCCTCCTGCCGCGCGTGCTCGGCCTCGGCGGGGTCCGTGGCACTGTGCGCGCGGGTGTCGGCGGCGTCGGCCTCGCTGTCGAAGGCGGCGGTGAGGTCCGCGACCGGGTCGCGGACGGTGGCGGCCATCACCGCCCCGTCCGGCGGGACGCCGAAGAACACCTCGAGCGTGCGGTAGGCGGTGAAGATCTGCAGCATCTCGTCCGGCGTGCGGTAGCCGGCCAGGCTGACGACGGCGTAGAGGTCGGCGTCCGGGGCCGCCCGGGTCAGGCCGTCCAGCTTCGCCTCGGCCTCGGCGGCGTACGCGGCGGGCGACTCACCCGCGGCCGGGCCGACGGTGACCGTGGGCTCGACGGGCCCGGCCGGAGCGTTGCCGGGACCGGGGCCGGGTGCATGGCTGCCCGAGGGATCGGCGCCGCGCAGCATCGTGGTCACGGCACCGACGACGATCAGCACGACCAGCCCGAGCACGAGCAGCCGGCCGATGGCCTCGAGGGCGCGCCCGGTGATGACGCTGGCCCGGCCCGGTGGCGGGGGGCCGTCGCCGTCGGCGTACGGGCCCACGCGTGCCGCCCACGCGCGGCGCAGGCGCGCCCGAGGGCGGTCGCGTGCGCCGGCGAGGCCGCCGGCGACCGACTCCAGCACCCGGCCGACCGGCGGCAGGGCGGCGGCGTCGACCCGGTCGAGCAGTCGGATCACGGAGCGTCCCAACCCGCCCGGCGGGGAGCCGTCGCCGGGCACGTCACCCGCGGGCTCAGCGGGCCCCGCGGACGGCGCGGGCCCGGCGGCCGATGTAGGCCGGACGAACGTCGTGGGCCCGGCGGAATCCGCGGAATCCGCGGACCCGGTGGATGCTGTGGGATCCGCGGGATCGGCGGCTGAGGGATCAGCGGCAGCACCGTCGTCCGGAGGAGAGCCGCCCAGGGGGTCCTCGTCCAGGATGCCCTCTCGCAGGGGGTCCTCTCCCGAGGGACCGTCGACCGAGGGAATGCCCCCCGAGGGACCGTCGGCAGCGGGCGGGTCGCCCGCGGGCGTGTGCTCGGCGGGCGGGTCGCCGGAAGGCTGGTGGCCGGAAGGCGGGGCGCCGGCAGAGGGGTCGCTGGCCGGCGGCAGGCCGGAGGCGGTCACCGCCGCGGCGTCGTCCGCGGGTTCAACGGGCGTGGGTTTCTCGGGCTCGGGTTCCTCGGGCACGCGGACCGCCTCGGGGCCTTCGCTCGAGGACTGCGCGGAAGGCGGGCCGGGGTCCGCCGGCACCGGCGTCCTCACGTCTGGTCGCGCAGCCGCTTCACCGCCTCGGCCAGGTCATCGGGATCGGGGCTGGTGAACTCGACCCAGGTGCCGTCCGCCGGGTGGGCGAAGGCGAGCCGGGCAGCGTGCAGCCACTGCCTGGTCAGCCCGAGGCGCTGGGCCAGCGTCGGATCCGCCCCGTAGGCGA